>JAAETM010000261.1 GCA_024228395.1 bacterium | reverse complement strand
CGATAGTGGCCCAGCAGCCGCTCCTCATACCATGTGCGGCGGATCTCAAACGGGCGTCCCGTCGAGCCCGTCGTTCGCCGGACGATGAGCCGCTCCGGGTCGACCCGCCGGTCGACGGCTTGGGTGCCCGCCGCCTGCAGATCGGCCTTTGAGGTTACCGGAATCCTATTGTCCCAACGAACGGTTGGAATCTGGTCCGCTTTTGAGGGTTTGATACAGCTTGGAGAAGCCGACGTGGATGGTTTCCGGAAACTCCGACTGGGCAATGAGCTTTTGGATTTTGGCGGGCACTTTGTCGACGCGTTTCTGGGCTTCCAGCAGCTGGGTCCGCACGCCGTTGTGGTCGATGTCGGCGAACAGGTCTTCGAGGGTTTTGTGTTCTTCGAGCAGGATCTCCAGGTAGCGTGGGTTGTCGAGGTTCTTTACCAGAGGGGTGTCGGCGAGCATGGTCTGGATGAACTTTCCCATGTGGATGTTTCCGGTTCTTCGGCGGTTTCCTTGTTTCTCTCGGCGGAAGAAGCGCTCCATGATGTTGTTGGTACGTTGCGGCTGGATCTGGACAGGCCCGGCGGGAGTATTGACGAGAATGGGGTCAGCGAAGAGCTTTTCCCAGTACTGGTCGAGTTGGCCGAGAAAGTTTGTGTAGTCGGGGTCGTTGGCGCAGGCAGGATGGGTGGTAAGCCAGTGGCGGAAGCGTGTGACGCCTGCTTCGATGGTCTGCATATCCTCTTGCCTGCCGGAATCATTGAGCCCTTGGGCTCCGTGTTTGGGCGCGAGTCGCATGGCATCGCGGAGGGCATCGAAGACCTGAATGTTGCGTTCGATGCTGGCGATTGCCTTGGGCAAAGCCGAATCGTCCAGCAGCGGGCCGATAGCGGCCAGCGTTTTCCGGAACGGATCGTTGTCGCGCCATTGGCCTCGCCAGGGAAGGTTTTCGAGGGCCTGGAGCTTCTGCCGAAGCACGGAGAGCCGTTTGGCCAGCTCCAGGTGGGGCCGATCAAAGGGGAACCCGTAGCCGTCGCCGTGGTGGAGTCCGGCGAGCGTCCATTGGATCAGCGCATAGGCGCAGACCGCGGGGGTGTGTTTCAGGAGGGCATCCGGCACGGAAGCGGGCTCGGAGGTGAGGGGGAGTACATCCAGCAGGGCTGGGTTCTGCTCGAACGTCGTTTTCAAAGCCCGGGCGTGCCGGCCAAGCTTGGCCCGGACGCCATAGTGGCGCAGCCGTTTGCGGATGGTGTCATAGTCGTCGCCCAGGAGATCTTTTCCGATGTCGCGCAGGAAATGGAAGTGACAGATGAAGTCTTTGGCCTGGGGAAAGACTTCTTGGATGGCCTTGCCGATGCCATGGCCCATGTCCCGGACGGTGGCGACCGGATCGCCGTAGCGGTTCTGGATTTCCTGCAGGAAGGGGGTGATGTACTCGGCTCGTTCGGTGGGCGCCTTAACGCTGCCCAGGACAATCTCGGTGATGGAGTCCAGCCCGGCCATGAGCATCGGACTGGCCCCTTCGCAGGTGCCATCGAGATGGAGAAGATAGCCGCCGTTGTGCTCGATGGCTTGCCGGATGTGGGGAGCACGCTGGCGATGGGCGAGGGCGAGATAGATGATGAACATTCGTCCGAGATGGTGGATCTCGCTGGTGCTGATGGAGACGTTCCGGGCAGCCAGCTCCTGGCGGACTTCCGAGCTGGT
>JAAETM010000260.1 GCA_024228395.1 bacterium | reverse complement strand
TTGTTGTGACGATAGATCGCACAGGCCGCGGCCACCAGGACGTCGTATTCCACGGGCGGCTCGATGGTCAAGCTCTCCAGGAAGTGCGTGTCGATGTCACCCGAGACGAAGCGCGGGTGCTCCAAGACGGTCAGAGCCGCGGGCATCGAGGTGCGAACTCCGCCCACGTTCATTTCGGCGAGGGCGCGCTTCATGCGTTCGATGGCGGAGGTCCGGTCGGGGCCCCACACGATCAACTTGCCCAGCATCGGGTCGTAGGTCAGCCCCACTTCCATATGCCGGTACATGGCCGTATCCAAACGAACCCAAGGACCGCCCGGGGCGCGCAGGTTGTGCAAAGTACCCACCGAAGGCAAGTAACCCTGGGTCGCGTCCTCGGCGTTGATGCGCACCTCGATCGCGTGACCATGAATCGTCAGCTCGTCTTGGCTGATGGAGAGTTTTTCTCCAGCGGCCACAAGCAACTGCTCGCGCACCAGGTCCACACCCGTAATCAACTCGGTGACCGGGTGTTCCACCTGCAGGCGCGTGTTCATTTCCAGGAAGAAGAACTCGCCCTTCTCCCAAAGGAACTCCACCGTGCCGGCGCCTTCGTAGCTCACGTGCTCCGCAGCGCGCAACGCCACATCGCCCATGGCCTTGCGCATCTCCTCGGTGATCACGCAGCAAGGTGCTTCCTCCACCAACTTTTGGTGGCGGCGCTGAATCGAGCACTCGCGCTCGAACAGGTGCACGCGGTTCCCATGGGAATCGCACATGACCTGGATCTCCACGTGGCGCGGGTTGTCGATGTAACGTTCGAGGTAGAGACGACCGTCGCCAAAGGCGCTGACCGCTTCACCCGATGCCTGACGGAAGGCGGATTCCATCTCGGAGGGATCGCGCACGATGCGGATGCCCTTGCCCCCACCACCGGCGGCGGCTTTGATGGCGATCGGGTAGCCGATGCCTTCCGCTTCGCGGACGGCTTCCGCCACGTCCTCCACGGGATCGGTCAGCCCGGGTACGCAGGGCACGTTGGCCTTGGCCATGGCGCGGCGGCTTTCGATCTTGTCGCCCATGACCGTGATGGCCTCCGGCGGAGGACCGATCCAGGCCAAACCCGCTTCCGTCACGCGGCGTGCGAACACGGCGTTCTCAGAGAGGAAACCATAACCCGGGTGGATCGCCTCGGCACCCGTG
>JAAETM010000259.1 GCA_024228395.1 bacterium | reverse complement strand
TCTCCGAAACCTCAGGACCGTCACGCCCCAGCGGCGGGGAACGCGGCTGGATCTGGGTGACCTTGGAACGCAGGCGTGAGAAGGCCTGCGCCAGTTCCGAGCCGATGGGACCGCCCCCCAGAACCAGCAAACGCTCCGGGCGTGTGCGCAGGTTCCAGACGGTGTCGGAGGTGAGATAACCAATCTCCTCAATCCCCGGAACCGGGGGCACAAAGGGGCGTGCGCCGGTGGCGATGACGATGTTACGAGTGGTGAGGGTCTGGCTGCCGTCGTCAGTTTTTACCTCCACCGTCCAGGGTGAGGTGATATTGGCCTCGCCCTGGATCACATCCACTCCGAGTTCTGTATAGCGCTCCACCGAGTCATGGGGCTCAACGTCCTTGATCACCCGCTGCACCCGCTCCATCACATCGGCAAAATCAAACTCGGCATGGGCCTCGCGGATCCCAAACTCCTGGGAGCGGGCCATATGGGAGAGCAGCTTGGCCGAACGGATAATCGCCTTGGA
>JAAETM010000258.1 GCA_024228395.1 bacterium | reverse complement strand
CTCAACCGAATCGCCGAAGTCGGGCAATTGCGGGCGCAGGCGTGGTCGCGGGTGCACTGATAGTTGCGCGCTTTCAATATCTGGGCTGGGATTCCGCTGAGCCCATCGAAGGCCTTGCTTTCGCAGACCATGGAACACATGCCGCAGCCCACACAGGCGCTGGGGTCCAAGTACAAGTTCACGTAGTCCCGGGGCTCCACTGGACACGCCAGGCCTTGCTGGCCTTCGACCGAAACCAAATCGCAGGTCATTTGATGGGCGAGCAGAACGCGTTCCGCGGCCAGGCGGCCGGCCTCGATCACATCGGGGACCTCGTCGAAATCGAAGCGGTGCAGGTGTCCAACCTTGGGCTGGATGAGGGTCACGCCCTTGCCCCCGTGCATGTGCAGCATCTGCTCCACGATCACCTCTTGGGTGATCTCAAAGGAGCGGAAGAGGGCGCCGACGGCTCGCTTTTTGTACTTGGGAGCGGAGAAGGTGCCCTTGATCGAAAGGTCCACCGCGATGATGCGCTTGGGTTTGAGCATGCGCGCCCAGCGCAGGGGTAGGGGGTCGACGATGCCCCCATCCATGTAGTGCCGTTCGTCGCGCTCGAACGGCTCGAAGACACCGGGCAGGGCGCAGGAGGCATAAACGGCGTCCACAAGGGAAAGGTCGTCGTAGCCGGGAGCCCCCCAGAAGAGGTTGCCCCCCGTCTCCAGACAAACCGAGTTGCACCAGAACGGCATCGTCAGGTCCTTGAACTGGCCATCCGCCAGGATCTCCTCCAAGCTGGCCCGGAAGGTATCGCCCTGATAAACGCTGGGTGTGCGGATTCCTTTGAGGAGGAATTTGATCTTGTTGAGGCGGAAGTAGTTGTCCTTCTTCAGGCTGCAGACGAACTTCTCGATGTCGTCAAGCTCCTGGCCGGTGGCGACCATGGCTCCGATCAGGGACCCGATACTGGTGCCCACCACGGCATCGAACTTCACGCCCAGATCGCGCATGGCGCGCAGGACTCCCACGTGGGCCATACCGCGCATGCCGCCACCGCCCAACACCAGGAGGGTGTCGATTTCGGTCGGGAACGGGGTTGCGGGGCTGCCGTTGGGGGTTGTCGGTTCAGGAAGCGGATTCATGGGAGCTTGGAGTGCGGATGAGTCCACTCCTATCGTCCATTCGACAGGATTCCCCAAATGCTTGAGGCCCGTGATTTCCTCGATTCAAAGCGGTGCCAAGACCCCTCTGACGCCGTTTTGTGACACCGTGTTTGCATCACGACCGCAAGGCCTGCTCCAATGTCACCGCCGCATCCGTACCCGCATCCCGGTACTTGACGATCAGGGCACAGACCAGATTGAGGCCCTTGGATTGGGCGAAGGCGCCGGAGGCGGGGCGCGTGCCGGAAATCACGACCGCGCCGGGGGGAATGCTCAAGGGAGCCTCGCTGGACCCGCACAGCTCGGTTTCGTTCACCAGATCGAAGACAGGAGTGCTGGCGGTCAGCACCACACCAGCGGCAATGACCGCGTTCGGTCCGATCAGAACGCCCTCATAGATACCGACTCCCCCACCGATGAAAGCGCCATCCTCCACGATCACAGGGCGGGCGCCCACGGGTTCGAGAACCCCGCCGATTTGGGCGGCGGCGGACAGGTGTACGCCCTCGCCGATCTGCGCACAGGAACCCACCAACGCGTGGCTGTCGACCATGCTGCCAGCGCCCACAAAAGCGCCCACGTTCACATACATCGGCGGCATGCAGACCACCCCTTTGCCCAGGTGTGCCCCACGCCTCACCGAGGATCCTCCAGGGACCAAACGCACACCACTCGCCGCATCGAAACGGCGCACGGGAAAAGCATCCTTGTCGCAGAAGGCCAGCCCATCCCCTGCTCGCACCTCAATGCCGGTGGGTACGATGGCGCTGTTGCGGAAGATCTCCAAGATGCCGCCCTTGACCCAGGAGGGCACCACCCAGCCACCGTTTTCCGGATAGGCCGCGCGCACGCTGCCGCTTTCCAGGGCGGCCAACAGTTCCTCACCACTCGGATGCTCGCTCATTGGGAGTCGATCCTTTGCAATAGATACTGAACGGTTTGCACGTGGCGGCCGACCAGGTCCTCCAGGTCACGGCGCTTCACTTGTTCGTGGTCGGTGTGGGCGTCCATGATCGACCCTGCGCCGATCATGAGCGGCTGGCCCCAGGCGCGCAGGTGCGGCGCATCGGTGCCGAAGGCCACGATCTGGCTCTCTTCACCTTCAGGAACCAAGAAGTCCACGGGGCCGTAGGCATTGCCGGTTTGCACCAGCTCCACATGTTCCCCGAGCAGGGAGAGCAAGCGCTCGCGCACGACTTCGGGTTCTTCTACAGCGCGCAAGAGAAAACCCAAACGCCCGTCGGCGGCCACCACATTGGGCGCCACGCCGCCTTCCATTTGCCCCAGGTTCAAAGTGCCCGGTCCCATCAGTTCATGCTCGCCCCAGTCGGCATCCAAGGCCCGGGCGGCGGCGCGGATCAGCTCATGCACGGCGCTGGGTCCCACGTCCTGGGAGGAATGTCCAGCCACGCCATGCCCCACCAAATGGGCATGGAACAGGCCCTTGTGCCCGGCCACAAACTTGGATTCGGTGGGCTCCCCCACGATCACATGTTTGGGTGCCCAAGGATCGGCCAAAGATCGATTGGCAAGGCGTGCGCCATCGGAGAGGGTTTCCTCCCCCACGGTAAATAGGAAGGCCACCCGGTCTTCGCCCGCGGCCAGCAGTCGCTCGCCGGCAAAAAGCATGGCAGCCGCTTGCCCCTTTGCATCACAGGAACCGCGACCGTGGATCACGCCATCCTTCACCTTAGATCCAAAGAAGGGTGGCACCGTGTCCAAGTGTGTGCAAAACACGACCTCCGGCCGGCCGGCCCGCGCCAACAGGTTGAACCTGCCTGGCTCCACCTCCTGCCGCTCCACATCGAAGCCACGCTTTTGCAGCGCGGCCCCGAGGGCCTCACCGTAGTTCGCCTCATCGCCGGTGATCGAGGGAATCTCGATCCAATCCAGCAAGCTGCGCTCTAGGCCACTGACCTTCACTCTTCGCCTTTAAGCACGAGCAAGATCGCGCCACCGGCCACGGTTTCCCCGGCCTTGACGCGCACCTCAGCCACGGAACCGGGGCCCGGAGCTTTGATCTCGTTTTGCATTTTCATGGCTTCCAAGATCAATAGCGGAGTGCCTTCTTCCACGGCTTGGCCCTCTTCCACGAGAACTTCGACCACGATGCCTGGCATGACAGCTTCTACGGGTCCGCCCCCTCCCGAGGCCTCTTTCGCAGCCAGGTTGGCCGCGCGCTCACGGTCGTCTTCCATGTGAACCGCATAACTGTGACCCGCCAAGGTCACATGGGTCTCATGGGTATCGCCCTCGATGGATAGGCCATAACTCTGACCATTCATCATCACGATCAATTGACCCAGGTTGTCCGCTTCCCGGTAATCCAGGTCCACGACCTTGCCGTCCACGCGCAGTTCACGCTGGCCGGCCTGCTCGATCAAATCGACCTCGTACTCGCGGCCGTGCATATCTACAAAAAGTTTCATACCTGTCCTCCACGTTCAATCGATCGGCGTGCGTAAGCGGAACGCTCACGGCGTCCACGTTCCTTCCAATCCTCGCGACTGGAAGCTTCGGGGTCCATGGCGCTGCGCTTGGCCTTGTTGTGACGATAGATCGCACAGGCCGCGGCCACCAGGACGTCGTATTCCACGGGCGGCTCGATGGTCAAGCTCTCCAGGAAGTGCGTGTCGATGTCACCCGAGACGAAGCGCGGGTGCTCCAAGACGGTCAGAGCCGCG
>JAAETM010000257.1 GCA_024228395.1 bacterium | reverse complement strand
GGTGCGGTTGCGGCAAAAATGGCAGGATTTGGTATTGCGACCATAAGGCGCTAGCCCGGGACCTTGAGTTTGTTCCGGGCTTGCGGAGTTTGTGGGTGCGGGCGGCCTGGGTGCACGAGTTAGGCCATGCGGGTGGGGATCTTCTTCGCAATGAGCCAGCGGGTCATGAGCCCAAGTGTGACAGCCACCTTGGCCACGCTATGCCGCTTGGCCAGGTCGAGCGCTAACTGCCACAAGTCATGGGGAATCCGTGCGCCTTTTTTGCGCGCTGTCCTCCATTCCTTGAATGCGTGCTCTGCGACGGTGAAATCTTCGCGCCAATGGGGTCGTTTTTGTGTTTGCATGGTTATCTCCGCTCGGTGAGTCGAACGAGGATGACCTTACAGGTCCAAAAATGCCGATTTTGAGCACGCTTGCCGGAAGGACACGTACTATCGCGGATTTCGGATCAGGTGGATGTCGTCAAGGATCGCAGTTGTTGCACTTCGCTAGTCAGTCGATCAATGTTGCTGACCACGGTACTCAAGCCAGACGCCTGCTCTTCTGAGGATGAGCCGATGACGTCGATGGCTGAGGCCACCTTTTCCGCGCCTAAGACGATCTCTGCCAGGGTTTGGGCTGTTTCGCCGGTGATATCCACCCCGTTGCCAACGCTTGCCTTGGCGCGGTCGATAAGTGTCGCTACTTCCTTGGCCGCATCGGAGCTACCCAGTGCCAGATTGCGAACCTCTTCCGCCACAACCGCGAAACCTTTCCCAGCTTCGCCAGCACGGGCTGCTTCGACTGCCGCGTTGAGCGCGAGCAGGTTGGTTTGGAAGGCGATGCCTTCGATTGCCTTGGCCACGCCTTGTACATCTTCGGTGGCGGTGAGGATCCCAGACATCGCATCCTTGAGCTTCACCATGGATGCGTCTCCATCCAAGGCAATCTTGCGAGACTCTTGAGCTTCCTGCCGGGCTTGTTTGGCCCTCTCGGAGTTTTCGAGGGTTTGTGAGTTGAGCGACTGGACGGAGGATGCAAGTTGATGCAATGAGTAGGACCCATCTACGTTGTCGCCTTTGTTCAAAAGAATGCTCTGGATCTGCTCCGCAGCTGCGCGCAAATGCTCAGCGATTTCCTCGCTTTGGCGTGAGGACTCTCTGAACCGTTCCATGGTGGCTTCGTTCTTTTTGAGGGCCACCTGTAGTTCTTGGGAGGCTGTAAACGTTTCGCAGAATTGCGCTGAACTGTTGCGAATGAGAATGGTGCCCACGGCCACGGAACACACAGCAAGGAAACTGTGAATGAGCAACGGGGCCAGGCTCTGGGACCCCCAGCTGAATGCAACGATCTCGAATCCATTCACATTGACGCCAGTCCATTGACACCAGGTTCCGAAACTGTGGTGGGCAACAATCACGAGTGTCGCTGCGTACAGGGGAGCAAGGTCTCGATAGCGTAATAGGAACGTGATCAGGATAAACACGTGGAAGTGCGCCTCAATCATCCCAAAGTTCTGGGTGACAAAAAGACCGGAGAAGAGACCTAGGCAAACGCCCATTGTCGCTCTACTAGCGGCCGTTCCCGTGTACTGTTTGCTGGCCAGATAGGCGACAGCCGTAATCAGGCCTCCTCCGACAAAGCCAAGTGTATATGTGCCAAACTGGTATGCGGAAAGCGTGCATGCTAGTGCCCAATGGAAAACCATCAGGGTCATCATTAGCTTGTCCGAAACGACGAAGTCCTCGCGCAGAGCTTCTTTGGCTTCGAGATCTACTTTGGGATCGTATGCAGGTGATAGGAGTTTCATGGAATAATTCAGAGAGAGGGGAGGGCTTGCAGGGCAGCGATTGCTTGTTTTGTGTCGAGGGAATCACCGGGGAAGGACCGGATCAAACGCCAGTCTTCACCTGCCCGAGAAAGGAGAAAGACGTCTCCTTTGTGTTCAATAGGTCCAGTGGATTCGGTATCTCCGTAATACTGGACGCCGAACTCGCGTAACAGCTCCTGCAACTCGTCCGGCGAGGGGCGTACGGCGATCACGCCTGTGGATAGGGCATTCACGTACTCGGTGACGGCTGGGGCTTCGCTAGCGTTCATGTTGACGAACGCGGCTGAGACCATGGGGCCCCTTGTGTTTGCAGCCTCGACGACTTCCTGTAATCGTCCAAGTTGGCCCGGGCAAATGGTCCCGCACCCCGCGAATCCAAAAGTCACAAGCAAGTACGGGGTTTCCACAGCAGGGAGAGATGAAGCGTGCAATTTTTTGTTG
Organism: bacterium; assembly: GCA_024228395.1. Taxonomy (GTDB): domain Bacteria; phylum Planctomycetota; class UBA1135; order UBA1135; genus NORP259. The sequence continues at coordinate 416 of JAAETM010000257.1, read as the reverse complement.
GCCCTGACAGGAAGGCGCGGAATGAGGATCACGATCACTAGAACGGCGAAACCCAACAGCCAAGGGCTAGGACTTTTTTTTTGGTGTTGGGTGGCGCTCTGCATGGGTGATTCATATGGAGGCGCCATTAGTGGGTATCCTCGTTCCCTTTCGGGCAGATGGCGGGAGATCTGAGCTGAAGTTGCCACCTTTCCCAATACCGAACCACATGTGCCGCCTGTTTTTTTACGCGCGACAGTACCCAGTCGGGACAACTTCGATCGTTTATGTGGATAGGAATTCCAAGCGGGCAGTTTCGGGAGAGTGGGGGGAAGCGGGGTGGGTCGCGGGGGTGTGCGTGGGGTCCATTGTAGGCAATTACCAGCCAAACGGGGCCTCTTGGGAGGGGATCGGCCATGCGGTGGCGGCAAGAAGGG
>JAAETM010000256.1 GCA_024228395.1 bacterium | reverse complement strand
CCCGTTGTTTGCCCAATGGCTGGTTACACGGTTGTCAAAACCTCGACGCCATCGTCACCCACATACAAGGAATGCTCGGTCTGGGAGACCATCACACCCTTCTTCTCGACCAGGGGGGGGTAGCGCATTAGGGAGCCCTGTTTGCTTAGCTTAGAAAATGTGTCCTCGACCACCTGCAGATCGAAATTCGGAAAGTAGCGGCGCGCGATCGGCAAACCACGCCATTCCATGACCGCGCGAAGCATGTCCTTGTCAATCCCACGTGACTTGCGCGGTGGCCTCACCATCATGAAGACCTCGGAACGGCCCGCTTCGGTGATCATGCCACGTCCGGTGCAAGCGAAGGGTTCAATCGCGATGACCATGCCGGCTTTCAATCGGCTGCCACCACCCTCGCCATAATTGGGGATCTGCGGAGCGGTGTGGACCTTCCAGCGGGCCAGGCCATGTCCAGTCAAGTTGCGGATGGGCTCGAAACCCGCGGCCATGATCGTGCGCTCAATGGCTGCGCCGATTTCGCCTACGGGGCGACCGGGTTCGACAGCGGCTATGGCCGCAGCGAGGGCGTCCTCTGAGGCCTTCACAAGGGGCGTCCAGCGACCGTCGCTCGACAAATCCACGGAACAGGCCGTGTCTCCTATGTAACCATCTACATGGACGCCTATGTCCACCTTTACACAATCGCCCTCCTCGTAGGCCAACTCATCGTCGGGCGAGGAGCAGTAATGCGCGGCGATGTGGTTGCGCGAGGATTGGGCCGGAAAGGCTGGTGCAGCGCCTTTCTCCCGGACCATGTCCTCAATAGTTTCCAAAATGTGACGGACTGTCACACCGGGACGGATATTGTCACGGGCCCATTCGCGGCACTCGGCCGCAATTCGGCCCGCCTTGCGATGGCAATCTAGAGCTGTCGTATCCACGCACGGTATCTTAGGGGAGAGCCCAGCCCTTGTGAATGAAACCATGCTCCGAAACCAATCCTTTGCAGCCAGTGCCTTTCTTGCCCTGCCCCTCGCCCTGTTGGGGTGCCTGAGCGAGTCCACCTCATCCGAAGATTTTGGGGACCTGAATGCACGCCACGCCAAGGCCCAGGATAGCTGGAAGGTCCTCGAGGGGTCCGAACTGCGGGGATTCCTGGTGCGCTTTGAGGAGTCCACAGCCGAGGGGTCCGTCTTGCTGAGCGTGCGCAACCGCCACAACCAGGACCTGGGCTGGATCGATCAATTGGGGCGGGCCTGGCGCTACCGCCCCCACGAGGACCCCGAATGGGTGTCCACCGGGTCCACGGTGCAAGGTGTGCGAGGTATCCTCGGGCTCGGGGAAGGCGTCCACTTGCAAGGCTGCGCACTGGATGAGCTTCCTCCGGGCCAATAGAAGGCGGCTTTGCTGCGGGCTCCGGATCATTCTTCGATCCCGAGCGGGGAAATATGTCTGGACCAAAAGTAGAGCTCGTTTCGGGCAAAGTGAATGGACCCACGCCCAGCTTTGGGAACTCCCTTTTTGAGGCGACATGGGGGAATTCGAGGGCAACTAGGAAGCTACAGCCGCGTAACCGACTTATTTTCAGTTAGTTACGAACACAGGCCATGAAGCAGTGCGTCCATAATTCAACAGATTGAGTCATGGAATCTGCCCCAACTGCTCTCCGTCGTTCGGAACTCATTCTGACAGGTAGCGGTTTCCCTAAATCCAGGCGCGCAAGAGAACGATGAAGGGAATCCAGCGCACGGTCCGTCGCGCTTCCCCACTCTCCTGGACCGAACCCCCTTTATCCCCATGATCAAACTCGAAGTTGGCGAAAAAATCGGAACCTACAAGGTCGTAGATTTCATCGCCCGAGGCGGTTTCTCCCTGGTCTACCTTGCCGAGAACGAGGAAGGCCAGCGCTTCGCGCTCAAGGTCGGAGACGTGGCCGGAGGCGGTCGCTATGTGACCCGCTTTCTGGAGATCACCGACGTGCGCCAGCCTGAAGGTATCAGCCCCGATGAAACGCCCGCAGAGGCGATCTTCTTCCGTCACGATGGTGTACGCATCGATTTCCTCGATGTGCATGAGATCGACGAGTTGATCCTGAACGAGAACATGCTGCTGAAAGGTGCGTGCTCGCCCAACCTGGTCGAGGTCCACGAATGCTTCCAGCATGAAGGCCGCCCGATCCTGGTCATGGACTATGTACGCGGCAAGACCCTGCGCCAGAAGATCCGCGCCCTGGAAGGTATTCGCCTCAATTGGTTCCTGACCCTGGTTCGCTCCCTGCAGACCATGGAACAGAACGGCACCATGACCTGCCACGGCGACCTCAAGCCCGAGAACATCATCGTCAAGCCGTCAGGTGGAGTCGTCATGATCGACCCCGCCATGCGCGCCGACGACCGTGGAGTCATCACGACCACGCCCCACTACAACCCCCTGCTTCTGCACGACTCCCGAGCCGACATCATGGGCATCGGCATCATGCTGTACGAGATCCTCACGGGCGTCCTGCCCTTCGATGAGGTCCCGTGGAAGCTCGCTGGTCGCGAACAGGGTGGCGAGACCGAACGTCTCAGCCTGTCCTACTTCCTTTCCTACACGCCACCCAAGGAGCTCAACCCCAACACGCCTGAGCCCCTGGCCCGCATCGTCTACCGCTGCTTGACCGTCTCCGAGTACGGCCTCGCCGACCTGGAAGAAGACCTGGTCGACTTCCTGCGCAAGGGCTAGACAAAGAAACACTCCTGGCTCGGAGGCACTGAACTTCGAGCTTTATAAGGAGCGTCAAGGCCACGCAAGCACTTGCTTGCGTGGCCTTTTTCTATGTTCACAGGTCGTATTTCGGACGCACTTGGGGGTCGCTATCTAACACTCGCTATCCGGACCATCCGCAGGGGGACCGTCCCCGGTTCCCGAAAGGGCAAGCATGGTCAGGGGAGCTCAAAGGGTGATAAAAATACAGAACGTCGAGAGCAAGAGGCCGGCGATGAAGAGGCGGAAGTCCAGCAGGTTGAAGACGATCTGGAACTTCGCGAATTGCTCCCACTCTGGCAAGGATTCCAGCCGGGAACGCATGGCCGCTGCACAGCTGTATTGGCCAGAAGTCGGGCTAAGCCCGTAGAACCGCGACTGAGCATCTAGATGGGAATGAAGCAATCGAAGGTCGATTCCTTCCGGCACTCCAAAGCGGGCCATGAGGCTCAATGCGTGGTCGGTGCTTCTGGGCCATCCGTGCAGATAATCCAAGGGAAAGGGCCAGTACCAATCCAAGACCTTGCTTGTTGCACAGGGCAGGAAACAAGCTTGCCATCCCCGATCGTCGGGCGCCCAGGTTTCGAGTAGCACGGCTTCAACGTGAGAGCGAAGACTCCCAACAACATCAGAGCGCCCGATTCGATCCAGGATCCCAATCCGATAATGGACATCCTCCAGAGCATCGAAATCTCCCGCCCCCCTCACATTGCCGTAGACCTCTCCCATCAACCTATCTCGATCCGCTTCGGTAAGAGGCTCTCCCCTAGTTTCCGTGAAGATCCTGATCGCCTGCTTGGACCGCCTGAAACAGCGAGGCGATAAAGATTGCGGAGATTGATGGATTAGGCGTTCCAGCGCTTCGTAGTCCTTGGATCTTAGCAATCCCAGATGCTCAACGCCCATTGCATACACCAGGTTCTTGCCAAAGTGGGGTTCCCGATCGATCCAAGACCATAGCTCCTCTTGAAAGACGTGCAAATTGGGCGCGGTGCCGCCGTCCAGGGCAAGGTGCCTTGCAGTACTCGCCAAATCCTGCACCTCGTACCTGAGGTCGCTGCGTT
>JAAETM010000255.1 GCA_024228395.1 bacterium | reverse complement strand
TGGACGCGCAAGGTGACCCGATCGTGCAAATGGCGCGCGTCGACGCCAGCGCATTGGATGTGTATGGGGACTACTATCCGCCCCGTGTCGGTGCGGGTCCGTGGCCATTGCACAATGCGGCCCTTTCCAATTCGGGAATCGCGGACATGTCGGGCGGAGTAAGCCTCGCAGATGAAAGCTGGACAAGCGACATTGCCGAGATAAATGGTGCGCGCTTCTACCAGGTCCGCTTGACCTTCAAGTCAAACATCCAAACCGATCAATCCCCGAGGTTATCCGCCCTGGCGATCGCGTGGGGGCAGTGAGACCCACGCCTTGAATGAAAAGAGCCCACCGCAGGCAAGATTTGTGGTGGGCTCTGCGAAGTTACTTGCCGGGTACCATACTACCGTTCGTCCTCGCCGACGAGTAGCTTCACGAGCTCGGTGAGGTCGAGAATCGTCGGGACACTGGGGTCGTTTGAGTTCAGGATCACCGAATCGATGTTGAGGTTTTCGGCCGCCTGTTGGGCAAGGAATATCGAGCCGCCTCGGGTATCAAGTGCCTGGTTGCGCAGCTCGTTGCGCAGTGCCTCGGCGTTGTCGATAGCGAGGTTGCCCTCGGAGATCATCGTCTCGTAGTCGGCGAGGGCGTTGGCCCTCGTGCTCTTATCATAGAGTTCGGCGTCTCCAATAACTTGGGCGATCGCAACCTGGTTGTCTGAGAACTTCTGCTGCAACTGTTTGTCCCAGGTGCCGCGCAGCTCCTTCTCGGCGGCCTCGATTTCCTTCTCCATCGATCCCGTGACCTGCTGGGCGGCCTCCACCTTTTGCAGGGCCATGGCGAGCAGCTTCTGTTGGTGAGTCAGTTGCTTCTCCTGAAGACGTGTTTCATAGCCGGCTGGGAAGCGAACAGCCCTCAACAGGATTGCCTCAGGAGTCACGTGCAGCGGAGACAGGGCTGCTATAAGGGCAGGCAAAGTCGCCGCAGCCCGCTCCATCCTGATGTCGGTGGAGTAGAAGTCCTCCGACGTCAACTGAGCGAGCTCCTCACGAAGAACAGACTCCACCGTGGAGATGACACGATCCCGATAGACCGGCCGCAATCCCTTGGCAACAAGCAGGTGCGCTTCTCCTTCAGCAATGCGGTAGGTGAGGGTTGCATCGATGCTTGCTGTGTTGCCGTCGCGCGTTCTGATCTCAAGGGAGGGGCGCTCCTGGTCGGAGTCACCGGTACTTCGAGCATCGGTGAATGTTAGGAAATGGGTCGTGCGATCCAGCAGATACCACTTGTGGATGCCGGTTATGCCGATGTGATACCCCGTGTCGTAGTCCTCATCGACCACACCATCGCCCCACTGATTCAGTTTGACGCCGATCTTCGCCGGAGGCACGCTCTCCATCAGGACGGCAAAGAGGATAGAGACGACGATGAAGGCGCCAAAAGCCAGTCCAAGGAATTTGATGAGCTTCATGATTATTTGTCCTCAGTCAGTGTGGTTTTGTTCAGCAGGCTACCCATGCCGCCTTTGCTTTGAACATGTTCAAGTCGCATAGGGCTAGCGTCCCGGCTATAGGGCATGAAACTGAAGCGGATCGAGGCCAGCTTCGCAACCAGCGCCTCACGTACGATGACCTCGCCGCGCTTCTCAAGGGCCATCGCTTTCGAGGCTAGACCTTCTGCTTCCTTGGTGTACTTGGCTTTCATACCACGGGCTTCGGCCAAGCGCTCGGCGAGATAGGCTTCCCCCGCGAGCTTCTGTTCAATCGAATAGGCGTCGGCACCCCTCATGAGTCGAATCGTCTCCTGCTCAGAGGTCAAAAGGTCCTTGCGTAGCTCGCCGAGTAACTCCTGCATCTCGATATCCTTGTCCTTGAGGACGGCGGCCAGGCGTCGACCGCGTTCCTCTTGGAGCTGCTCCTCTTTGGCCTTTAGGCGCTCGACATCTTGATCGGCTTCCTTGCGCTCATCGATGGCACCTTCGTATTGGTCGTCGAATTTGGGGCGGGGAGTGATCACTTTTGTCACTCGCAGACCGTGGTTCCTGAGAAGTTCATTCAGGCGTTCGCGGCTCTTCACCGCAGCCGTGGTGTACTGAGTGGGGTCGGCGGCTTCGACCGCCGAGTACCGCCCGAACTCATCGCGTAGCACCGAGCGAGCATAGGCCTTGATCCAGTTCTGCTTGAAAGACTCGGCGTAGCCCGAGTCCTCAAGCAGGAGATCAGCTTCGCCAGGAATGAGTTCGTAGAGGATTGTCAGCTCCTCGAACCAGAAGTTGGAGCCATCGTTGGCTCGGACCGTGAGTCGAGGCACGTGGTTGTTGTTCATGTAGCGATTCCCCTGCATCTTGAACTCCTGACTGGTGCGATCGAAGAGAAAGATCTCCTGTATCGCGGGCACATAGATTTGGATGCCGGGAGTTGTGATGACCTCCTTGTCGCCGCTGATATAGCTCACAAGAACAGCCACTTGATCGTCACGAACCATAGTGACCCCAAGCCGCCCCGTGGCAAAGGCGCCCAGGAGCGCAAGGGAGAAGAGCATACCGGCGATGCCAAGCCAGTTCTTTGCACCTCCCTTGAGCAGGCGGGAGCGCTTGTTTTCGTCGGAGGGGGGCCGGGAGTGGGGGGCACCGGGAGAGCCCGGCTCGTGGGGGTTGATCATGGAGGAAAATGGGGGTCAGGGTCGAGGGAACCGGTGCGACGGAATTGCTACGCCGAGGCGAAGTGAGTATTCACCCGGAATAGAATACGGAACCAGGTATGCGCTTTCTGCCTTGGGCCGAAAGGTATAAAACCACTCGGTTCCGTGTCATCGGATTGATGTGTTTTGGTGGATAGGAAAGCAAGAGGGTCCGTTTCGGTGGAGTGCGGATCGTTCAAGCCCTGCGGAGAAAGGTCGCTGATGGAATTGGAATTCATCGAACCATTCTTGGTAGCGCTCTCAGTTGCCGTCCACCATGGCGCAGGCTGAACCGACCCCGCAGGAGGCCAGGTAGCGCAAGAGCTCCAACGCGCTGCGTT
>JAAETM010000254.1 GCA_024228395.1 bacterium | reverse complement strand
TGCTGGCACTTGGCGGTGTTTATGATGGCATGAGCCGGGCCGATGCAGCGCGGATTGGCGGGATGGATCGTCAGGGGCTTCGACGCTGGGTGATCCGGTTCAATGAACGTGGTCCTGAAGGTCTTGTGGACCGTTGGTATGGAGGTCCGCCCCGCCGGCTTTCTGATTCCCAGTTGTGCGAGCTGACCTCTATCGTGGAACAAGGTCCGGACATACAAACCGACGGCGTGGTTCGCTGGCGCCGGATTGACCTTCAGGCTGTGATCAAGGCGCGCTTCGGGATTGAGTATGGTGAGCGCTGGGTCTCCCAGATCCTGCATGATCTGGGCTTTTCCCATTTGAGTGCACGTCCTCAACACCCCAGGCAAGAGCCTCGTGTGATCGACGCGTTCAAAAAAACTTCCCCATCACGCTCCGTGCTCACCTGACCGGCTGGGCGGCCCGCAGGCCTTTGGAAATCTGGTGGCAGGACGAGGCGCGCATCGGCCAGAAGAATGGTCTGGCCCGGCTCTGGGCACGGAAAGGGACGCGGCCCCGCCAGCCCGCCGATCAGCGTTACAAAAACGCCTATCTGTTTGGCGCCATCTGCCCGGCAAAGGCAAAGGG
>JAAETM010000253.1 GCA_024228395.1 bacterium | reverse complement strand
TCTCCAGCCGATATTTAGCTTTGGATGGAATTTACCACCCGCTTTGAGCTGCAATCCCAAGCAACTCGACTCTTCGAAAGCGAGCCGTACGCTCCAACGTCGCGCCACGAACGGGGGTATCACCCTCCTTGCCGCCCTGTTCCAAGGGACTTCGGCGCGCGCTGGCGCTGGCTGCGCCTCTACAGACTACAATTCGCTAAGCGATTTCAAGCGTGAGCTCTTCCCGCTTCACTCGCCGTTACTGGGGGAATCCTTGTTAGTTTCTTTTCCTCCGCTTAATTATATGCTTAAATTCAGCGGGTCCTCTTGCTTGATTGGAGGTCCGGACAAAAGCCGGGACGAGTCCTTTCGGACGGTGGTGCCGACTCTACGCGAAAGGGGAGCGGGCGGATGGAAATTAGCGTACAAGACGCGCCGTCTCGCCAACTCGAACCCCAACGGGAATCGACCTTAACTTGAGCGATCGAAGCGATCGAGAAAAATCGCGATTGATTTCTCCCTCGCCTGACCGCCAAACTCCACCGGTAGGGGGCCTCCCGACCGGTGAGGGGTGTTAACGAACACTCCAACAGGCATGCTCCCGGTCGCCCGGAAGCGCAAGGTGCGTTCAAAATTTTGATGATTCACGAAAATCTGCAATTCGCATTACGTATCGCATTTCGCTGCGTTCTTCATCGATGCTGGAGCCAAGATATCCATCGCTGAAAGTTATTTTTGGCATTATAGAGTAAAAGGCGGGGAGAGATCGCCGCCTCGCGGCGGACAACCGCTCTTCTGTACCCGCCGTACGTTTATATCAACGAGAGGCTTTTCATTGCCCCTCGATTGCAGGTTTAATGGACGTTGAAATGTGGGGTTTGGGGCGAGAAGGGGTCGACGTCGCGACGAACATTGACGCGACCGACCGACTTCACGTGCACCTTCACCGGATTGGATGTGCGGTCCCGGGCGGTCCTGCAAAAGCCGGCGCCGCCGCGGTACCGCGGATCGCGTGGTAATGATCCTTCCGCAGGTTCACCTACGGAAACCTTGTTACGACTTCACCTTCCTCTAAATGTTGAGATTTAGACAAGTTCTAACGCTGGGCTCGAATAAACGAACCTCGCGCTATCCCGAGTCTTCATCGAAACATTCAATCGGTAGGTGCGACGGGCGGTGTGTACAAAGGGCAGGGACGTATTCAATGCGAACTGATGATTCGCGTTTACAAGGCATTCCTCGTTCAAGATGAATAATTGCAATCATCTATCCCTATCACGACACCCGTTCCAAAGATTACCCGGGCCTCTCGACCTAGGTTCTATACTCGTTGCGAGTGTCAGTGTAGCGCGCGTGCAGCCCAGGACATCTAAGGGCATCACAGACCTGTTATTGCCCCCAACTTCCCTCAGTTAGTCACTGAGTGTCCCTCTAAGAAGCTCTCGACGTACGCGAGATGCGTACCCGAAGCTATTTAGCAGGCGGGGGTCTCGTTCGTTAACGGAATTAACCAGACAAATCACTCCACCAA
>JAAETM010000252.1 GCA_024228395.1 bacterium | reverse complement strand
GCATGACCTAGGCATTAAATCCAAGATTTTTGTAAACCGGGGTCATGACCCGATCGGCAACCCCTACTACGGTTATACCGAAATCAAGGATATTTCCGGCCTGCCGGGCGTTTTTGGCCTGACCTAAATTGAACGACACCAAATACAGTTCCTATTGGCACGACAGCTCGCCCACCTTTGCCGCCACCGCGGACGAGCCGCAAGGCCACTACGACTTCGCGATCATAGGTGCAGGCTTCACCGGTCTTGGCGCGGCGCGCAAGCTAGCCAAAGGCGGCGCACGCGTCGCCGTGCTGGAGGCGCAAACGGTGGGCTTTGGCGCATCGGGGCGCAACGGCGGCCACCTGAACAATGGCCTGGCCCACAGCTTTCTGGATGCATGCGCCAGCTTCGGCGAGGAGACCGCGATTGCCATGTATCGTGCCTTCGATGACGGTATCGAGACAATTGAGCGCATCATCGAAGAAGAGAAGATCGATTGCGGCTTTCGCCGCTCGGGTAAACTTAAACTGGCATCTAAGCCTAAGCACATGGCTGGAATCATCAAAAACTTCAAAGCCTTAAATACCCTCGTCGATCCCGAAACAACGTTATTATCCCGCGACGATTTGAAAGGCGAAATCGGCTCGACCGCGTTTCACGGCGCAATGTTGCAACGCAAGAGCGGTACGATGCACATGGGCAGTTTTGTCATCGGATTAGCAGAGGCCGCCACCCGCCACGGCGCTGATATTTTTGAAGCAGCGCCGGTCACCACCTGCGTGCCCGACACCAAAGGCCACCGCCTCACCACTCCGTCGGGCACGATCACTGCGCGCAAAGTCCTGTTGGCAACTGGAGCCTACACCACGCCGAACTTTCATTGGTTTCGCCGGAGGATCATCCCCGTGGGCAGTTTTTTGGTAGCAACACGACCCCTGACCGAGGATGAAGTCATCGCGACAATTCCTGGCGAGCGCAACTACGTCACATCGATGAATGTAGGCAACTATTTTCGCCTATCACCCGATAGACGACTGATCTTTGGCGGGCGAGCACGGTTCTCGGCAAGCTCCGATCAACGATCCGATGCGAAGAGCGGAAAAGTGCTGCGGTCTGCTATGACCAATATCTTTCCGCATCTGGCCGAAATCGAAATCGACTATTGCTGGGGCGGTATGGTCGATATGACCAAAGACCGTTACCCGCGCGCCGGACAAGTCGACGGCATTTATTATGCGATGGGGTACTCCGGCCACGGTGCCCAGATTGCAACCCATCTGGGTGAGATCATGGCCGATCAAATGACGGGCGAGGAGCGCGACAATCCATGGGAGAGCCTACCCTGGCACGCTGTGCCTGGGCACTTTGGCAAACCGTGGTTTTTACCTCTGGTGGGTGCTTACTACAACCTGTTAGACAAGCTTCGATAGCGGCGCTTTAAAGTCCTTTCATCCCGCCATGTGAAAGGCTTTAATTTCCAGATACTCTTCAATGCCTGCACGCGAGCCTTCTCGGCCCAAACCAGACTGTTTTACACCTCCAAAAGGTGCCGCTGCCATGGCCATATTTCCGGTGTTCAAGCCAACCAAACCTGCCTCAAGCGCTTGCCCCACACGCCATGCGCGGCGGTGGCTTTCGGTGTAGAAGTAAGCGGCGAGACCGTAAGGCGTATCGTTTGCCAGCGCGACGGCCTCTTCTTCTGTCTCAAAGCGAAACAGCGGTGCCACCGGCCCGAAGGTTTCCTCTTGTGCGAGCACCATGTCAGGTGTGACATCTGTCAGTACAACGGGCGCCGCAAATTGCGGACCACCTGGGGCAAGCGCCTGCGCTGCAACTTTGGCCCCTTTGGCCACAGCATCTTCAATATGGCGACTGATCTTATCCGTTGCCGCCTGGTTGATCATCGGCCCTATATCAACACCATTATCCAGGCCCGGCCCCACCTTCAGCGCGGCAACCACCTCAGACAGTTTGGCCGCGAAGATGTCATAAATACCGGACTGCACAAAGAGACGATTGGCACAGACGCAGGTTTGCCCACCGTTGCGGAATTTAGACGCCATGGCGCCCTCGACCGCAGCATCAACATCCGCATCATCAAACACGATGAATGGCGCGTTGCCGCCAAGCTCCAGACTGAGACGTTTGACGGTTGGCGCGCATTGAGCCATCAACAAAGACCCCACACGGGTCGAGCCTGTAAAAGATAGTTTACGCACGACAGGGCTGGCAGTCAGCACCCCACCGATATCCGTGGGCAGACCAGTCAACACGTTGACCACCCCGGCCGGGATACCTGCACGCAGTGCCAGCTCACCCAAAGCCAGGGCAGAATACGGCGTGAATTCAGAGGGTTTGATCAACACGGTGCAGCCAGCAGCCAGTGCGGGAGCGACTTTTCGGGTGATCATCGCAACGGGGAAATTCCACGGAGTGACGATGGCGCAAACACCCACGGGGTCCTTCATCACCACGATCTGTCGGTCACCCGCCGGGGCGGAAATGAGCTGACCTTCGATCCGTGTGGCCTCTTCGGCGAACCACTTCACGAAAGACGCGCCATAACCAATCTCGCCTCGGGCCTCAGCCAGGGGCTTGCCCTGCTCTGCGGTTAGGATCAGCGCCAGATCATCGGCATTTTCCAGCATCAGATCGTGCCAACGCATCAGCAAACTGGCCCGCTCTGCTACGGGGCTTTTGCACCACAGGGCGAAAGCACGATCTGCCGCATCAATCGCTTCTTCGGTCTGATCGGCACTGATGTCGGGAACAAAGCCAAGCGTTGTTTGACTCGCTGGATCGCTCACGTCCACCCGAGCGGCAGCGCTCACCCACGCGCCATCAATCAGCGCCGCCTGCCGAAACAGAGTCGGGTCATTCAAGCGACTCAGCGCGGGGTGCAATGGGATTGCTTGGCCGTTCATCCCAAGGCCTCCAGGATCGCTCGGGTTATCTCATCCGTGCTCTGCGCGCCCGGCACACAGCCGACGCCACTGGCGGTAGTCGCCTCGACCGCCGTCATCACGTGTTTGGCCGCCTCTGGCTCGCCCAGGTGTTCGAGCATCATGGCCAGCGACCAGATGGCTGCAATCGGGTTGGCCACCCCCTGTTCGACGATATCGGGGGCCGAACCGTGCACAGGCTCAAACATAGATGGTGCGTTGCGGGTGGGGTTGATATTGGCCGATGCTGCAAAACCAAGCCCGCCCTGAATGGCGGCGCCCAGGTCGGTCAATATGTCACCAAAAAGGTTGGAGGCGACAATCACATCCAGTGTTTCAGGCGCCATAACCATGCGCGCGCAGATCGCATCCACATGGTAAGGCGTCACATTGACTTCGGGATATTCGGCGGCCAGTTCCTGCGTCACTTCATCCCAAAAAACCATCGAATGTTGCTGTGCATTTGATTTGGTCACCGAGGCCAGCCGGCCAGAGCGCTGACGCGCCTGCTCAAAACCAAACCTTAGAATGCGCTCGACACCGGTGCGCGTAAAGACGGCCGTTTCAACCGCCACCTCATCCGCGGTGCCGCGATGTACACGCCCCCCCGCTCCCGAATATTCACCTTCGGTATTTTCACGGATACACAGAATATCGAAACCCGATTTGCGCAACGGGCCTTCGACCCCCGGCAGCAAACGGTGGGGACGGATGTTGGCATACTGAACAAAGGCCTTACGGATCGGCAGCAGCAAACCGTGCAACGACACGGCATCAGGTACCTTGGCAGGCCAGCCGACAGCCCCCAGCAAGATTGCATCGAATCCGCGCAGGGTTTCGATACCGTCTTCGGGCATCATTCGACCGGTCTCAAGGTAATAGTCGCAAGACCACGGCATGTTGGTGGTTTCAAAGCGGTTGGCAGGAAGCACGGCAGCCGCCACGGCCAAAGCCGCTTCGGTGACTGCCACGCCGATACCGTCACCGGGGATAACTGCAATTTTATGGGTTGTCATGATGCTCTCAAAGGTCGATTAGAACGCTCTTGGAGCGTCGGTTGGCGTGGTAGGCTTCGCGCCCAAGATCCTTGCCAATACCGGAGGATTTATAACCACCGGTCGGCAAAATGTGATCGCGCGAACGGCCGTAACGGTTGACCCAAACAGTGCCCGCTTCAAGCGCTTTAACTACCCGAATCGCACGCGACAGGTCACGGGTAAAGACGCCTGCCGCCAAACCGTAGGTCGCATGGGCTGCTAGCTGCAGTGCTTCTTCTTCATTCGAAAAGGTCTGGATCGTCAGCACCGGACCAAAAATCTCTTCGGTTACGGCCGGTGACTTATCGGATACGTCGGTTAGGATCGTGGGCGCATAAAAACACCCGGGACGGTCTAACCGCTCCCCACCGCAAAGCGCGGTAGCCCCGGCGGCAATCGACGCCTGAACAAGACTATCGACCCGGTTCAGTTGTTTTTCAGAAATAATCGGACCATAGGTGGTGGCCCCATCCCACGTCGCCCCGGGGTTGATGTTGGCCAACAAGGCTTGCACCCGGTCCACCAGTGCTTCGGCCAACTTATCCTCTACAATTACACGGCTACCCGCCACGCAAGCCTGTCCGGAATTGGCGAGGATACTGGTTGCAATCGCTTGCGCAGTCTTGTCTAAATCCGCATCCGCAAAGACAATCTGCGGGCTTTTGCCGCCCAGCTCCAGGGTCATTGGCTTCACGCCCGTGCGCGCGATATTGCCCATGATCGCTTGCCCTGCAACGGTCGATCCGGTAAACGACAGCTTGGCGATCTCTGGGTGGCCTGTTAGCGCGTTGCCGGTCGTCGCCCCATCGCCTTGCACAATATTGATTAGTCCCTCTGGGATGCCGGCCTTGACCGCCAACTCAGCCATACGCAGCGCCGAAAACGGTGTCATTTCAGACGGCTTCAAGACCACCGCATTGCCAGCAGCCAAAGCCGGTGCAAGCTTCCAGCCCGCCATCGAGATCGGGAAATTCCAGGGCGTAATCGTACCGACAACGCCGTAGGGTTCACTCGCGACCCACCCCATTTGATCGTCGCGGGTCGGGGCCAACAGACTGCCCTCTTTGTCTGCCATTTCCGCAAAGAACCGAATTTGTTCGGCGGTCACCGCGATATCACCGTTTTTGATTTGTGCGACCGGACGGGTGGATGGCACCG
>JAAETM010000251.1 GCA_024228395.1 bacterium | reverse complement strand
GACCTCGATTCGCTTGGACAAGTAGGGCAGCAGCTGGTGCAGCAAGGCTTGCCAGGTTTCGTCAGGCTCCCAGCGGGCTTCGGAGAAAAACCGATGGAAGCCAGCGTGGTGTTGGTCGGTCGCTTCGCCACTGGCTCGAATGACACGGGTGACCCAATGTCTCGACCGGCAGAATAGCCAACCGATGACCAGGGTAAGGAACCTGCGGTAAGTCGGCGCTGTAAGGCAAGATTCGAATCCTCGCAGTACATTTTGAAGTGATTGTGGGATACTATCGGCACGCATGTCCCCTCCTCTGAGTTGCTTGGCGAAGTGCCACCAGCTTCGAGTTGGGGGCGTGCGACTAACAGAGCGCAGGCCACGAAAGTTGATTAGTGAGGGCCCAGACCCAGCCCTGAGAAGTGCGAAACCCTAGCCTAGTAGTTACGTGCGATAGCCTTGGCGGTCCGAGCCTTTGCTCTGTTCCAACTCTCAAGAACCACTTTTAGTGAAGGGAACTCCGACGCATACAAATCGGCTTGAACAACCCAGCCGCCTTGAAGTGCTGTATGCGAAACGAAAAGGGGCTTTTCAGGTCGTGGCAACGTATGAACTCTTCGGCTCGATAGCGACACATAGGCCCATCTGTCGATCGTCTCTGAGTCCAACTTCACGCGAAGGGCAAGATCGAACTCAATCTTAAGTTCCTCGTATTCAGTTCGGCACCCTTCCAAATCGCGGCGGATGAGAATCCCTGTTTCATGCCGCAGGTGCTCGTCAATTCCGATCTTGGCCATATAACGATCCACCGTTTTGCGTAAGACCGCCTCCTCGTATCTCCGTTGTTGGCGATCGGGACTATCTCCATAATTGACCGCAATTACCTGATCTACTACAGACTTTTTGGCCTCCGCCCACGGTACCAGTGGCGCAAGTTCTAGGTTAAAGAAGTCCGGCCAAACCGATCGGATTTCGAGAGCGATTTCCTCTGCATTGACCCCATACCGGTCGGCAATTGCTTGCACGACCTCTGGGTGATCGTATCTATTGGCGCCCGACCTGGAGGGCCCCGCCTTAATTTCAGAGGAGTTTCCATCAGGCTTGACTGGACCTCGTTTTACACCGGCTATTCCCTTAAGGGGCAATGAGGGAGCTTCCTTATCCTTCTCCACCCCCTCTGCCTCCTCTATTTCATGTCCAGCCTTCGGACTCCCCCCCCAGGCGCCAATCAATTTCGACACTCCAAAAAGAATTAGTGCGCTGACAGCTGCAAGGGAAACTAAACGGTTATTGACTTTTAAGAATGGTGCCATTTTTGTTTATCACGTTGAAGGTTTCTTGATCGATATTGATTGCAATGCAATGGGGGAGCGGTGCGAGAGCCCGCTCCCCCAGATCTATTGGGCCCAAAGATCCTTGCCCCGAAACAGTGACGAGGATCATTCCGAGGGATTGATGCTCGAGCGAGGAGTGCCTACCTATTCCAACGAGCACTCACTGCATCGAAGTGTTAGACGTGCTGTGGCTTTAGAGCTGCTTTCTTTGACCGTGGCAGCTAGGTGATAAATCATCCCACAAGCGACTCTCGGAGTATCCTTTGAATCGGCATTGCCATTAGCATCGACCGACCCGCTCGCAAATTCTTCCAGGCCAGCTGACCGGGCCTCGATTCGAGTGACACCCGCCCCTGTCTCAAGGCCCTCCCAACTGACAGTGCCGGTGCCGGTGCGCCAGTTAAGGGTAAGAATGTTCACAGTCCATTGGCACCCCTTTACCTGTTCACAGCCGCCGCTGTCCACGACCTTGCAAGTACCATCCTCGTCGTAGATGATGGAAATGGACACTGTCCAAAACCCCGTGTTGCCGGTGAAAGGGTCGTCCGTTGAAGGTTCGCAATCCGTGCAAATTGGTGTTTCGGCCGCGACTGGGCTGCTCAACGCTATAGTGGCGAGAACCGTGATTATCGCGGCGGATATTATTCTTAGCATATTTGAAAATCCTCTCTTGGTGTTTGAATCGACTGGAAATGGGTGAGCGACTGCTGGCAAAATCTTCAACAAACAATAAGCCTCGCCACTTCCGCGAGATCTCATCATAGAGGTTTGGGGCGGTAGGTGTCAGGATAGTAGCGCCTTTTTGCTTAGCGCCTAGACAGGGATGGCATCCTCCGGCACCCCACGAGTCGCCGCATCCACCCGGCATGCTCCTGGAGAGCTTCGAGGGAGAGGGACTGGACGGTTTGTATGTTATTAGGGAGGTTTTGCATGACTGTGGGCGCCCTGGGCGCATCACATCAAGATTGTCTCCGGTATCCAAAATCGATTTCGGTTTCTTTGGATTTCGAGGGGATATGGGCGGAGGGCGGATATGCGCCCTTAAAAGGCGTTCCGGTTGAGGGGGGGGTGGAAGGTGCAAGCCCGGGGGTGGACGAGATTGCCGAATGGGAGCGATGTGAGAAGAGGGGGGGGTCGTAAAGGACACGGGTTCGACCCAACGCCCATACTGCGCTGCCCAAACTGCCGCGGCCACCGCACCCTGCTCACCGCCGTCACCGACCCTTTCGCGATCCGTCGTATACTCGCGCACTTCGGCTCGCATACTCGCACACTTCGGCCTCCCCACCGAAGTGACCCCACTCGAGCCCCCCCGCCCACCGCCTGAGCCCGACTTGCCGTGGGAGGTAAGCCTCGCTCCCGCGTAACGGGATCCCGGTCCCCCATGGCCTAACTCTCGCGCACCTGCGCCGCCCGCACCCACAAACACCCCAAGCCCGGACCAAACTCAAGGTCCCGGGCTACTGCCCTATGGTCCCTACGCCAAATCCTGCCCTTTTTGCCGCCACCGCACCGCCG
>JAAETM010000250.1 GCA_024228395.1 bacterium | reverse complement strand
GTCCACCACCAGGTCGCCCTCGCGCGTGTAACGCTCGAGCAGGTTCCAGATCACGTACGCGGGCGTGGCGCCCTCGAAGCCCGGGGTTCCCATGGGTTTGTCCCCGTATTGCTGGGACTCGTGGTACCAGAGAGTGGAGGTCTGCAGCTTGGGCTTGGAGGTATTGGGTCGGCGATGCATATCACCGGCAGTCTAGCGCATGGGTGGAGGTCCGGGGCGTCGCATCGCAACAAGTCCCACCCCGCACCGAGGAATGCGTGGCCGTGGTTGTCTCCCCGGCCCGCACCCGGCTAAGCTGGGCCCATCGTGCAAGAAGCCATTCGAATCCCCGTGCGCAACGCGCCGGTCGACTGGGTCTCTGGAGTTTGGGATCTCCCCGAAACCCAGAAGTCGGACTTCGTGGTCCTGCTGGCCCATGGCGCCGGCTTGGACATGACCAGCGACTTCATGGCGTACATCGCCGCGGGCTTGGCCAACGCGGGCTACCCGGTCATGCGTTTCAACTACGCCTACTCCGAGCGCATGGATCGCGGAGGAAACCGCCGACCGCCGGATCGCCGCCCCATGCTCGAGGCCGTGCACCGGGAAGCCCTGGAATTCCTGCGCAAGCGCTACCCCGACGCCCGTGTCATCCTCGCGGGCAAGTCGATGGGAGGCCGCATGTCCAGCTACCTGGCTGCCGAAGGCGTCGACGCCGCAGGTTTGTGCTTCCTGGGTTATCCCCTACACCCCCCGGGCAAGCCCGAAAAACTGCGCTCAGAACACTTCCCCACCATCGCGCAACCGGCGCTGTTTCTGCAAGGGACGCGTGACAGCCTGTGCGACCTGGAATTGCTCAAACCTGCGCTGGAGACCTACGGCGGGCAGAGTTCCCTTGAGGTTATCGAGGGTGCCGATCACGGGTTCCGCGTCTTGAAGAAGTTAGGCCTTAGCGACGAGCAAGTGATGGATGACTTGATTCAGCGCATCGATGCATGGCTTGGCACCATATAGACGGACTGCGCTGCACCCACTTGTGTTCGCTTCGCCCATGAAGGGATCACTCTTCGTGCTTGCCGTGAGCCGCAGGCTCTTCCTTCACACCTACGAGGCCGATCGTTTTGCCGAACGGCCCAGTACCCGTGTGATGCCGAGGATCAATATTCCTACAAAGAACGGTGTCAGGGACTCGCCTGTCAAAAGCCGCAAGCTTTGATAGTCGGCTTGGCCTCCTCCGTTCATGAACCAAGTCTTCAGGCCACTTGAAAAGACGATGAGAACGCCCAGAGTTCCGCTGGTGAATGCCAGGTTTCCGTACTGCCTCCAAGTTCTGCTGCGCTGACCTGCCCCCAGATTGGGAAGCAATGCCAGGCCGGCAAAGAGCACGACAAAAGCAAAGCTCCAAACCACAAGCTGAGGTGAGACGCCTTCGATCACCGGCCAGTGAATCGTGTAGTAGGACGGAGTCTCCTCGGATCCGATGATTCGGGCTTGAAACGCGGTAATCACGGGCAAAAACGATAGACCAAGCAACGCTATCAACATGAGCCCATCCACAACATCGAGTGCCGGGGAACCCTGGTCCGACGGGTGTTTCAAGTGACCTTGACTCAAGGCCCGGGCCCGCTTGGCAAGCGGCAGAAGATACAGGGGGCCGATTACCAATATCAAAAGCCCACTGGACATCACGTAAAGTAGATGACGTCCGGAAGCCACGTCCATGTCCCCTTTGCTGGAAGTCCAAGGCAAGCCGGAAACATAATAGACACCAAGCAGAACGCTACCCCAAAGTAGGCCCCGTCCGGCTGCGGCCAAGGCCCGGCTAGCACTCAAGAATCGCTCCGCCTTCTCGCCATCACCAACGGGTATTTGCTCACGCCCCAAGACACCAAAAACAAACCGTACGCCCGAAGCCACGCCCTTGGCCCTCCCGAAGATCCAGGCTGCTACGAACGCTAGGGCAAAGACCCAAGGATTGACCGTGTCCTGGATGAAACCTCCGATCGAAATGGAGTCATCGTCAGCAGCGGCCCCGGACCCCGTAGCCTGTTCCAGCCCAAGATCGCCAACCCCCCAGCTCAGGAATTGCTCGAGCTGAAAAAAGGACCAAAGCATGAGGGCCAACAAAACCGGAAGCCATAACGGCCGAAGAATGCGCTGAATCATGATTCGATCTTACTTCTTCCCACCGTCCCTATTCGCCCATCCTTGCCTGCTTTGCCCGATGAGCCCTCCAAATTTCCCGCGCCCCAATGCTCACGTCCGCGGAAGCCTTCCCGTGCGAAAGTCCAGGCACGAAAAAAGGCCCCGGGAGGGAGCCTTCGATCTGCCATCCGCAAATCCCCTAGGACCGCGTGGCTTGATCCGGAAGCCCGATGCCAGCCTCAACCAAGGGAGCCCCAATGGGGGCGAGCTGGACCTTCAGAAGGCTGGATTCAATCTGCGACCTCTCGATCAGGCTGTTCTGGGCCAAGGCCTCCTGGGTGGTGCGCAGGCCGAGAGTGGCCAAAATAGCCAAGGCCAAGATCCCGAACGTGACCCAGGGCACCCAAGAGGGCGCTGTTTCAACGACAAGGGCTGTTTCTGTAAATGTGCTGTTCTTCAATTCACTTGTATGACGAACCCGAGGCCCTGTCATGTGGGAGTAAATGGAAATTTTCTTCCATCTGCCCCTATTAGCGGCCCAAACCGACGGGTCTACCCCTTTAAAGTGTAAGAGTCGTGGGGCCGGTGGGCTCCAGGCGGAAGGGCTGGGGTTCGCCGTATTCGCATCCCCCGCCTCGCTTGGACCAGTACACCCTTAGTGAACAGGCGGTTTCGCTGACCAACCAGAGCTGGGATAGCCCAGCTTCTTCCCGGATCTGCGATCCACTAGAATTGACCAGAGTAGACTTGAGGGTCAGGACTTCGCCATCTGCATCTAGGAATTGAACATAGTGGTGAGGTCTGGGAGACGGGCCAAAGTCCACCCGAACGGCCCGCCTACGGTGCATCAGGATCGTTGCCGCTCGATCTCCGGTCGGCTCGAACTTCCGAGAAACGAGCCCCTCTCCCGAAAACTCCAGGGATACGAACTCGCGAGGTACTTTGGCGAACTCGAAGTGGCCTTCTCCATCCGTGCGAACCTGCTCCCCCGGCATGGATTCGAAGTATCGAGAATACCCTATTGTCTCGAAAGTTATTGTGAACAACTGAACCAGGACCCCTTCGAGTGGGTTCCCACGCAGGTCCAGCACTTGACCAGCAAAAGGGTTCAGCACATCGGTGTCCGCAATAACTTCGACCCGCATGTCACCTGCTTTGGCAGGAGCCGTCACCCGATGCAAGGACACCGGATCTATCACACGCACTGTGTACTCCTGGGAAAACAAGCCGCCCACTTCGAAGCGACCTAGTTCATCTGTATGCAACTGACGCTGGTCTCCTCGAACTGCGTCTTCGATCGTTCTGGACGCTCTCCCCCAGCCATCTGTGGCGGGAGTTTCATTCTCCAACTTCACCAACCACCCAACACAGGGCTGTCCAGCAGCACTGAGAACCTGGCCTCCCATGGACTCGGGCTGGCCTCCCATCTTCAGTAACACATGCATAGGAGCGCCCGCATTCAGGAACCAATCACGACCAAAGTTTGCCCGCATGGCGGGTTGGACGCCCTCAATATAGGCAATCAACGGGGTTTTCCGGTTCAGACCGAAGGGGCTCACTGACAATGGAGGATCCATGGCAAACCGTCCGTCGAGATCAGTTGTAGCCGTACTTCTAGCCAACTGAACATTTGCCCCAGGAACCGGACGCCCATTTGTATCGAATACTACTCCCGTCAAAGTGGGTTCAGTGTGCTTCTCTTTTCGGGCTTTCAAGCGCAGCTCCAAGAACGACCCTGCCTCCCCAATAGGGAACGCTTGCTGGTGATGGCCAGTAGCATTGACACTCAGCCGTATTCGCGAATCCACCGGTACGCCTATTAGCGAGAAGCTCCCGTCCTTCTGGGTTCGCACCGAGTGCCATTGGTCTTTCGTTCTAGTCAGGTCGTGGGGAAAGCCACGAAAACTGTTGTGAGGAACCTCAAGTCGAACAGACGCGCTTTCAATACCAAGCTCCTGGGCATCGACAACCTTGCCATGAATGGTACCTATCTTTGCCACAACCACGAGGTGCTCTTCACCAAAGGAGCTGGGTGTTACGAACCCGTGTCGCACTGTAGCCCACTTTCTTGACATCACTTCCAGATCGATCACATGCCTATCCCACAGCGAGGGGTCTACATCCCTTTTCGAGCCTGGGATCTCGCTTAGAAAGCGTCCTGCGGCATCGGCGATTGTCAGCGGTTGCGGGAACTTTCTGAACGGCTTGAGCCAAGCATAGGGCACACCATTGCCATCCATGTCAACCACCTGCCCCTTGAGCACCCAAGAAGGCCCTTCGCCCCCATCGGTACTTTCTGTGTCTGTGGTTCCACTCGTTTCCGGACCCGGCCTTTCATCAACAGCCCTTTGTGCGGTTTCAGGCGTGACCAAAACCTCATCCGATCGGCCGGATGGCATGGGGCCTGCCAGCCCCGATTCCCCCACTCCTAATGCACTGGATTCGTTCGCATCGCCACCCACGCCTGCGAGCCTGGCCTCGTCGATCTGCCCCGGCAACAGGTGGAATTGCCATGCAACGATCAAGGCCGCCGCGACGGCAACAAACAGTCCGACAAACCAGACAAAACCCGTGGCCGACGTTGCCGCAAGAGTTTTGCTTGGCGTGGCGAGCCTCCCGAATCCGGTGGGCATCAATGGCAACAAGAGGGCTCCCCAATTCGACCGATCGCCGTAGCGAGCATCCAAACGCAGACGCAATTGCTCCATGGCCCGGGCCAAGCGACTGTGAACGGTCTTGACCGGAATGTGCAAGCGCTGGGCGATTTCCTTGGGCCGCAGATCCTCAAAGAAACGCAGTAGAACAATACCGCGCAGGGACTCTTCCAATGCGAGCACATCCCCCACCAGCTCCCGCTGCATGGCAGCCTTTTCAGCCAATTCAGAAGTACTCGGAGCCACCTGCCGCCCGACTACGACCTGCTCCCGATGCTGGCGTCGGGACTCGGATCGAGCATCCTGCCTGGCCAAATTCCGCATGACCTGCCCAAGCCAGCCACGCGCATTGTTCAAGACCATAGGCGGCTTTTCGATCGCGGTCAGCCACGTTTCCTGGACCAAATCCTCCGCCTTGCCCGGGTCCTTCATCAAGGAAAAGGCCACGGACCGAATCCAATCGGAGTGTTGCAACAGCTGGTCGATGTTGGAGTTGGACATGGGGGTTTGCAGTTACAGCTGACTGAGTTTCACCCCCAAGGTGCCGCGCCTGTCCTGTTTTCCCTGGGAAACTGGAAAAAGGGACATTATCGACCAAGCCAAAACGAAGCAGAGGCCCGGGAACTGGGTTCCCGGGCCTCTGGCGCTTTGTTTCGGACTCCAGGCTACGCCTGCAACCACGCCTCCCAGGCGTCGAAGTCGTAGTCGCGGCCGAGAAAATCAGAGACCTGATCCTTGGCATCCAGGCCACCGCCGCGCTGCAGGACCCGAGTGCGATAGCGGGTGGCGACCTCCCGGTTCATGGGGTCGCTTTCGAAGGCGCTCCACATATCCTTGGAAATCACCAGGGACCACATGTAGGTGTAGTAAATGGCGGAGTAGTCGTTCAGGTGGCCGAAGGAGGCTTGGAAGTGGGTATCCCCAAGCTCTTCGATGAAGGTCATTTTCGGGCGCAGGCGGTGCACCATGGCGGTGGTGTCCAGGGTGGCGGGGTCGTGACGGTGGAACTCTAGGGAGATCGTGGCCAGGAACATCTGGCGTACCACACTCAGGCCCTTGCC
>JAAETM010000249.1 GCA_024228395.1 bacterium | reverse complement strand
TGACCGAGCTGCCGATAGGCGAGGCCGAGACGCAGGAAGGTGCGCTGTTTGATTTCCTTGGCGGTGTTCTTGGCATGGACCAGCTCCTCGTAGAGCTTGATGGCGCCTTTTAAGTCGTGTTCCAGTTCTTCAACAGCCAAGGCTTTTTCGAATGCGGGGGAAGTGGGCTTTTGTTCCTGGGCGAAGCCCGGGGCTGCGAGCAGCCCAAGGCACAGGTAAGTTCGAATGGTTGTTTTCATGATGGTCATTGGACGGTTTGTCGGCAGGAACCTTGTCATGGCTCGTTCGCGGAGATGTCAGGAATTTGTGGAGGTGTTTGAGTGGCGAGCTGGGTCTGATTTCGGTTCTGAGTTTGCCGGTTGCATGGCTGCTGATCTATTGAACTCGAGTTCGTCGGAGACGGGCTTGTGGGACGATGGGTTCAAACGCTTCATCAGTCGATGGCCAGCCGATAACCCACGCCATGTACGGTGAGCAAATGCTCGGGTTGCTTGGGGTCGGCTTCGATCTTCTTGCGCAGGTGCAAGACGTGGGTGTCGATGGTGCGGTTGGTCACGTAACTGGAGCTGCCCCAAACGGTTTCGAGCAGCTCATCGCGGGGGATCGCCCGGCCGTTGGCGTCGATGAGCAGTTGTAGAATCGCGGCTTCACGCGGGGAAAGGCCCACGCTTTGGTCGCCGCGTAAGACTTGAAATGCTTGCAGATCCACGGTGCATGAATTCAACTTCATCGGACCAGCGGGCTCTGCGGACTCACGCACTTGGCCGCGGCGCAAGTGCGCGCCCACGCGTGCCAACAACTCGCGCAGGCCATAGGGTTTGGTCACGTAGTCGTCCGCGCCGAGCTCCAGGCCGATGACCTTATCGCTCTCATCGCCACGCGCGGTCAGGATCAACACGGGTGTGCCCGCATCGGACTTGCGGAAGTTCTTGAGCAATTCCAAACCGCCGGGGCCGGGCAGCATCAGGTCGAGCACGACGAGTTTCCAACCGCCTTTGGCCAGGGCCTTCTCGCCCTCCCAACCATCGGCGGCGGAGTGCACTTCATAGCTCTGACCCGCGAGGGCATCACAAAGGCCTTCGCGCAGGGTTTGGTCATCTTCCACGACCAGGATGCGGGGTTCAGTCATTGTTTTTTGATTCCTTCGAGGCCGTGTTCGGGAGCAAGGGCAGGCTCAGCTCGAAGCAAGCTCCGCTCTGGCCAACCGGCGGATCGCAGGCGATCAACTCGCCGCCCTGGCGCTGCAAGATCGCGCGCGCCAAGTTCAAGCCGATGCCCACGCCAGGGATGCCGCCGTGTTGGTGTTGTTTGCCGCGCACAAAACGTGCAAAGATCGTTTCGCGCTCGGTGGGATCGATGCCGGGACCAGCGTCGAGCAAACGCAAAACCGCGCGCTCCCCCACCCGGGTGAGTTTAACTTGAATGTCGCCCTGGCCCCCATACTTGCGCGCGTTGTCGAGCAGGTTGAGAAAGGCCTGGCGCAGGTCGTCGCGGTCGACCAGGACTCGCAGGGGGGTGTCGAGGCCGCTGACGAGCACCTGGTTGCCACTGCGTTCGAGCAGGGGCTCGAAGAGTTCCACCGTGGCCTTGAGCAACTCGCCAAAGTCCTCTGGCTGGGCGTCGTGCACGCGCTCGCCGCTTTCCATGCGTCGCAGGTCGAGCACGTT
>JAAETM010000248.1 GCA_024228395.1 bacterium | reverse complement strand
CATCCGCGTATCGGCGCGACTTTCTTGGATTCGGCCTTTGGTCGGCTCCGGGAAAGAAAGTGCTGCTACGCGTGGCTGCGAAAGCCCTCGAAAGGATGAAGGATCGAGTGCGCGACATCACCAGTCCAACCCGAGGCCGCCGCCTGCACGCGGTGGCCGCGGACCTGCGGCGCTATCTACTCGGCTGGCGCGGCCATTTTGGCACCGTGTACTCGCAAAGCAAGACGAATGGATTCGCCGACGACTCCGAGCGATCCACCTCAAGCAATGGAAACGTGGCCGAACGGCCTTCCGTGAGTTACGCGCGCGAGGAGCCTCGAAGCGCGTAGCTGCGGAAGTCGCCGGGCACACCAAATGCTGGTGGCGGACCTCACGCGGAGTGATCCATCACATCCTCAACATTCCCTACTTCGACCAAATGGGAATTCCCCACCTGGACGAGTAACCTCAATCTATCGAACCGCAGTGGTACGGACCCGTATGCCCGGTGGTGTGGAAGCGGAACCCAGGAGACCTTTTCCTGGGCCCCTATCCCGATTTCGACTCTGGGAATGGACTGGCGGGTGGAATTGATGGTCGAGCTTGTCTTCTTAGGGGCCCATCTCCCCTGTATCCTCTTGTGCAACCTGGAATCTGCACCAAGCCTCCAGGCGAGACCGATCGTGACTCAATCCCACCCCCCCCCTAGCCCGGAGCCCAACCCCAGCTCCACCGATGCGCTGGAAGCTCCCCAGCGGACCGTGTTCTCGGGTGTGCGTTGGCACTCCCTGGGGGCGGGGTCTGTCCAGGTTTCCAGACTCCTGATCGCTCTGGTCCTGGCCAATTGGCTCGGCACAGATCTATTCGGCCTGGTGGCCAGCGTACAGTTGGTGGTCGGATTTGCGGATTACTTCAAGGACGCCGGTTTGGGCCAGGCCATCGTCCGACGCAAGAAGCTGGAGCCTAGCTTCCTCAGCACGGTCTTCTATGCGAACCTCGCCATGGGAGCGTCCGTCAGCTTGGTGATTTGGTTCCTGTCCCCAGTCATCGCGGACTGGTTGCAGGAGCCTCGAATCGCGGGCGTATTGCCGGTCCTCGGCTTGAGTGCGTTCATCACTTCCACCGGGGTGGTTCAGCGCAACCTGTACGCGCGCATGATGCGCTTCGATCGCTTGGCCATGGCCAACTTCTTGAATGCTGCAGTCTATGGGGTTTCCGCACTCACTTTGGCTTGGCTTGACTATGGGATTTGGTCCATAGTCTGGGGCACCCTCATGGGGCACATCGTGGGCAACGGTGTCCTGTGGGTGCACAAGGTTTGGCGGCCCCAATGGGCCTTTGAGTTCCGCTTCCTGCGCGAGACCTTTGGTTTCTGCGTGGGCGTGCTGGGTTCGAATCTGACCAGTCACTTCCTGTCCAATGTGGATCGCCTCGTCGTCCAGGTCGTCATGGGAACCTCCGCGCTGGGCTCCTATGCTATCGCCGCGCGCCTGGTCACCTTCCCGGCCCAGAACCTGGGGCGCATGCTGACCGCTGTCATGCTGCCCGCCTTCTCCAGGCTTCAGGAGGACTTGGAGGAGTACCGCCTAAAGTTCATTCGATCCTGCGCCGGCATCGCCATGCTGACCTGCCCCATGATGGCGGGTCTGATGGCCGTGGCTCCCATCCTGGTCACTGCGCTCTTTAGCAAGCCCGAGTGGGAGGCGGCCATTCCGCTGATCATCGTGATGGGTCCCCTGGGGATGGTTCTTGCGATTTCCCTACCCCTGCACGCGATCTATGTGTCCTTGGGGCGCAGCTTGGAACTGTTGTTTTATGGCGTGCTCTTCGGGATTGTCTCCTTGGAAGCCTACTTGATCGGCTCGCTGCATGGGGCGATCGGGGTCGCCATCGCGGGCACCTTGACCCACTTGATCATGGCTCATTTTTACTTCACCGTGCCCCTCCGATTCATCCATCTGCGCGTGCGGACCCTGGTCCTAGCATTGGTGCCGTATTTCGTGACGAGCACCGTCATGGGGCTGGTCGTTTGGAGGGTGCGGATTGTCTTGGAATCTTGGGAGGTCGATCCGCGCATCAACCTTGCGCTTTGTGTGATCCTCGGAGCTTTGCTTTATGGGGGCGCCATGTGGCGCATGCAGACCCAAGCCCTTCAGGACCTGCTGCGCTTTGTGGGAAAGCGGAGGGCTGTCAAGGGCCGTTCCACTGAGGCTGAATCGTGAAAGAGGACCGTTGTTTGGAGGGTTGAATACGGATGTTTGGTTCGATGCGGTTCCGCGGCTCTTGACAGAGAAGTGCCGTGAATGAACAGGCCGAGGCTTTGCGGTCAAACAATTGGTGGTGTGAGGCGCTCTGTATTCAGAAGTCGTGACTGCGTACGCGGCTCGGTATAGTGCACGGCTCGGTGTTGTGCGAAAGAATCCCCATTCCAAGCCCTACATGAATGGCCGCCGGGTAGAATCAGGCCTCAGGGTCTGCCTGCTGAACCACTTTTTAAGCCTGTCAATCAAGCTAGCGGCCACATATGGGATCCCCAAAGAGAATACTGCGATGAAAGAAATAAGAATAATTTTGCTTGGGCTGTCAAGCCTTTTGATGACATCTACCCTCAAAGCGCAGACTCGCGACCTGCCAGACACGGGGCAAACTACTAACTATACTGCCTCATTTGGAGAAGATGCCGACTATACGGGAAACTCTCCGGACCTCACCGACAATACCGACGGTACCATCACCGACAACGTGACTGGCCTGATGTGGCAGCAGGTTGATGGGGGCGAAATGACCTGGGATGATGCGGTGAATTATGCCACGAATTTGAGCTTGGGAGGCCATACCGATTGGCGTTTGCCGACTAGTCACGAATTGCTCAACATGATGAACCACGGCCTTCATCCGTCATTGGATCAAACCTATTATCAATATGACAACAACGACTTTTGGTGGGGAGCAACGCCTTACGTGGGGGATCCCGACAAAATCTGGGTGGCCAACGCAGGCGGTGGAGTAGGCCCGCACAACAAGAACGAAGCCGTTAGCGCAGGTGGGGTTAAGATATTTCACCCGCGATGCGTTCGCGGAACCACCGTTGCAAGCTCCTTCACAGAAAATGGAGACGGTACGGTTACCGATTCGAGAACAGACCTGATGTTCGCACAATCAGCGTTTACCGATTTGGCATGGGATGATGCTATTGTTTTTGCAGAAGCTTCAACCTATGCGGGGTACGACGACTGGAGGTTGCCCAATGTAAAGGAGCTCCGCAGCATTGCTGACGACGGCTACACAGGACCATCGGTGGATGTAACTTACTTTGGTTTTGTCAGTTCAGGGTTCTACTGGTCATCGACAACGGAGACCAATAACGGATCAGGGTGGGTGGCCTCATTTGACGACGGTCGCGTGGGGTACGAAGCCAAAACATTGGACTACGGAGTGATGCTCGTTCGAGACGCAAACTCGACATCCGTCAGTATCTCCTTCTGTAGTCCCGCAAATCCCAACTCCACGGGCGCGTCTGCGGTTCTTGCCGGGAACTGGGGTTCCGGTGTTGGCAGTGGCCTTCACTTGGAAATCACCGGCGGCGTCCCCGGAGAGCTCGGGTACTTCCTGATCGGAAACGAAGCGACCTCGGGCATTCTAATCAGTAGCGGCCAGTTCTGCTTGGTCGGCACGACGACCGCCCAGTTCTTCCGCTACAACGTGATGGGTACGGACATGAGTTCGGTCGGTATCTTTGACGCAGCCGGCACCATGAGCAACGCTGTGGGCACTTCCAGCACCGGTTATGGGTTCGATGTGCCCAGCACCATTCCGTCCAGCCCGCTACTCACAATCCTGTCGGGAGACACCTGGCACTTCCAGGGTTGGTACAGGGACACACCCGCCGCAGTGGGTAGCTCCAACTTCACCAATGGCCTCAGCGCAACGTTCTAATCCTGCTCGCTCTTCAAAGAGCAAGCAAATGGAACCCCGGCGGCTTAGACAACTCGCTCGCTTGCCATGCAAGTGGGCGGTCGCCACCCGTGTTCGACGCTGTGGACCACGGGGCCATGCTCCTTCAACCTCGTGTTTCCTCAGATCTCACCAAAGCGTTTGATGATGGGGCCGTTCCCAAGAATCCTTTTTAGGAGCTACCGAGATGCCGATCCAATCCTATTCCTGCGCGCCCCAATGAGGAGGTGTATCCCCTTGGATGGCCGGGGTCACCCTCCGGAATGCGGGTCCAAAGGCCTTGACCCAATGTGGCAAGGTCGGGACAGCATGGATGAAAGAGAGCCTGCCCGGCATTTGGGAGCGGTGATGGCAGAGAGTGGATCTGGAGGGACGACGACATGATGACCTTGCAGTTGATGCGGTCTTTCTTCCAATCGGTGACTTCCGAGGGACGCAGTCCTATCGCGGATCTGATTGCCGCGCACTGGGTTGAGGGCGACGCGGTTGTGGAGGCCTACAGGGCGAGCGCCAACTTCGTCTTCAGCGTGGAGGCACTCGGGGAGAGGTTCTTCTTGAGGTTCAATCACGAGAGCGAGCGGAATATCGAGGCGATCCGGGCGGAGCTCGCTTTTCAGCAACACCTCGGGAGCAGTGGCATCCACGTCGATGCCCCGATTCGGTCGACATCGGGCAACTGGGTCGAACAAGTTTCCACAGAGATGGGGAGATTCAACGCCGTACTCTTCAAGGCACTTTCGGGTGAACATCGGGAGGTCGATCAACTCGACTTGAACTCCTTCAGGATCTGGGGGAGGTCGCTCGGTGAATTGCACGCAGCTGGCGTGGAGTTCTCCTGCGAGCACCGACCCTCGTGGCGCGAGCACATTCAACTCGCCGGGCAGATGATACCCTGCGGGGAACGGGGAGCGCACCTGGAACTCCAAGCGATCGGCGAGGCTCTCGGACGGCTTTCTTCTGGGGGCGGAGATTTTGGGTTGATCCACTTCGACTTCGAGCTCGACAACCTCAAGTGGCACGATGGCCAGGTTCACGTGCTCGATTTCGACGACTGCGCGTTCTACTGGTTCGAGGCCGATATCGCCTTCGCCCTGCGGGACCTTTTTGACGATTCGTGTGACCAAGTGGATCTGGAGTGCCCGCGTGTGAGGATGTTCTTCGACGGCTATCGCTCGGTAAAGCATCTAAGCGAAGAAGCGCTCGGACGGATTCCCATGTTCGTGCGTCTTCACAATCTGCTCTCGGCGGCCCGACTTACACGCTCGCTTGGCACGGGCGCGGACTCCAAGGAGCCTGGATGGATAATCAATCTGCGGGGCAAACTGGAGGACGCTCGTCGTTGCTTCTTGAGGCCGGCTTCGAAGAGTCCGATCGCCTGAACAGGGCGAACAGAAGGGTCAGTGCATCAGTCTTCATCCCAATATCTCCCTTGATGCAGGTGCGTGATCTAGATAGAGCAAGGGCCAAGCAAACGGCTCCCGATACCAGCCAATTCGGGCAAGCAGGTGTTGATTTCCCCCAACAGAAGGTGGCGAAACTGGGGTTGTTCGGTGGCTTGAGTCGGACCGGGTGTGATGGCTAGGCCGATCTCGTCCATGACGGATTTGGCTTCTGCGTCGGGATCGAATGTGGGAATCTGGGTGGGAGGAGCTCCTCGCCTGAGGGATTTACGCCTGCGGGCAGGTGAACGCTGGTTCCAATCTGCCCAAAGCCAAAGACATTGTGCTTTCCCGTAACCCGAGAACACCGCAAAAATAATGGAGGAACACGGTGTCGGCGCCTCCAGGCGAAGCAAGGGCGTGCAAACGCCCCGGTTGCAGTCCCCGTTTTCTTGAGTGCGACAAAGGCCTTGAAGCTCACGTAAAGGACTGTCGAGAGATTGGGAAGCGCAAGTTCTGCAAGCACTTTCCTGCACCATGCTTGAAAGGTGATATCGCGCGGGTGATTGACAATGCGGCAAACGATGGTGTTGCCATCTATCACGCTGTCAGCGTCAGAGGGGCCTGTTGGCCCGGAAATTGTTGAGGAGATGTATCGCGCTGTCATGGCCATGGGGGCCATCACTCGCTGGCTTGAAGCTCGCGGCCGCAAGGTCGTTTATGAATACACTCCTTTCAGAGAAATCGCTCATTGATTTGAAACGACCTTTTGAGCCGTACTTCGATTTGACTCGATGCGCGGTGCTTGCGGAGGCTTGGATGTTCAAGACGTGCACCCCGTCTTGGGCTCGGGTGGATCCTCTCCTGTATTTCACTATCGACAGACACTGGTCCTCACAAGGTAACCACTTGGCCGCAGGCTTGATAGCCAAGCGCGTCAAGGAACGCTACCTACCGGGATAGGTACCTGGCACGCCTCTGGACGTAGAGTTCCGTTGTCCCCCCCCCCGACCAATTCATTGGGCATGAACAGAAATTGCTGGGGTTCTCCAAGGATCACTGGATCCACGGGAAGTCCGCAAACCCTATCCAGTAGGTTTGGGTTGCTGATTCGGACGACAAGGACAAGGACCATTTAGGCTCTCAGGATTCCCATGTGATCTTCACTAGTCAGATGTTCCTGTCTTGGTTTTTGCCGCTCGTGCTGTCGGTCTACTCCAATCCCGAGCGACAATTGGGTGCAACGCCAGGGGGGATCCTGTGGCCTCCCCAGGCGCTCCAGGGCAGGACCTGGACACCCATCAACAGCCACGTAGCAATCAGCACGGGGGGCGAAGGCGCAGAATTCCCCCCTCTTCTTTGGAAACAGGGTAAGCTATCCAGGCGGGGCAACCCGGCCTATGGAAAGCGTCAGCAGTAGTGTAACAGGGGCCTTGGAGGCCCTAGATTTAGACACACACTCCTTTGTACGCAACCCAGATGCCCGAATCTGCACGCAAGAACTTCTCCGCACCATGATTCTCAAAAACTGCCATCATCCCAAGCAAGCAGCCCTGATGGCGCTCATTTTGAACCTTCCCTTGATTTCTGGGTGTGGCCCGAGTTCGACATCCTCAAGTCCTAGCACCAGTATCGCTCCCGAGGCGGCGATTTTGCCGCTCTCCGAATACACCCCTTTTGGTCCCACCGGATCGATTCACGTGCCTTTTTGGAAGAAGTACGTGAAGGATTCTGGGGCTGATTTCGACTTCGTGGTCGAGTTGGATGGCCCTGCCGGCATCAATGGGGCTACGATCCAATTCGATCTGGGTGGTGATGCTGTCCAGGGGGTTCATTACCAATTGCTCTCCCCTAGTTCACTGAAGTTCGCCGCCGGGGACACGGAAGCCCGAATTACCATTGACCTCATTCCGACCGGCCATTTTTTCTTGGAGCGCTCCCTTGTGCTTCAGCTCGGGGATACCACAGGTGTCAGCCTTCACGAGAAGAGCCATCGTGCGGAACTTTGGATTCGCCCTTCGGTGGAGCCCCCGGTCATGAGCGTGGCCGTGGACACCCAGACAAGCAACCCGGGCGAGAATGCGGTCTTCACCCTTTCCTTGTCCTCTATCAGCCAGGTGCCGGTCACGCTGCTCTATGACGTGGACCCCTTGAGCGACCTCGATGACTACAGCATGTTGCCATCGGGCACCATGGTTTTTGCCCCGGGGCAAACCCAGGCTCTCATTCCGGTCAACGTGGGGTCATCAGCAACGAGTGGCGAAAAACTCATTCTACGATTGGCCCATGAACGCAACGGAGTGCGTTACGTCCTGCCGCCGTTGGACCAATATCTGACCTCCAATACCGACCTGTCCAGTCAAGACATACACCTTGACGAGAACATGTGGACCTACTCCGTGGGGGGGGTGCAAGAGTTCGAACAACACAATGTCCAGAATCCGCCCGAATCCGGATGGGCAATGCCCGGTTCACCCACCGACACCATCACTGGGGGCTCCTACTGGGAACCCGGCATGGAGGACCAATTGCTGGTGGACCTGCTCACCCAGGCAGACCCCGATCCCATACTGGACCCCTTCAGTGGAGTGCCCCTGAAGATGTTTTGCGTCGCAGAGGCCGCTTCGGGCGTAATGCCCTACGTGCGTAAAAGCTTCGATGCATCATTTTGTGGAAACACGCCCCAGCTCTATAAATTGCCGGAGTACGCCCGTATTTCGTATTACATGGCCTTTCCCAAAGGGGTCGACGCCTCTCGCGCAGTCCCTTTCGTTCGCATTGGAATACGCATGCGAACCCTCGACCTGAACCACTTCGTGATCTTCCGTATTGGGTCTGATGGCTTTGATCATGCGGGCAATCCCGTGGACGTGGTGTCCACCTCCATGGGCGACATCGGGGTCTGGTTTGTGAGCCAAGTAGACTCAGCAACAGATCGCTATGGCGTGGTAGAAGACGCCCATGGAATTCGTTTTTGGCATGCTCACCTACTGGATGCGAGCCATGGATGGGTCCCACTAGGCGGAGGGGCCGCGGTATTCGAAATTCCTGGAGAAGTGGCCGGCAATCCCATCGAATATCCCACCTGGTTGTCCACAGGGGATGGATCCTTGACGGCACTGGGACTCTCCAGCATCGACGAGGCTACAGGCATGGGCAACCTGCCCTACGGCTTCTTCTGGGAAATCTCAGATGACAACTCGATATTCAACGGGAACCTAAGACCTTACTTCCCCAAACGAGGGAATTGGTGGGAACCCCAGGGCAACGCCGTTTTGACCGAGGCCACATCCTTGACGGTCACGGTCCAATAGAAAAGATTGCTCGCCGGTTGCAAGGGACGCGGGCCCATCGACGAGGGACTGCCCTACTTTTTGGGGTGGATGCAATGGAGAGTTCGACGGCTTCTTTGGGGACGAGGAGTGCTTGCCCCATGACCCACCAGAAGCGAGGGAGAAGGCAACCCGCGCGGTAGCCGAATCCTGGTCTGGCTCCTTCAAGCAGATCCTGCGCAGGCTTCCAGGAACCCTCCTAGATCGCTCCAAAGCACACCCCCTTGGCCCGCCCACATCACCCGCAAGCCACACGCCGCGGCTCGCTTCGGGGAGGCTCGCCTTCGGCTTTGCTCGCTTGTGTTGCCCCGCCGGCCTCTTCGATCAACTCATCCCTTTTTCCTGCTTGGGTGTAGGTGGCTCTGTCTTTCCGCGTGAATTTGGCTTTTGCAGTCAGGGTTGGCTCTGGGTCTATGTCAAATTGACATGGTTGGCCCTGGTTCCCCCCTCTGGTTGTCTCAATTGGCTGGTTGCTCACAGGGAGCCGGGTTCGCGTAACGCATCAGGGTCCCGCGAATGGGCACCCAGGGCAGTCCTATCTTCCCGAGCCACAGCAGCCGCCCCGCTTTCTGGTCCCCTACCCGGGGGGGGGGCGCAACTGAGATCGCCAGAATCCCGCGCTTTTTGACAGCCGTCAACATAGGGTCGAGGCTCTTGTTCCACGAGCACGGCAGACGAGTGGCCGCGCACGCTGCGCACCTTATCGACCGCGTGCTG
>JAAETM010000247.1 GCA_024228395.1 bacterium | reverse complement strand
GTCAGGGCACTAATCACCGAATCAACCCGACGCATCGTCCTTCACCTGTCTGACAATCTTCCATTCCTTCGCCCATGGCGCGTGCTTGCACGCGCCATGGGCGCAAGTCCCGCGACTTAGGCCACTCAAGGCAAGTCGAATCTGCTCATCCGAGGGGGAGGTCTGTCTCGACCCCTACTTCCGGCAGAAGTAGGGGTAAAGTGTGTCGATTGTCAGTCGCTCAGAGCCTACTTCGGGCAACTTCAAGGTCGCAACACTCCCATCCCGCCATTTCTCCACATACACACCCAAGCCAAGAACGAATTCAGGTGCTTCATGAAAAGTGCGGGCTAGCACGCAGAAATCGCCGGGTTTTCCATACGCTACTGGCAGAATTGCCCCTCGACTCTAGGCCATTCCTTGAAATGGTTGGCTTACGAATTCCCCATAGAAACTGTTGGCCTCTTCAACCAATGCCAGGTGGCGAATCCGCAAGAGCAGGGCGGCACGCCTGTACGCACTTTTCAATAGACTCCGCTGGCACAAACATGGTTGTCATGCATGCCAGAGCCGCCGGAAGAAGTTGTTCTACCGAAAAACGACCGGAGTCAGCGTGGGCCCAACCCCCATAGGGCCGGATAGAAGATGGAAGGAAAGAGCCACTAAAAGGACTGAATGAAAGCCACGCAGTGGATCCCAGACCGGCGGTAACCGAGGGGCCAGATACGGAGGGCATCCCATCCGGTTTCCCTCCCTTGCTCCGGCACAGAAATGTCGACTGGGGCGATCCCTGGAAACAGGCTCATTCCCTCGCCGGCGTAGGTGGACAAGGAGCCCACCGGAACCCCGTTGCGTAGGAATTCCAACCTGTATTCTGCGAGGCCTCCCAAACCCATGCTCAGGCTCGCAGCATGGGAAACTCGAGGAAGGGAAATCAGCAGCCCGCCGGCCCCTACCAGGCGAAACGCCTCGTTCCAAATACTCGCGCCCTCGGCCGCAGATTCAGGTAACTCCCCCGCCTGGATCGTGGTTCCTTTGGGCGAGCGATAGCATGTCTCCACATACTCTTGAATTCCCCGGCGGCCTTTACCGAAAGCCAAACTCCAAATAGCTCGCAGGCGCCGCAAGCTCCAGATATCGCCACGGGTCACCAAGCGAATGTCGTCATAGCCCCGTGCCAAACTAGGATCGGACAGCCTGTTCTCCCCGAAAGCCAATGACTCCAAATAGCCGGCAGGTACGTGCCTCGCGAAATGCCCGATTCGCCATTCCGAAAGTGAGGCCACCGGCAACCGCATCATGAGCGGATCGCACAAGATCGGATCCACTAGGTGCATTCCCGGTCCCACCAAAATCCCATCCAAACCCACCTTTCCGTCTAGGAAGATGAGGGGGTTCGAAGGGTCCAAAGTCAGGCCGAGCATCGCCTCGCCTGCACCGAAGACAGGGATGTCGCGCTTGTCGGAAAGCAATCCGGTCCGCGGATACCACATTCCCCTTTCGTCGACGATGTCATGGCCCTCCTCCACAGCCTCCCGCGCGCTGAAAGTAGAAGGGCTCAATACGGACAGGGTCGGGGCCATCAGGCCGAGGGCGACAGCGCCCGCCAAGTGAATTCCTGCCACCCAAGAGCGGTCCACCTGCGCAATCCACTTCCCCATCAAGATGGTCGCCATGAGCAGGGGCGGTGTCAAAAAACGCCCACCCATGTAACCCCCGCCGATTTTCGCCAGGTAAAGGCCGTAGAGGATGGTGCCAAAAGCCAACGCGATGCCACCCGTTTTGCGACTCACAAAAGCACTTCCCACCCCCAATGCTATCACGGGCAAAAGCAGGGGGTCCCTGCGCAGCGCATCCGCATAGAATCGACCGCCCTGGGCGATCAACTCCGACTGGGAAATGCCTGTCATGGCCTTCGCGTGGGCCGTGATTGGCACGGGAGTCCCGTAATACAGCGTTGCAAAGGCGGTCCATGCGAGCAGGGGCAAAAAACCCAACAGCATGGGTCGAATGCACCGGATCAATCCCACCCGATAAACCGCTCCCATAAGCGCAGGAAGGAAAAACAGAAGGGTGTCCGGCCGGTTCAGCGCCGCCAAACTCGCAAGCAAAGCCAATGGCAATACGCGCTTCTCCCAGGGACGATCGGAAAAGTAAAGCCCGGCGAACAGGGTCAGTAATAGATGGGTCATGGGAGCTTCCAGACCCGACGTGGAGTAGTCCACAAAAGAAGGAGAAAGCGCCAGGACGAACAATCCACAAGCCGCACCGGTCTTGCCTAACCCCAGGCGAAAGCCGATGCAGTACAAGGTGACTACCGTGCAAATCGCACCCAGACCAAGGGCAGTAAAATACAGGTCCCCGGTCACCAGCCGTCCAAGGCAAAGCAGGAGCATCCAGAGGGGGTGGCTGTAGGTCTGCACGCGTTCCGCCACGTTCCAACGTAGGCCATGGCCGGCGAACAGGTTCTCGATGCTCCGGAACGTGATGAATGCGTCCTCCGCGACCCATGCGGTTCGAACCAAGCCGACCAAAAAAATGAGCAGTGCCAATAGGCGAAGGTTCCCCCACAAACGCCCATGCTCCGAGCTATCTTGATTTTGGGTGCACATGGGAATTCTTCAAGCTGGAGCCATTCGCCCCGGGCGCCCCTTCGGGAACCATGAAAGCCTACGATAAAAGGGCCACGGTTCCCAATATGATACCTTGATACCGAGCCGCGTGATACCGAGCTGCGTACAGCGCAATCTCTTTCGACGGAAGAATACCGGCCACAAAACGATCAAATCCCGTGACAGTGAACGCGCCGAGCGCGTTGCCAAAACACCAGAGCCTCAAAAACGCTCTAGGTGCTCAGGTCACCCCAACCAAGACAATGGGCTTCGCAGGGGACTTGCTGGGCTGACCTCTTGATGAAAAAAGCAAAGCAGAAGCCGCTGGCTTGAACGAGATCCTACTTGAGGGCGCTTGCGATACGATTCAGCACGGACCGGATGGCGAGGCGATCGCTGTAGATGCAAGCGACCCACGAATACCAAATCCAATGTTCAACCAGGCGCATGATGATTCCGGCTTAGTACCGCTGCGCGCGCAACTGAGATCTTCCGTTAACGAAAGTCTCGGCCAGGTTGAGCTGCGGGCCTTCCAGGATAAGCAGGTCTGCGGCGTAACCCTTGGTGAGGCTGCCTAGGCGGTGCGACAGGCCCAGGGCTCGGGCGGGCGCTTCGGAGGCCATGGTCAGGGCTTCCTCCAGGGAAACCACGCCACAGGCGACCAGGTTGCGCACCAATTGCAATTGGCTGGATGCGGACCCGGCGAGCTGCGGCTCAGCGCCTTCGGATTCGGGCGGATAATAAGCGGCGCCATCTTGGACCAGGTGTTGGCGGCCGTGGGAGTGGAAGACTTCGCAGCCTGTGCCGGCGCCTTGCAGGGCGTCGCTGACCAGGCACAGGTTCTTGGGGCCGCGGGCGGCCAGGGCGATTTGAATGGCGTGCTCTTTCACGTGCACCAGGTCACCGATGATCTCTGCGAACATGCCGCCGCGAGTGATCGCTTCGCCGGCCAAACCGGGGTCCCGGTGATGTATGCCGGTCATGGCATTGAAGAGGTGGGTGACCCCAGTGGCGCCTTGCTCGAACCCGGCGACGGCTTGTTGGCCGTTGGCCACGCTATGGCCTAGGGAAGTGCGAATACCGAGGCGCTTGCATTCGGCGATGAGGTCCAAGGTTCCAGGTAGTTCCGGGGCCAAGGTGATGGTTCCAACCCCGCGGCCATCCCCCATTGCGGGACCGAGGATTTGAGAGAGGGCTTGCACGCTGGGCGTGGCCAGGTCGCTGGCAGGCAGTGCACCGGCGGCCAAGGGATTGATGAAAGGACCTTCCAGGTGCGTGCCTAAGACGCGGGCACCTTCGCCCTTGCGCAAAACGACACGTTCCCCGTCCAGGGCTTGCACCTGCAAACCCAAGGTCTCAGGATGCGCCGGGAACAGGGTGGGCAGAAAGGCTGTGGTGCCGACGCGCGCCAGGGCCATGGCCATGGCGGGCAGGTTGTCCAAGGGGTCCGCACCACCGAAGCCGTGCACGTGCAAATCGATGAAACCGGGCGCGATCACCGGGCCGGTGGAGCTGCCGTCCTGGACCTCATCCAGGGTGACCTCGCTAATCCCGTCGCCGTCAAAGCGAATTTTGCCGTGGCGCAAACGCCCCTCGATCAACAGACGACCTTCACGTTCCATCATGAGGTTTCTCCATCTTTGCGCACGTACCAAAGGATCGTGCGACCGTACTTGCGTTGATCCACCAACCAATCGTCGGGAAAATCATGTTCGCTGATCGCGCGGGGTTCGGTGTGCAGCATGAGCAGGCCCATGGATGGAATGCGTTCCTCCAAGAGCTCGCGCACGGTGTCTATCACACGCTTGCGTCCATCCGGGTCCTTGAGCATGGGATAGGGAGGATCCATGAAGACGATGTCGGGGGCTTCGGTCCCCCAGGATGAGGAAGCGAGGGCGTCGCCCGTGCGGACCTGGGCGCGCTCGCCCATGTTCATGTCGGACAGGTTACGCTCGAGCACCTTGACCACCTTGCGATCGCGTTCCACGTAGTGCACATGACTCGCGCCACGGCTCAAGGCCTCGAGGCCCAGGCTGCCGGTGCCCGCAAACAGGTCCAAAATGCGCGCATCCACCACCTCATCGCCAATGGATGAAAACAAGGCTTCGCGCGCACGGCCGAGCATGGGACGTGTGCCCAAACCTTCGGGCGCCAACAACTTGCGCCCTCTCAATTCGCCTGAAATGATTCTCACGCCCCCTTTATACCGGGCGAAGCGATGCAGGCACAGTCCCGAGGGCAACCTGCTTGTCTCAAAGCGGCCCGTTCCAGTCCTCAGCACAGCACAGCCGATAGAAACCCCATGCAGATCAGGACCGAAGTCCCCGAAGCCGATCCGGGCGGAGCCCTCGTGCTCCGGGCCAGCCCCATAGGGCAAACGCTCTTCGCGCTGGCAACGGGTGCGCTGCTGATGGCCTTCGCTTACTTCGGAGGCCGTTGGTGGCTGAATCGCCAACCGATGCTGATCCTCCTGCTGACCCTCCCACTGGGGTTCATGGGCATGATCGTCCTCGCGGTTTTCCTAAGTGCAATCCACTCCCTGCGCGCCAGCTTCCGGCCCAGCAATTGGTCCATCCAAATCGGTGCCCAAACCCTCGTCATCAACCTGCGAGACTTCCGCAACGGGGAACCCAACACCCCCATTCCGGTCCTGCGCCTCCCCATCGGTGAAATCGACGGAATGTATGAGGTCACCGAATCTTGGATTCGCCAGGACAACAAACGGGGCGCAAGCGAGATCAAGCGCAGGTACATCGACCTGGTTGTGTCGGACCAGGACACGGCCGAACTGGCAAGGATCCTGGCAGCCGAAGCCAGAAAAATCGATCCTGCCAAACGCTCAAAACGCACATCGTTTCACTTCAATGAACGCCGCGTGATGGTTTTGGAAACGGGAATTGTCCGTCTGACCTCCACCAAACCGCTACGGGCTGCCCTGGCAGAGATTCTGAAGTTCGGCCCCCACCGCGAAGTCGACCTGAACGAATCACTGGAAGGTCTGCCTTCCCTAATGCGGGCCCAAGCTCTCGACACACGAGGCGAGCACTCCCAAGCCGCTCGTTTATTGGCAAAAGCAGAAGACTTCACCCTTGAGGAAGCGCGAACGCTGCTGGATCAGGTGGCCGCGAAGGACTGAGCGCCAATCTAGTGCATAGATAACCGCTGCCAAGGCAAACGCGTGACGGATTCCGTGGTAACTGCCTGGGTTTCGTGTTGACCTCCCAAGAGATTCCCCAGGATCCCTGCCACCCAGCCCCATTCAAGGCGATCTTTCCATCTCAAGCCACCCACTGAGGCCCAAGATGGACATCCAACCTTGTATCAGCCCCCGTTTTGCCCCTACGACGATTGCTCCGCCCACAACGCCTGCCCCCCGCCAATCACTTCCTGTGCCTCGGCTCCTATCGAGCAAAGTACAGATCCAAGCCAATCCCCAGGTTCCGCTGCCGTACATGTTCCCGCACCTATTCGCGACAGAGCTTTCGCATGAGTTACCGGGATCACAAACCGCACCTCAATCTGGCCCTTTTGCGGCTGCTCACCTCTGGGGTAGGCCTGCGCCAATCCTCTCGAGTTCTCAATCTCAGTAGGCGATGCCTCGAATTGAAAGCCGCCAAGCTCGGCGCTCACGTGGCCTTTCAGGGTACCGGAACGGACTAGGAAGGTGCAAAATGGTCCCAATTCGAGCCTGAGAGGCCTTCTGGGGCGCGAAAGCGGGTCTCCATGCAAAGGAATCTGGTTATTTGGAAATCGCCTTTATCCACCAATTTGCGACCTCCGATAGCGCGGAGTATGGACCCCAAAAAACGCCCCACCGTCGCCTCCCCGTTGTGGCTGGCGCCCCTGCTGCTCTCCTCAATCGCCTGTCAGACCTCCATCCACGGGTCGGTCGACACCTACCAACCCACCGGCTATGAAGTCGCAGTGAATAACTGGGGTGATCTCGCCGAACGCGGTGATGCCCCGGCCCAAAACATAATGGGCTCCACACACTTCCGTGGAATCGGTACCGAAAAGAACTTTCAGAAAGCCGCCGACTGGTATGAGAAAGCCGCGCAACAAGGCCACGCCGTGGGCCAGTATCGCCTGGGCATGATGTACCGCGACGGCTTGGGGGTTTCCCAGGACTCCGAGGAGTCGGTCGCTTGGCTCAGCCGTGCCGCCGACCAGGAGCTTGCTCCGGCACAATTCGCCCTGGCCTTCATGTATTTGAACGGCGATGGGGTGTATTTGGATCAGAGCATTGGTGCCGAATGGATGCGTGCCGCCGCCCGCCAGGGCATGCCCGAAGCCCAGGCCCAATTGGGTCTGCTATACACGTTCGCGCAAGGCGTGCCCCACGACGATGTCAAGGCCGCCCGCTGGTATCAGCGCTCCGCTATCCAGGGATATGCCCCCGCTCAATTCAGCTTCGGCGTTATGCTCATGCGCGGCCAAGGTATAACCAAGGACGACGCTGCGGCAGCCCACTGGTTGCGCCAAGCTGCCGACCAGGGCATCGCTGCTTCTTACAGCAAAATTGGCCTGCTGTACGAACTCGGCCGCGGGGTCATCGAGGATCCGATCACCGCTTGCATGTACTACATCGTGGGCGAAAACCTGGGCCACAAGCCTTGCATCGACCAATCCCGACGCATCCAGCGCCAAATGGCCGAGTACGAAGTACGCATCTCCAACAAGCTCGCTGAAGAGTGGATGTTGAATCACGGCCAAAGCTCCAGCTTGACGAGCAACGCAAGCTACGAAGTGCAATAGCGCGCAAGCGCCCTCCATCCAGCCGGCCCGCTATCGTGTTTCCACGGCAGCGGGCCTGTTCTATTCGTGGATTGCCAGGCGCTGATGATGCCGTTACGATCCTGGGCATGAGCACACCTTCAAAGCAAGCGGTAGTATTTGGAGCGGGCATGGTCGGAACCTTGATGGCCAGGGATATGCTGCGTGACGGTGAATTTCAGGTAATGCTTATGGATCGCAGCAATCTGGCTTTGGCCAAGGCAAAGGCCTATCTGGGTACCGGGTCGACCCTGAAAACGAAGACTTGCGATCTTTCTGACCCGGACACCTTGCGCAAAGCAGCTTCCAACGCGGACGTGGTACTTGGCGCTCTTTCCAGTCACCTTGGGTATCCTGCCCTCGAAACCCTAGCCCAGGTTGGCACACCCTATTGCGACATTTCGTTCATGGCCGAAAATGCCATGGATTGGAATGACCTGGCGCGGGAGCATGGCACGGTTTGCGTGGTGGATTGCGGGGTGGCTCCGGGCATGAGTAATCTGCTGACAGGCGCAGGTGTTGCCATGCTTGACCAAGCTGAAGAGATCGAAATCTATGTGGGCGGATTGCCTAAGAACCGGTCCTGGCCGTTTGAGTACAAGGCCGGGTTTGCCCCGTCGGACGTGATCGAGGAGTACACGCGGCCTTCACGTATCGTCGAACACGGTCAGGTTGTTGTGCGCGAGGCTCTCACCGAACCGGAACTGATGGAGTTCGATGGCGTGGGCACGTTGGAGGCCTTCAACACCGACGGATTGCGCAGCCTGATCGACACATTAGACGTGCCGTTTATGAAGGAAAAAACCCTGCGCTATCCTGGGCACATCGAGTTGATGCGTGTGTTCCGAGAAACCGGACTATTCCAAAAGCAAACTATCGACGTGCAAGGACAACAGGTTTCCCCCCTGGCGTTGACACAGGCCTTGCTGTTTCCGAAGTGGACTTTTGAAGAAGGCGAAGAGGATTTGACCGTAATGCGCATCATTGTGCGTGGCGAGGAAGGTGGAAAGTCCAAGACCTACCGCTGGGACCTATA
Source organism: bacterium (assembly GCA_024228395.1). GTDB lineage: Bacteria > Planctomycetota > UBA1135 > UBA1135 > NORP259. The sequence goes on along the minus strand of JAAETM010000247.1, from coordinate 18,654 downwards.
CGAAGCCTATTCCCGGGAGGAACGGGCAACGAGCATGTCACGCACGACAGCGCTGCCCTGCACGATTATGGCGCGCATGCTGGTCGACGGCACCTTCACCGAACCGGGTGTTTATCCGCCCGAGTTGCTAGGTAGCAACCGGGCGATAGTGGACCGCATGTTGAGTGAACTCGCCGAACGCGGGATCGCGTATACGGCGACGAGTCTTTAGTCCGGATGATTGACAGGGGTCTGCGCCGGGCGCTCCAAGCCGGTGGTTGCAGTCGTTTTGCTGTTGTTCGACCCCGCGATCGGAGCTGGGTCTCGGTGGCGGCGCGGGATCGTCAATAAATGCCAGCAACTGCTGGAAGGCTGCCAAGCTGGCCGCTTCGAGCGCCTGGCATATATCCCCATGGGGGATCCGGATTCAGCCCTCATTGCCTCGGCATTCCGGCAGAACCGCAACCCGCACCAAATGCGAAATCGGCGCCGTGCCAAGGGACGGCACCGATTTCCAGGCTGCATGGGAGGATCTTCAGATCCACAAATGAGGGTTTGACCGCTAGAAGGTCACGCTCAAGCCATTGGTGAAGTTGGAACTCCCCACTCCAGCGGGCGTATCGCGATACCAGCTTTGAAAGTGCCAAGTATCCCCTGCCATGATAGTCAAGGGGATGGCGCTGGGAATCGTGCTGGGCACGTCAAACCCAAAGCCGGTGGTGGAAGTGCCCGAGGCGTTGATCATGGTTCCGCTTGCATCGAATCCACCGATAGAGTTCATGTCGGTTCCAGCCACGTTGTAGCGGAAAAATTGAGCGGTGGACGGACCAACAAGGCAGAACTGCCCGTTGCTGATTGAGATGCCCGGAGTAGCTTCGTTGCCAATAAGTATGTAGGCAAGTTGTCCGGGAACACCCCCGGTTACGTCCAAGTGAGTGCCCGAACCCGCGCCAGGGTTCTGACTGGCGGTCAAGACAGCGGGAGCACCCGTCGAGTTGGCAGAGGCCGGTGCACAGAATGCCACACCGACAGAACCAGCGCCGGAGTCGAAACTCCAGGAGAGTACATCATGATTTTGCGAGGATCCACCACTCGAAGCCGTGAACCCCACGTACATCGACGTTCCACCGATCAGGTTGAGGCCGCCCACAGGGGTGCCACTGTCAATCCAAGTACCGCCGGACGCAAAGTCATAGGGCGTGGTAATCACGAGGTTCCCATTGAAGTAAACCTCCAAGGTTCCAGGCACATAGACGATGCGCATGGTGTGCGTAGTGCCATTGTTGAGATCGGTGAAACCCAGAGTGCCGCTATCGGCACGACCGATCGAGTGATCCTCGTTGTGACGGGTCTCACCCACCCCACCGGTGTGAATACTGATGTGGTTGTTGTCGGGATCGAGGATGGGGTCTGCGGCCGGGGCGTTGGCGTTTAGGTAATGATCGATTTCAATCACAAGTGCGTTCTCAATGGACATGCTGCCCGGGTCATTCACAAAACGCCCGTAACCAATGGCGGAGGCGTGGCGGCCAATGGAGGAAGCTCCAATCATTCCGCTGTATCCTGTGGTGATGTCATTCTGGATGACAAATGCCATGCCATCACCCGATCCAGTGCCACTGATGGCAAACTCGAACGTGGTGTTAAATCCCGTCACGACCGACACGGGATTGCTATACCAGACCGCTCCCATGTTGTCGCCGCCAGCGTGTCCAACCTCGTGGACGCGCAGGATGTTCGACGGGTTCGCGGTGGACAGGACCTGGGTCAACCCGGCGGTCGATGAGAAGTCCGCGTAGTTGAAGGACTGCGCCGAGGCTGTTGCGGAGAGGGCATACAGGCCAAGGGCCATTGCGGTGAAACTGGAGAGCTTCATGGGGTTGAGTCTAGTGAGTATGGGGCGTATTGTTGAACTTGGGCACAGAATAGATGCTTGCAAATGATGCGATGAGGGCGCGCGCACGCGCGCCTTGCTTTCCCGAAAAATTCTCGGGCAGCCCTTCACGGGGTCTGTGTGGGGTGCGGGACTTCCATTAAAGCGAAGCCGCCAACCCGTGGCATGGTGAAACAGCCGAGCGGATGGCGCTGAGATGGAGGGGAGGCTCGCCCCCCCCCAGAGTTCAAGACCTGTCCGCTTTCGAACCTGGTTTGGAGTTGTGCCAGAGCAGTATTCCAAGGGCTGCAATTCCGACCAGGGCTACGACGTCGGCCGCGAAGCCAGTCGCTTGGAAGAGCTCCAGGGACTTCAGGTCGAAGCCACCCAGGATCATGGTGCCCAAGATCAACTCCAACGCTGCCGCACCCGTGATGAGTCCAGCCGCAGCCAAAATCGATTCGCCCCGCTGCTTGCCGGTGCCCCGCTCGCCGAACCAGCGGAAGGCTGCGCCAACCAAAATGCCTATGCCGAGGAACGGGGGCAGGTAGATGCCCACCGCCAAAGCCATGGACGGCAACTGCACCCCCCTCTTGCTGGCAAGAATATCGAGGGCCACGGCAGCGACGCCGATGCCCAGACCCACATAGATTGGATACCAGGGCAACTGGCTCTCCAGCAGCAAACCGTTGATCAACGTGGCAAACATCTTGCCCTGGGGAGCGTTCAGGTCAGGGGAGCCGAGGGTGTAAGCGTTGTGCGCCACGTACAAGACGATAGGAACCACGATCGCACCGGCGAGCAAGCCTAACAACTGGGCCTTAAAACCATCCTGCACGCGGACCTTGCAGTACTGCATGGTCTTGTAGTCCTGGCTGGAGTCATTCGCGGCGCAGACCGCCACGCAGGCACCGACCAGCAACGGGGTCAAGATCATCACGTCCTTGATTTCCGTGCGGCCGGTGGCCAGAGCTACCAAGCACAGCACCAGGGTTGTGACAAAGATGGTGCCGGAAACCGGGGACGCGGAGCTACCGATTTGTAGGGACAGAATGGCGCCCAAGGTGACCATCAAACCGCACATGACGATGATGGCGCCGGACATGGAGAGCCCAAAGGCGCTGAAACCGCCTTCGCGCCAGGTCAGCCAACCGATCATCATGGCCACGCCGACGAACACGCTGACGATCAAACCGCGGCGGACGCCGGGGTCGACTTCCAGCAGGGGGTCCTCGGCCTCGCCCTCCGCGAGCTTGCGGACCCCCATAAAGCGAACCAGGGAATAGGCGACCGCTACCGTCATGGCCCCGCCGCCAACCCAACGCATCGAGTTGGCTGGGAATTGGCCGAGCAGTTCGGCATTGGACGGATCGATGCTGGCCAACATCACGTCACCGATGGTGCGCAGGAGGCTTCCGCCGAAGACCAATAGGGCTGTGGCCAATGTGAGCAAACCACCGATGCCCATGTACATCGGATTGAAGGGCAGATCGACCGAGAACTCGCGGTCACCGAGTTTTTCCTTCCACAGGATCACATGTTCGTGGGCGATTCCAAAGCGCACGACCAGCGGGGCGAGGAAGCTGAGCAGCAGGCCGGCATAGAGCGACTGACCCAGCTTGGGTTTGTTGCTGGCGTCGGTGACCGCGGCCTCGATCATCGCCTCGCAGGCGCGTGCTTCGGGGGCGGGCAGGGTGGGGTCGGTGAGAAACTTCTTGGTGGCTAAACCGACGAAACCATAGCCGATCAAAGCGCCCGCCAGGCTCACGTAGATCAGGGTTGGCACGTCGACCGGAGGGACTTCCAATCCCTTGTCCTGGTGCAGGATTTGGATCAGCGGGGCGGTGAAGATCACGCCGGAGGTGACCGCCATGCCTGCGGAACCAGCGACCTGGGCGATGTTTAAGAAGCGACTGCCGCCGGGACCGGTGGCGGACCTTGCGAAAGCTCCCCAGGCGAGCAGGATGACCAAGGGGCTGACACCGGGGGTGATGCCTGCTTTTAGACCGGCGATGACGAGCGTGCCAGAGAGCACGGTTGTCACGATCACACCAAAGATGAGGGGGAAGCGGTCTTTCATGGCTGTCTAGTTCCAGAGGAAGCGGAGGCACATGCTAACCCCTCACCCTGGAATCCTGCAATCATCGCACGCAAGTAGGCTATATCCGAGGATGGGTGAAGCTGCGCGCTCCCCTTTCTCGGACTAACGGGCATCCGTTCCTTCCGCGCCGGACTCTGCGTGGGCGATAGGTCGGTCCTCACCCTGGATGAACGTCTCGCCCTTGTAGAACTGGGTGTAGACCACATAAACGACTGTGGTAGCAACCATCAACGCGGTAAAGAACCAGTAGTAGTTGGGGCCGTCAAGGGGAGTGTTCCCGGATTCATCCCTGGAAGCATCCATAAACCAATTGACTCCCGTCACTAGGAGATTGCCCAAGGCCACGCCGAAGAAGTAAATCCCCATAATGAAGCTTTTCATGCGCTTTGGACTCTGCGTGTAAGCGAATTCCAAACATACGATCGAAACCAGAATTTCGCCGCTGGTCAGAATTACATACGCCAGAAACTGCCACCCAATATTCGGCATTTCCTTAAGGTAGGGAGCGATCTGCGACGGGGACCATTCGTTGTCCTTTAACAACTTGATCATGTCCGCCATCTTGGTGGGCATGGCCATCCCAGTTGTTACGTCCGGGGATAGAGCTGCCCAAAGATCCGTGATTACGGATTCGGACCCTGCCACGATCCAGGTTTCGATTACAGCCGAAAGGCCAAAGGCGGCGGCCGTAAGCAGAAACCCGACGCCAATCTTGCGCAGTGGGGTGAGCTTCCATACCCGACCTACCAAGGGATAAAGAACGTAGCTGAAGAGCGGGATGCCTGCCAGAATCAAGATTGGGTTCACCGCTTGTACTTGGGAAGGCAACCACTTGCGCCCAAGGAAATCCCGGTCCATTTGCTCGGTTTGCAGCACCCAGGAAGAGCCGGTTTGATCGAAAATGGCCCAGAACACCGGAACAAAGATGATGAACAAGGGGATCAAGTTCTTGACCGCACGCAAACCCTCGGAGCTCAAAACCTCTTCCCGGAACTTACGAATGCCCGATGGTGGAACATGCACAAACACATTCCGACCCATCCAAAAGAGGAAGGTCGCTATCGCCATCAGCACACCTGGCAAGCCGAACGCAAGCCAAGGCCCATGGGACTCCAACAAGGACGGTATCAGGAGCATTGAAGCGGCCGACCCTACATTGATGCAGAAATAGAACCAGTTGAACACTGTGGTCAACATGTGGTGGTTGCCAACTCCGAACTGATCGCCCACGTGAGCCGACACACATGGCTTGATAGCCCCTGCCCCCATGGCGATGCAAAGCAACCCACCAAAAAGGAAGGGTTTCATTCCGATCCCAAAGTGCTCCGGTGCGACATCCATCAGGGCCAAACTGCCGTGCCCTACGCAGTAAAGCAGACTCAGATAGAGGATCGTCCGGTACTTTCCCAACCAAATGTCGGCGATCAAGGCACCGATCATGGGGAACAAGTATGCGCCCGCCGTAAACAGGTGATAGGTGGAAGTGGCCTCCTCCTTGTTCATATTCACTGCTTGGCCATCAGGCCCCAACAGGTACGTGGTCATGAACACCACCAAAATCCCCTTCATGCCGTAGAAACTGAACCGCTCCGCAAGCTCATTACCTACGATATACGGGATGCCCTTGGGAAATTTGATTTCCCTGGGATCGGGAGCGGTTAGGTGCTGGCTATTGGCCATGGACAGGGATCCTTCGGTCGGGTTTTGGGAAGCGCAGGGCGGGGCGCCCGGAGGTGGGGTCGTAGCATAGCAACAATCCGGAATCAGGCACCATGTCACGACTGCCGGCGCTGAGACCTGGAGCGGTGACCGAGTGCCTGCTCACTAATTACCAGTACACGACACTTACAGCTCCTAAATATCAATTACTGTGGCACACCCGACCGGCCCTGGAAGCTAAACTTCCCCCATGCAATTGATCGTAAGAGCCCTCACGGGCGGACTTTTCCTCACCTGTGCCACATTCGTGGCAACCCCGGCCGTGGCCAACACCGACTCCGAAACCACGGTGCGCTACGAGGGGCAACACCTCGAAATCGACCTTGGCGCCCTTCAGGAACTGAAGACCCTCCAGGATGAATCGATGGGGCAGGTTCAAAGCCGCTGGTCAGGCAAGATCGGCGAAACCGAACTGCTGGTGAAAATGATTTTCCTACCGGCCAAGAAGTTCCGCTTCGCCGAACCCCGTGATGTTCTGGAAATCATGGAATTCAACTTGGCCCCCCCTCCGGGATCCAAGAACATGGACGCCAAACAGACCTTCCTGGAAACAGAAGTCTTCGAAGGGCCCTTCGGCTACGTGCCCGTGGGGTGGATGGGCATTCACGGCATTCAAAAGGGCACCCGCATCACGCAACACGAGCTGCACTTCTGCGGGTTGACCCAAGGGATTGGCTACTCAATCGAGGTGCAAACCTCCAAGGCCCTGAACCCCACCGACCGCCCCGCGATCCTCAAGTGGCTCACGTCCTGCGTGAAGTACGACGGCCCGACCCGCGACGCCAACTGGACCGACGAAGAAGTCAACAAGCGTTGGGAAAGAGATGCCCCCGAGAAGGTCAAAGAAAAGAGCAAGCTCTTCGTGTGGCGCACCAAGTACTACTTGATCATGACCAACGTGGGCAAAGGCACCACTAAGAAGTTCGGCGCAAAGCTCGATGAGAACTACGATATTATCCGCAGCGTTTACCCCTTCGAGGATGTGCCAGCCCAGCGTCTACTGCCCATTTTCTACTTCCTCACCCCGGACCAGTACCACAATTGGTGTCAGATAACGATCGGAAGACCCATGTCCTCTTCGGCCGGAGTGGCCTTTGGTGACGTGTATTCCACCTATCACCAAAGCTCCGGTGCGCCCGTTCATATCCACGAGGCCACGCATCAAATCTTCAAGAACCGCCTTTTCCTGGACGGCGGTGGCTCCTGGTTCCAGGAAGGCGTTGCCGAATACATGAGTGAAAAGCCCGGTGACCTGAACAGCATTAAGAGTCTAGTCAAGAAGGATCGCCACAAACCCTTTAAGAAGTTCTTCAGTGTCTCAAGCCTGCTGGGCGACGCGGACACCAACAACGTGAAAGGCGGCAGCGATGCGGGCAATAGCTACACCCAGGCGGCAGCTATCATCGAATTTGCGCGCCACTCCGACTTTGGAAGCGAGAAATTCTTGGAATTCGTCCACGTGATTGGCTCGGTACCTCGCAACGACATGGCTGCAATCAACAAGGCCCTGCTCAAGGTCTATGATGTCGACGTCGAAGGCTTCGAAGAGGAGTTCAAGAAGTACTGGCTCAAGCGCAAGAAGCGTAAGAAGCTCAAGAAGAAGTAGGATAAGGCCATGCCCCGCCTGCACATCAATGTCGATCACGTGGCCACCCTGCGCCAAGCTCGTCGAGAGACCTTTCCCGACCCCGTCGCCTGGGCCCTGGCCGCCGAGGAAGCGGGCGCCGCTGGCATCACCTGCCACCTGCGCAGGGACCGCCGCCACATCCAGGACGCGGACGTGGAGAACCTGCGCAACAGCATCGGTACGCTCCTGAACTTGGAGTGCAGCCTGGACGAGGAAATGCTCGCCATCGCCCAAAGGAGCCGCGCCCAAGCCTTCTGCCTGGTTCCGGAAAACCGTCAGGAGGTCACCACCGAGGGCGGCCTGAACGTGATCGGTGAAGTCGACCGCCTGCGCGAAGCCATCCCGCGCCTGGGGGAAACCGGCGGCCTGGTCAGCCTCTTCATCGACCCCGACCTAAGCCAGATCGACATGGCCCGGGAGCTGCAAGCGCCCTTTATCGAGCTACACACGGGCGAATATGCCCAAGCCCAAGGTGAAGAGCGCATGGCTACCCTGGAACGCCTTGCAAGTGCCACCGCCCACGCCCACAACATCGGCCTTCGGGTCAATGCCGGACACGGCCTGGACTACGAAAACACCGCCCCCGTGGCCTCCATCCCCGGGATCGAAGAGCTCAATATCGGTTTTGCCATTGTGGCACGCAGCGTTTTCGTTGGTGTTTCGCGCGCGATTGGCGAAATGCAAAACCTGCTAAAAGACCTTTCCGTAAAGTCCTAATCGGGAATCGGGCGCAAATGGGAAAAGTATCGCCTAGTTGCTTGCAACCCTAAGCAGCAGAAAGCCATGCTGATTTCATGGCACGGGGAAACAATCCATTTGTGGGAAGCATCGTCGCACTGCCGACGCCTTTCCGGGGAGGAAGCATCGATGAAGTGGCTTTAGTCCAGGACATCGACTTCCATATTGAAAACGGTACACAAGGATTGGTCATCGGGGGATCGACCGGGGAGGCTGCGTCCCTGAGCAAGGGCGAAAGGCATGTGCTTTGGTCGCGTGCTATTGCTGCTGTCGATGGCAGGGTACCCGTCCTGCTGGGGGTCGGAGCCCCTAGCACCAGCGCAACGCTAGAACTGGCCCGCGCCGCTGTCAGCGAAGGTGCCGACGGCCTGCTGGCCGTCACCCCTTACTACACTGTGCCCGACGCCCGGGGCCAGAGCGCCCACTTCTCGGCACTTGCGGAGGCCCACGCCCACACGCCCATCCTACTGTACAACGTGCCGAGTCGCACGGGCTGCGACATGCAAGCTACCACTGCGCACAAGCTGGCCGATCGCCACAAGAACATCATGGGCATCAAGGAGTGCACGCGCTCCATCCCGCGCATTCAGTCCCTGATGGGCAACCCAAACCTGGCGGTCTACGCCGGCGACGACCTGGCCCTGTTCGACTTCATGCGCGCTGGTGCCCAGGGCGCCATCACCGTAACCGGCAACCTGCTGCCCAGGGAAACCGCCGAATTGATCGGGTTGGTCTCGATCAACCCCAACAACAAGCGCGTCGAAATCCTGGAAAAGCTACTCGCACCGGTGATCGCAGCCCTTTCCCTCAGCCCCAACCCCATCCCCATCAAAGCCGCCCTGGAAATGGCGCGGGGCTACCCCGGGGAACTGCGCCTGCCCTTACTCGAGGCCGAACCCGCCCTCAAGGATCGTATCCACGCAGCCATCACAAGCCACGTCAACTTGCAGCTTGCGTGAATCTGTGAAAGTTCACCTGGTACGGTATTCCACAGATCCCCACGGACACCGAACTGCCATGCAAGACACCCAACTCGTCGACAAGCTAAACGCAGAGGCCGAACTGCTACCACCCGCCCTGCTCACATTCGCGGAATGCTTGGCACGCTTGCGAGAAAAAGCAGAGGGCGAGCAAAAGCCCTTTGCCCTGACCACCTGCCAGCGCAACCAAGCCCACGAAGTACTGGGCGGCTTAGCGCGCGGCCTATCCGGCAAAAAACTCGAGTTCAACGTGAACATGCCAACCGACCTGGAAGAGTTGGCCGCACGCGTGCACGACCTGAAGGAAAAAAAGAAAGCACTCGAAGAGGAGCTCACCCAAGCCTCCGAAGAACTGGTCGCCGCCATCGGCATCGGCGCCACCGTTCGCGGCCCTGATTGGAAAGTACGCATCGGCGAACCGCGCCTCTCCATGAAGGTGCTCGACGCAAAGGAACTGCCAGAGGAATTCCTGTCCTTGCAACCCAACCGCAAGGCCATCCTGAATCACGTGAAAGAGGCCGCCAAGGTCCCCCCCGGCGTGGGCATCTCGGAATCGAAAGCGACCGTGTACTTCGGGAAGCTGTAAGACTCACGGGGACGCTGCCAAACCAAATTGAGGAGGATCACCGGATCGAATACGAAGATCCCACGGCCGAAACCGCGAGGCGCAACGTCCCACCATGACACTTATTCGGCCCTGATGTGAACCAGAGCATGGGCCCGTGCGATAGAGACAAAGACCGATCACGGGTCGACCTCCATGGGCCACAATTGTCAAAACCTAATCCGCCCGGGACACCAAAGCGCAGGCCGCCTGGCATGGTTGCTGTTGGCTTGCTCCCTATTCATGGACCTGGGCAAAGCACAGGTCCATCCGCTTTCGAGCGATGCGAAACCAGCCCTCGAAGTCGCCGTCCAGGTTAGACCCCCTGGAAGGTACCAAAGGAATGCCTATGGGGCGTACCAGTTCATTTCAGAGGTGAGCGCATTAGGGGTTCGAGTTGAAGTGTGCGAGCATCCCATCGGCCCCGAAGTCAGAATCTTGGCGACCTACAAAACCGATGATCGGGGAAATGTCAGCATCCGAGTGCCCGCAGAAGGATATTCAAAGCAACCTCAGAACAACGCCGCTGTCACCCTCCGAGTCCAGCACGATGGCTACCAAACGCGGTATGTGACAAACCTGCACCGCAGAGAACCGGGGGCGAAGGGGCGCTATACAACTGGGTTCAACCTCATCCCGGGCCGCACGGTACTTGGTCGGGTAAGGGGTCCGGACGGCAAGGCCTGCAGCGCGAAAGTCGAGTATCGAACAGAAGGACCTTCGGTTGTGGTAAAGCCCGTATTCGAAAAAGGTTGCTGCACGGGTTGCATCCCCCCGAGCCAAGGAGTTCAAGGCCTAGGGCAAGGAGCATTCGCATTTCACTATGAACAGGATCTGCAAGCCGACTTCCTTGCTACAGCGAAGGACGTTGGATGCGGCGCCCTGCTCGGAGTGAACTTGGCAATCGACTCCCCACATAATGACCTACGCATCACCATCGGCGGTCCGGGTGTATTGCGAGGGCGGCTGGTGGACGGGAACGGGAACCCACTCGGTTCCATGCTGATTGACTGTGCACCCGCTGCGGGCGAGGAAGCCCACGCTCGAGCTGGATGGATCTGCCAAAACTGGAGCGTAAGGACACCAGGAAACCTCAATCCCCACATTAGGACCGATGCCCAAGGACGCTTTGAGGCAAAGGGCCTTCGAGTGGGTGCCTACCGCCTATCGATTCCAGGTGGAAACTATGCGCGGCAGGCAGGTTCCTTTGATCTCCTGCACGAAGCGGACGGCCAAGAAATCAAGCTGGTCGCCACACCGGGCGAGATCCGAATCAAGCTACTCGATGTCGGTGGGCAGCCCTTGGAAGGACACACCTGCTATTTCGAACTGCCTAGGTTTGGAAATCAGGCGCCGACATATCAATCACCAGTGCTCGTGGTTTCCACCAGTGTTCCCACCCCATGGGGCCCTGTTCCTGGGGAGAGGATCCGCACTAGGTTTGATTCCGAATCGGGCGATAACGTCGCTAGAGTCACATCAGGCCGTTCCTACTTTATTCGTGTTTGAGGCCCGAGATTCGAGGAGGAGGAGCTGCGCGTTCAAGTCCCGGACACAGGCACATGCGAACCCATAACCCTGAAGGCCAAAGAACAACCACAGCGCGAAACCGGCCACATCCAAGTGACGATTGCAAAGCGGGTTGGGAGGGATTCCAGTCATTCCCTGGGTTTCACCGTCGGGTTGGAAAGCCTGCAAAACAGAACCCCCCTCCTATCCGAGGTCAATTTCAGATTGGAAGACTTTGAAAGACGATCTGGCCAAATCGAACTGCCCGTCGGCCAATACCGATTGGTGGTTACCGGTGCGCATGGCAAAGTCAGCTCAGGTACGAATCACCGTCCCCTTCGCTTGGGTCGCAAAGAGAGCTTCATTCAAGTAGAAAGAGCAACCACCAGGTCATATCACGTCTCCCCGAAGAAAGCGGGCAAGCTGCGAATTCACATCCAAGGCTCCCCCACGGATTCAGACCTGTTGGTCGCTAAGTTTGATGGCTTCCATTCGCTCAACTCCACCTGGGGTCCCGGCATGGACAACCAACGACACAACGCTTACCCCTGGGAACCCGAGTCCATAGCCAAGCTGACCCTCTACCGAAAGGACAGGTTGCCAATCCCAATCGAGCACACGGTCAGCGGCACCTCGTCGATAAAGTCCGTTTGCGACCGCTGGCCTCTCAACCGGAAGTTGGTCAGCGATCCGCTGCCTCCAGGAGAATACCTATTGGTCACGGAACTGGCCGCCCGGCGGCGAGTGCAGCAAACGGTGACCATCGTTTCTGGCAAGGTGGTCGATGTGCAGGTGGACACTCCCTGACCCTCCATGGGGCTTGCTCCCGATCGGTTGGAAACGTAACTGCCTGGGTTCCGCGTTGCTTTTCCAGGCCGATCAAGATCGCCGGGTCGTCCTCCTCACGCCAGCGGTGGAACAATCGGGAGCCTAGTGGGTAGGAATTCCAAAGGGGCAGTTTTGGAGGAGTGGGGGGGAGTCCGGTGGGCCCATTTCACGCTCAATGCCTGTAATCTACGGCATGTTCGCCCCTGCGGCCCACCTAGCTCCCTCTCGCTCCTCCAAAACTGCCACTTTGGAACGTCTATCCACCCATTGGGCGCTACGGTCAAAATATGACGGTCGGGGCACGGATCAAATGATCATACGGTGTCTGACTCCACGCCATCCGAGATGGGCGGCATGGCGTCAGGCACTGTATATGAGGCTCAGCGCCCGAACGTTCTCTACACTGCCTTTTTCAGGTCGTACTCGCCGATGCTGCGGACGATGCCCTTTGCATCAACGATTACCTTTCCGTAGCCAAAGTTTCCGAAGCGGAGAGCGCTTCGGAAACCGTTGGGCAAGATCACGCTGGGCCACTGAGCTCCGCCGTACTTTGCGAAGAGCGCGGGCGATCGTTTGGAGTACTCCGCCTTGGTGCGGTCGGTACTTAGGAGAATGACTTGGAGTTTGTCTTCGCCGTATTCTTGTTGCATCCACTGCACGAGCGGAAATTCCTCATAGCAGTTGTGTCATGTGGAACCCCATATGTCGAGGATTGTGACCGCCCCTAGGATAGTCTCGTTCGAGACCACACGACCCTCCACGGTTTCGTACCAGAACTCTGGGCATTTTCTGCCTAGGACGGCGCCGGCGAGGGGCAGATTCAGCTCTTGAATTGTGATTTCGCGTCGCGCCTTGTCGATCACCTTGACCAGGAACATGGAATCGAAGAGCCGGATCGGCAGATTGGTTGGCACCGATTCGTAGTCTTCGAATTTCCCATCCCCGTTGTGGTCGATGGAGACGAAGGTCGAGGTGCTGCCATATCTCGTATCGCTATCGCTCGAATTTGTGAGCGGGTACTGCTCCCGATCGGGGACATAGATGGCAATGGTGTCGCCGTCCCGCGTGAATTTGGCGCAAAGGGGCAGGGGCTCTGTCTTGCTCATGGCGCTCGTCATCTGCTCGATGTACTTGTCCATATCCTCATTCGGGTCGGCCGTAATGAGATCTGTGTAGTCGATGATCTCGCGCCTCAGTTTTGATTCGGTGAGTACGAGACCGATCGGTTTGCGGACGGTTTTAAAGCGTGATTTGTTTGTGCGTGGTGACAAGACGGTCTCCGGCACAATAACCCCAAGTGAAAACTCGAGTTTGCTCGGCGGCAAGCAAATCATTTCGTTGCAGACCTGAAACTCGATCGATCCTGTTCCCGAGAGCCTTGCCGCGCCCTTAGTCACGCGATACTTGCGTCGCCAAGTCACGGTGTTCGCGTGCTGAAGCTGCTCTACGCCGTCGATTGTGACGATCTTTGGCTTGACGGATGGGACAAAGGCCTTGTCGATCGGAGTGAGACGGCTTCCTTTGAAAACGATTGTTGTGGGGAGATTGGTGGCATCGCCCACGGGGGAACCTATGGCAGCAATATGCCAGTTGGATGCAATGGTTGCCTCAACCGTCAGCGTTACTTCATCACCGGGACGGGCCGACTCCGGTGCCAGCTTTACGACGAATGAGGCCCTTGAGGAAGCTTGTTCTTTGGATCGTAATTGGACGGCAAGTACAAGGCGTAGCTCTGCTCGGCATCCTCGACTGCAACCACCTTGGCGTGCACCTTGCCCGGTTTCAGGGTTTGTGCATGCAACGCCGGCCCCTGCGAAAGGAGAACGACTACCAGGGTGATGCTAACTAATTTCAAGAATCCCATGTCCATTTCGAGCCTGCGCCTTCTGCTGGGTAAGGGTTGCGAATGGCAACTAGCTTACCAAGCAAAACCACGCCCCCATCAGCCCGCCTGCGAACTACGCCTAAAAACCGATTTCAGGCAGTACGGGTAGCTTCAAAGTCAGCGGCGCAAGCCCTATTCCAGCGGTGAGGCCTAGGAAGTGCAACTCCACTCCTTCGACCCAACCAACTTGCAGGCCGATCAAATAGGCGTCCAACTCGATTCCGGTCCCGGTTTCACTGACGCCAAGGTTGAGGCCGAAGTCCTTGCCCACCGCGTTGGCGCTAAACCTGGCGTGCATGCCATCCACATCGTGAACCAGTGAATGGATGAAGGTGTTGCTGTTGGGTCCGGGGAAGCTGAGATAGTCGGGGGACTCCATGGACTTGGCCCGGGCCACGAGGCCTTCCGCAACCTCGCCCGCAGCGGGTCCCGACAACACCGTCCGCACCCGGACAGGGCGACCCCAGCGTTCATCTGCAAAGGCCTTCTCCGCCCCCACATGCGACACCTTGATCCCAGAAGTCGGTGTGGGGATTTCCACGCGCACCCAATCCGCCTTACCCGGCAAACGCACGTCCACCCAGGTGTGATGGGCAAAGCGCGAGTACCAAACCTCGCTGGTCGGCAACCGCAGGTTCTTCACGACGATAGCGGGGTCGCCCTTGATGCGTGGCAACAACCCAGACGGCTTGGAGCTCGCGCAAGAGGCGAGTAGCAGCAGGCTGGTGAGCCACCAGGGCCTGGTAACGCGGGGTTTGCACATGGCCAACGAGGGTACGGTTTTCCGCTGCTTCGCGCACGCGGAATTCAGCGAGCTCGCTATCATTGGGTTGCTCCCCCTCAGCTTGGTACGGTGGTACAGTCTTACAATGATTGTTACAACTCTTGCACTGACCATGGGCCTTTGGCTCGGGCACTTCCCGGCTGTGACTTCCGCGCCAGACAAGGTCCTTGAGCTGAAAACTTCCCCAACCTCGCCCCCCTCCCAGGAGTCATCCTGGCAGAAAACACAGCGAGCGAAGGCCAAAGCTGAATTCCCCGGACGCAAGCGCAAGGTCCTGATCGAAGCGGGGCACCGGCACCTCAAGCTCGGTGTTTGGTGCCGGAATAAAGGACTGAACTCCCAGGCCACCATGGAGTTCCTGCGGGCCGTGGAAGTTGCAGAACATCAGCATCCGGGTGCAAAAAAGGTGCTGGATATCATGCAGGGTTACGGGGATGCCTTTTGGCAGAAGCGTCGCAAGAGTTTCCCGAAGGGGCTGCTCAGCAATTATGAGAAGCGCTTGGAGAAGGTCCTTCAGAAGAACGCGAAGGAACGCCTGGGTCTGGCCAAGTGGGCCACGGAGTTTGGTTTGAAAGAAGGTGAGCATGAGTTTCGTGCGCTGGTCGCACTGAAGGACGCCCCACTTGAATTCGACAAAAAGGAACGCATCAAGATCGCCGGTGGTACCGTTCCAAAGGAACTCTCCAAGGTCATCCGCGAGGAAGCCGTCAAGATCAACGAACGACTTTGGCTACGGGATGAGTTCCTCGCATTGCTCCCGGACGTGGAGGCCATTCAGGAGGTGGAAACCAAACGGATCCGAGTACGCACGACCGGATCGACCGGGCAAGCCCAGCAGGTACTCGATGCATGTACAGCACTCCTGCCCGTACTTGCGAAGGACACCGGTGCCCAACCCACGGAACGGCTCCAAGTGTTCCTCTTCTCCAAGGAGGGTGAGTATGCAGCCTACCTGACCGCAAGCGGCATGACCCAGTTCCAGAACGCTAAGGGCTTCGCTATGAGTTCCTCCAGAACCGCATACCTCAACACCTTCGCCATCTCCGACGGGGACGTGCGCGCCCTTGCCCTGCACGAAGTGACGCACCTATTCGTGTTCGGGTTCACGCGCACGCGCATGCCGGATTGGTACAATGAAGGTTTCGCCGAAACCTATGGCGGCCAGGGGTGTCACACCCTGGACGAGGCAACGTTCGAGTTTCACCAGGTCATGGTCCCCCACCGTTTGGCTCGACTGCGGTCCGGCGAGGGCCTCATACCCCTCAAGGACCTGCTCACCGCCAAGGCACTCACCCGGCGCGCCAACCCCGAGCAAGGCCTCGACTTCTACGCCCAATCCTGGGCTTTCCTGCGCTTCCTGAGAATCGGTGCCGGGGGCGACGCGCGCAAGAAGCTCGAACTATGGGAGGCCATCTGCCGTGGCAAGGCCCTCGGTGCTGTTCTGGACAAGCCCACCGAAAGCGCCGACGTGCTGCCCGCACAAGCTCTCTTCGCTGAACTGTTTGACTCTGATCTCGTCGAGCTTGAAGCAGACTTTCTGATCTTCCTGAAGGCACTTTAGGGTCCTCGGCTGTCGCCCACAGCGAACACCGAACCAACCCGTTACCGGCGAAGTACTATCGGGTACCCTATCCACATCGAGTTGCGCCATCGCCGCCCGCTACCAGGTAAACCACTTTGTTGAATCCACATCGGCTTGTACTGCTATTCGCTCTCACCGCGATTGCATTGGGCCAAGTTCAAGACCTGGAAGACGTTCGCGACCCGATACCCGTGGAAGTCCATCCAGATTCAATGGACCAGGGAACCGTGCTATACAACACCCGTTTGCCCGGCCGGGACAATCAGGTGAGCATGCCCGTTGTATTTGAAGTTAGGGGCAAGGGACGATCGATCGGAATCACCTGGGAAATCAGAGTGGTGGATGAGGAAACCCAGCTACCGATCGAGCTGACGGCCGTCAATACGGAGATGTCGATGTCGTGCGGGACCGGATATGTGGCCCACATGTTTCATCAACGGGGACGCTCTGGGTCGATCGTGATAGCAAACTCCGAGGGCGTGGCTCGCTTCGTGGGAAGTCTGCCCGAGGCGGACAACATTCGCGTGCACTCGAATCATTCCCTGTCCGGCGGGAAACTCCAGGCCTACGATTGGGTCTCCCTCTCACTTCCCAAGGGGCGTCCAGGTCAGGTGGGACGGGTTGCGGTGCCCCTTCGCAGATTGCCCATGGTCCACAACTCGGCCTGTGTCATCGACGGTACGACGGGCAAAGCCCTGCCCGGAGCGCGGGTATGCGCGGTGCTGGAACAAGCCACCGAGGAAGCTCCAGGAGCCAAGGGCAAGGCCACGCCACCGATCCATTGGTTTGGTCCACTGGATCCCGCTGGCACGGTGAAATTCAAACTCAACAAGAACGACTTTCAATGGTTGATCGCCGAAGCTCCTGGTTATGCGACACGCTGGGTCGTGGCCGATGATCGGAAGGAGGAGCATGCGAATCGCCGGGAAAGGCCTCACCCACCGCAGCCTAACGCCGGTTGAATTGCAGCCTGGTGAGGACCGGGTATGGAACTGGGCACAAGAGCAAGGCCTTCAACGGGATTGGAGCCTTGGCGAATAACAGGGACTGTCCAGGTTGGACACGATTCCTGACTCGGGGGTAGAACTGCTAGCTGCTCCAGACGAAGTGCTGGGCTGGTCGCAGGTTCCCGCCTCGAACTACAGAAAGAGATCCCCCTCGGGCAAGTTCTGCCAGGTCCACGCCAGTGCATTGACACCGAGCGGGGTGCACAACGGCACCTTGACTTGGACAGGGTTGGAACCGGGCCGATACAAGATCTCCCTGCATAGTAAGGCGGAACTTTGCCGCAGCTATCGCAGTTTCGTTTTTTGACCTGGACAAGAACCTCTGCATGTCATGCGCGGACTTCGGGGAGGTCTCCTTTCAACTCCTCTCCTTCGCGGCCCAAGGAAGCCCGACCATTCGCATGGTAGACGCCAAAGCCGGTAAGATGCTCCAGGGTAGTCGCACGAGTGCCCACAGTTCCCTGTCCGATGGTGAGCTGCGCATGCTCTTGCCTGCAGGTGAGTATTTCATCAGCTACTACACCGACCGCAACATTTCCACCCTATTGACAGGCAAGCTCCAAATAGCGCCCGACGATACTATTGCCCTCACGCCGCCAGCTCGAAATCGGAACATGGAGTGCCAGCTTCGCACACAGCTAAAGCTCAAGGCAGAAACCAAGCCCAGGCGGAGCATGCTGGGCACCCTCTTCCAGAATGACAGCGCGGTCATGCCCATATTCGGGCGGCCATTCAGGTCCCAGTCGTGCATCGCCCGAATGCTAACACCCGTGGGCCTGTGTCAACTTCACAGGCCCGATGGGTCCGTGATCCCCATACGGGTGGGTGCCCGAGATTATCACTTCCAGGAGCTACCCGTATTGGATCAGGATTGAATAGCCATACCCGATGGGGTTCTAGCCTAGTGTTTCGCACTTCTCAGGGCTGGGTCTGGGCCCTCACTGATCAACTTTCGTGGTCTGCGCTCTGTTAGTCGCACGCCCCCAACTCGAAGCTGGTGATACTTCGCCAAGCAACTCAGAGGAGGGGACATGCGTGCCGATAGTATCCCACAATCACTTCAAAATGTACTGCGAGGATTCGAATCTTGCTTTACAGCGCCGACTTACCGCAGGTTCCTTACCCTGATCATTGGTTGGTTATTCTGCCGGTCGAGGCACTGGGTCACCCGTGTCATTCGAGCCAGTGGCGAAGCGACCGACCAGCACCACGCGGGCTTCCATCGGTTTTTCTCCAAAGCCCGCTGGGAGCCTGACGAAACCTGGCAAGCTTTGCTGCACCAGCTGCTGCCCTACTTGTCCAAGCGAATCGGGGTCATCGTTGACGACACCCTTTGACGACGAAATTGTCCTCGGATCTTCGGAGCAGCAATGCCTCACGATGGTGCAGCCTCCTCCCAATCCCCACTGGGCAAGCAGGTGTCCTGTGCGCACTCATG
>JAAETM010000246.1 GCA_024228395.1 bacterium | reverse complement strand
GAGTTCGTGAACGAAGATCTCCCCCATTGGGGAGACGTGCGCGAAAAGCACGGTGGCGGCGCTGGCTACCACGAAAGCTGCGGCCACATGGGCCACTTCCGATCCGGACCGTCGACTGAGCAGTAACAGCAAACCAAGTCCACCCAGGGTGAAGGCCGAAGCCCACCCCAGGTGATAGTTCATGGCGGCGTGGGTGTCCTCCAGCGCCGCCGCCAATTCCAGGTCGCCGATGCCCACGTGTCGCACCCACCAGGGCATCACGGCGAAACCGCAGGCGACACCCGTTGCCGCGAGTTGCGGAAGGGCGAGTCCGTAGAAACTCGTGCGACGTAGGTACAGGTAGCTGCCGATCCAGGGCACCACGAACCCAGCGATGAGCGCGGCGGCGATGGAGAAACCAAAGAGCTCGAGGATGAGGGAGAGATCCACTACTTGGCTCCCGGGGGAATTGTGGGAGCGAAAGCGAGGCGTTCCACTCGCAACAGGTCATCGGCAGGGCCCACCTGGGCGCGGCCATTGGCGACCCAGACGCCGACCGTGCAGGTGTGTCGCAGGTCGTGCAAACGATGGGACACGATGGCGACCGCCAGGTCCTCGTCCATTGCAAGGCGCAGAATCAATTCCATGATGACGCCGGCGGCCACGGCATCGACGCCCGAAGTCGGTTCATCGAGCATCATGAGTTTGGGCTTGACCATCAAAGCGCGCGCCAGAAGCACGCGTTGGCGTTGGCCACCCGACAGGCTGGAATAAGCCTGCTTGCCCACCTCGGGCAGGTCCACCCGGTCCAAGCAGGTCTGGGCCATTTTCTTGGCGTCCGGGCTCAGCCTTCGGAGACCCGAGAGGGTTCCGAAAGCGCCCATTTGAACGACTTCGGCAGCACTGAGTGGATACAGCTCGTCGAGCACTTCCTTCTGGGGCACGTAGCCGATGGCCTGGGTCCTGCGAATGACCATCCCGCCCATGGTCGGAATCAAGCCGAGCAATCCGCGAAAGAGTGTGGACTTACCTGAACCATTGGGTCCCGCGATGCCAAGCACTTGACCGGCTTCCATGGTCAACTTCTCACCGGAGACCACCGGCACGCCCCGGTAGCCGAAGCTGAAGTTGTGAGCTTCCAGGACGAAGGTCATGATTTCGTTTGCTTTTCGTCGGCGTTCGCAGGTTTCGCCGGGGGCGCCGGTTTATCGGGTTCCATTCCGTAAGGGACCTGGAAGGCCTTGGCCAATGCCACGTGCATGGCCTCCATGCTGGCCAACCAACTCTGCCCACTGCGGGCCATGGATGCGAGCACCAACTTTTTTCCCTTACCTACGGTCACCACGCGGTCCACGGCGCGATTGTTGGACCATGCGGCGGTCAAGATCACCACCCCAGGGTTTTCCCGAGCGGTTTGAATGACCTTGGTTAGGTGTCCGGGCGTAGGGGGGACCCCAGGTTTGGGTTCGATGGTTGCGATGACCTGAATGCCCAGGTCGTTCAGCAGGTACGTGAATTCCGTGTGGTACACGATGACCTTGCGACCCTTAAGCGCACCTTCCAGTTTCGCCCACCGAGCTTCGGCCTTCAGGCTCTGGCTTTCAAAGGCCTTGAAGCGCCTATCGAATTCGGCTTGATGCTTGGGGCGCATGCGGGTGAGCGTATCGCGAATGAGCGCCGCCATGTGACGCCCCGCATTGTGGGCCAAGTTCACATGGGGATTGCCCTCGGGGTGCAAATCAGCTCCCTCCCTACGCGATAAACTGGTGGGCACATTCAGGACGGTCAGCCCCTGGCTCAAGGTGACCAGGCCCGGTTGCCCCGCTTGGATCTCGCGGTTGCGGGACGTTTTAATGAGCCCCGGAACCCAGGCGTGCTCCAGGGACAAACCCACTTGGAAAAATGCATCGCAGCGACTGGTCATCACCACGTGGCTGGGTTTGAGTCGCACCGCGTGCACATTTTCCGTGCCTTTGCAGATGGCTTTGACCTGCACCTGATCCCCACCGATGACCTTCACCAGATCTGCGATATCGGGCAGCGTTGCGACAGCCTTGACCTGGTCCTGCGCACGGTTGGGGAAGGCCTGGGCGCTCGCACCCACGGCCCATACGAGAACTACGGTGCTGATTGCAAAGAGGGTGTGTTTCATGATTACCAGTTCACCCCGTGGGCATGGCTGCCAAAGAAGTTCGTGAACTGAACCAGCAGCGCAGTCGAATCATCGCCGTCGTCCACATCGGTCATGGAGACGCCGAATCGAAGTCGCGAGTACTCGGTCAAGTGGCGCGTATAGTATGCCGTGATCTCCGTCTGCTGGGGAGAGCCGGCTTCCGCGTGTTCAAAAGTGCTATAAAGCAGGCCCACGCTATTGTTGAGGTCAAATCCACGGTCCAGCCAGAAGTAAAACCCATCGCGGTCGTCGTCGAGCACATCGAGCGTGTCGTCGGCGAAGTTGAGTGGCGTGCCCCTGTCGTTGACTTCCGCACTGATGTCCCCGATCATGGCCAAGTACTCGCCGCCGACGGTCCATGTCTTGACGCCGGTATCGTCGCTCCAACCATAGGTCAGGTCCAATCCAAGCACATGGTTAGACATGCCGTCCGTGACCAATTCCGTACCGTCCTCCAGATCCACATCGAAGGAAAACTCGGGCAGCCCGCGCATGGACAAACCCCATTGCAGGACCCCGCGCTCCCCCGCATCGTGGAATCCCGTAAGGCGAGCCGAGTAGGAGAGCTCCTCCGCTTCTTTGTAGTCGCCCACCGCCCGGTTTACTTCGGTTTCATCGCCGTGGTCCCCGTGCGAGTGACCTTGCACGAGCGAATCGAACAGTCCCACCGAAAAGCGAATGGCCCCAGATTCTCCAGCAGCAAACCAATTGCCGTACTGTACCCCGCTGCCGCCGAGCTCCTCGCCCAGGTAAGCGCGCAGCACGGCGGGTCGGTGGAAAGTGGGCAGGTCGTGCACA
The DNA here is from genome assembly GCA_024228395.1 of bacterium. Lineage (GTDB taxonomy): Bacteria > Planctomycetota > UBA1135 > UBA1135 > NORP259. The sequence continues at coordinate 21,270 of JAAETM010000246.1, read as the reverse complement.
TGGGCCTGCATCTGCTTGCCGAAGTCCACGAAAAAACGGCCCGCGCGCAGGGTGGAGTGGCCGCCAAGCCCTTCGAAGATCACGGCGGCTTCCTCCACAACGAGCGCTTCCTCCTCGCTGCCAACGAGCACGCCGTAGGCCCAGGTGTTGGGATCGATCCAGGTGTTGATGGTGCCTTCGAACGAGCGCAGGGAGACGTCGAAACCATCTTCGCTGTCCCCGTCCGCCGACCGATAGGTCAACAAGCTGTCGATGACGCCTCCGATGGCGGGATTGAACTCCGACGAGAAGCGATCGGTCTGCCCACTGGAGCCGCTCGTCGGCATTCCGGGGGTGGAGAAGATGGGGCCTTGGCAGAGCGCTGGGCTGGCCAGGGCCACGAAGGTCAGTAGGCGTACTGCTGTTTTCATGGTCTTGAGGGCAGTTGTTGATAACGGGGTCGCATTAGAGTTGGTTATTGGAAATGGGTTGTCAATAGCAAAAAGGCGGGTTATCCTTGGGGTATGCAGCGATCCACCAAGCAGCGGAGGGCGATTCAGGAGACTTTACGTTCCTGCGCGCGCCCGCTCAGCCCCAAGGAGATCGTGGAATTGGCCCAGGAGGGAGGGGAGACCCTGAGCCTGACCACAGTGTATCGCTGCCTCAAGATCCTAGTGGAAAAGGGAGGGCTGGCGGTGGTTGAAATCCCTGGCCAACCTGCACGTTACGAAGTCGCCGGTTTGGAGCATCACCATCACTTCCACTGCGACACCTGCGACCGCCTTTTCGATATCCCCGGTTGCCCCGCGGACGTGCATTCCATGGCACCCAAGGGTTTTGTGGCCACGCACCATGAGCTGATACTCAGGGGTCAGTGCCCCAGCTGCTTGTAGGCCCCAGCCGGTTAGATTCGGCGCCGGGTGGCCCCGGGTCGTTATGTCCCTGCTCAGCGACAATTGCATTTACCTGGTGACGACAACTACACTTACCCATCCTGACCCCGGCATCGTGCGTGACGATAGAGGGACTTCTTCGACCCAGAGGAAGGACCCAAATGCGCTGCAGCGATGCCCAAGTGAGGAAATTGATGGGAGATTTCAGCATAACTGGAGAAATTTGCGTAGCGGCTTTGAGGGCCGGAATGAACCGCAAGACTGCGGGAAAGTACGTGAAGCTGGGCAAACGAGCTAAACGTCACAATAGCAGGGGAGGTATTCGAGCACATGCTCTGCCGCTTTGTGCTGCCGTACTCGAACTGGCAATGGGCAACGATTTGTCATTCGGAATCGATGAGTTCCTTGAAGCGTGGCATTCAGGAGGCTGTCTTTCGATTGGGCGGCGTGCCGTTGTATCACCAAACGGATCACTCGACAGCTGCGACCCATCGCTTGTCGAAGAAGGATGCCGAGAACCCGCGCGAGGAGGACAAAGAAGCGCGCCAGGGACGAGGCTTCAACGACGACTATCTTGCGCTCATGCGGCACCTCGGTATGGGTGCGAAGGAGCAAAAATGGCGATGTGGAGGCACCGAACGGTGCACTCAAACGCCGACTGAAGCAACACTTGCTGATGGGCAATAGCCTGGACTTCGCAAGCGTCGAAGAGTACCGGGATTGGCTGGCGGTGCTGATCAAATCGAACGCCAAGCGTAGGAATCGGGCCTGCGAGGAAATCGCAGCTTTGAATGCACTGCGCGTGGACCATATGCCGGAGTACAAGGAGATCGAAGCGAAGGTCACAAGCTGGAGCACGATCAGAGTGGACAAGAACACGTACTCGACCCAATCAAGATTGATTGGAGAGAAGGTCCGTGTGCGGACTTACGACGGCCGAATCGAAGTCCTTCATGGAGGTGAAGTACAGCTTGTTTGTGACCGTTTGAGCGGACGTGGTGGAGGCCGCACAATGACGGCCACGAACACCGCGTCGCTGGCAATTCAGCTGCGATCCCTCAGATTGCCGTCCTTTGTGGACCACTACGAGTCGGTCGTGCTTAAGGCAGAGCGTGATGGAATTGGATTCACGGATTGCCTCCGGCACTTGGTGGAGGTGGAGCTTTGCGACCGAGAGGCCCGCAAGATTGACCGCCTCCGGAAGAAATCGCAGCTCCCACTGGAAAAGACCTTGACCAATTTGGATCAAGGACGCTTGCCACGCAAACTGAGGCAGCAACTTCCCAGTCTTTGCTCCGGCGGCTTCGTGAATCGTGCGGAAAACGCGCTGGTCTTTGGCATGCCGGATCGAGGGAAGAGCACCACGGTTAGCGCCATTGGGCATGAACTGATAGGCCAGGGGAAGTCTGTACTCTGGCGACCGGCGAGCCACTTGGTCCAGAAACTGCTGATAGCAAAAATGGACCTCAACCTGGAAGCGGAGCTCCGACGCCTGGACCGATTCGATGTGGTCATCCTGGATGACATCGGATACGTGCAGCAAAACCGCGAAGAGATGGAGGTGCTCTTCACCTTTCTGGCCGAGCGCTACGAGCGCCGAAGCGTGATGATCACAAGCAACCTGGTCTTCTCCCAGTGGGCCCACATATTCAAGGGCGCCATGACGACCGCGGCGGCCATCGATCATCTGGTGCACCACTCGGTGATCCTTGAGCTCACCGGAGAGAACTACCGAACAGGCGCAGCCATGGTCCGCAAGCAAGACGAAACCACCGACCAAGGAGAGCAGGGCCCTTCGTCGGTTTGGTTCTCTGTCCGCCCTCCATAATGCCCGCGTTCAACCACTTGCCGATCGTGCGGATCAGCGCTCCATCACGTATCCGTCGGTTCAGGATCTTCCGTATCCACTCGTGCTCGAAAACGCCGAAACCCGCCTTTCGAGCGCCAAGCTGAGGGCTATTTATGCATCAACGCCCGTAACATGGGACGCTATCTGCGATAAGGCTACCGTCCCGGCCCCCTGTGTGGGAAACTGCGCCACAACATGAGCTCTCAGGAATCTTTGCAGGAGGAATTAGACTCCCTACGACAGGCCGTCAAAAGCCTGCTGGGGATCTTGGACGCCCAATTGATCGGACAACCGCAAACAACTAGGCAAATTTTGGAATGCCTGATCGCGGGGGGACACGCTTTGATCGAGGGAGCCCCGGGGCTGGGCAAGACCACCCTGGTCCGCACCCTGGCCCAGAACCTGGATCTGGACTTCCAGCGCATCCAATTTACCCCTGACCTGATGCCAGCGGACATTATCGGCGCCCGCATCCTGAACTTCGATGAACGCGGTGCCCAGGGGTTGACCTTTGAACCGGGGCCAATCCACACCCAGGTACTCCTGGCCGACGAGATCAATCGGGCCACGCCGCGTACCCAATCGGCCTTGCTCGAAGCCATGGAAGAACACCAAGTCACCGTGTTCGGCGAAACGCGTCAACTCGACAGGCCCTTCATGGTGGTCGCCACCCAGAACCCGATCGAGATGGAAGGTACCTTTCCCCTGCCCGAAGCCCAGCTCGATCGCTTCCTAGTCAAGCTACACATCGACATGCCGAAAGCTGTCGACCTCGCCAAGCTCTTCGCAAAGGACACCACGGGCATTCGCCAACAAAACGAGGTACAGGTGGAGTGCGCCAAGGTTCTGCGCATGCAAGAACTCGCGCAACAAATCCCTGTGGGAGACGATGTCGCCCGCCGGGTGGCTCGCATCATCCACGCGACCCACCCCACCAGCGAATTGGCCGGCGAAAAAACCCGCGCCCTGGTGCGCCATGGGTCGAGTCCCCGGGGTGGCCTTTCCATGCTGGCCATGGCCCGCGCGCGCACACTCATAGCCGGAGGCCTGCACGTCAAGATGGAAGAACTCGAAGCGGTCGCCCTGCCTTGCTTGCGCCACCGCATTTTACTCAACTACGAAGGCATGGCCGGGGATATGCCCATCTCTGAACTGATCGAAGAGGCCCTGCAACGAGCCAGCGCCTAGACCGCTCAATCGCTGCGCACCTGCGGATCCACGGCCTCCCACCGATCATCATTAAGGTCACATTGCAGAATTTCGCTACCTGCACCGTGGAGACCGCCGAATCGAGCGAAGCAAAACAGGCCCGCCCCCAATGCCACGGGATGCGAACCTGCTTGTCTATTGGAAAGGGTCCTGAACTAGAAGGCCCAATTCACGCCCATTCCCAACCAAACCCGGGTGGAGTCGATGTTCGCTGCGTCGAGTGCTTCATCATTGGCCAACACGGTTGAAAATGCCGCGACAGCGTGCATGTTCGTGTTCTTGTTGAGAGGACGGTTGGCACCCGCTTCCAGCAACAGATCGGTGAGACCCGCGCTATTGTCCCCATAGAGATGATTCGCCATGTTCGAACTCGCGGCACCCAGGGTCGCTTTCCAAAAACCGTTGGTGCGCTCATCCACATTGAAAGTGCCCAAGATTGAGCCGCTGCCGTACACCCCGTCGACTTCGTCGATGTCCCAATACGCGAGAGCCTCGAGGGTGAATTGCTTCCAGTCCACTTTGGTGCCCGCAAAAAGTTCGCGTGTACCAAAACCCTGACGGCTGTACTGGATCACACCAGCGTGGAAGTTCTTGAAGTCCTCTGCTTCGAGCGGGTGGTAGTAGTCCACGATCCAGCGGTTCTCATCCACGTCCAAGATGTCCGTATTCTGGAAAACAGCGTCCCCAGCACTTGCCGTGAGGCTCATGTTGCCCCAAGCGGTCACATCCAATCGGTCCAATTCATTGACATGAAACTCGGTGGTCATGGAGCCCTGCAAGATGGGACGTTCGTTCATGGCGACACCACGGAATGCGTACTGCGTCATAACCACGGCATCAGCCCGAACGCGCGGAGCCTCCGTCATGTTGCAGGAAACCAGGGGGAGAGAGATGAGGATAAGGACGGGTAGTTTTTTCATTGAGGACCTTTGGTTGCAGCGCATTTTGGCTGATCAGGGCTCTCCCCTTCAATCCCAGACGTCCCAAATACCCGATCAAAACAGCACCGGCCGGGCGCAATGTGCGCCCGGCCGGTGCCAGAGGAGTATGGGATGGAGGTTGTTCGCTTATTCCATGAGGCTTCGGGAGAGGGCGTCAAAGTCCACGGATTCGATCTCTTCCTTCTTGATGGCGCCCATGCCCTTGAAGCGCTCTAATTCTTCGGGACTACTCAGCTCCTGCATGGACCCCTCAGGAAGGCCCTTGGACGTCTCCTTACCGACTTGGCGCACCACAGCGGCCAAGTTCTCGGGGAGGCCCTCGGGAAGGGCCTCGCGGCGTTCCAGGGCCCGGCGTGCCCTGCGGCACACTTCAAGGGTGCTGATCAGGTTTGTTTGAATTCGGACCAAGCGGTCCATATCGGGTGAGGGTCCGTCGATCGAGCGCTTTACCTTTGCGCTGGCCACTTCCAAGACCGCGATCAGGCAGTTGATCTTGCGCATCAAGCGCTCACGGTACTCGGGGGAGTCGAGGTCAGTTTCGTTGAAAGGTTTGTTGTTATCGTCGGACATGATGTGTGTTGGGCTGTGCGGTGTTTTCTTGCGAACATCCAAATGTACCTGGCTGATCGAGCAAGAGCGGAAGGCTCCAAATCCCAATGCGTCTTCATGGGCTTCAACTGGGGGGTCCAGAAACAATTTCCGGAATAAGCTGGCCAGAGTGTTTCAAAAAAGGCCTGAAATCTCAGGAAATCGCACCTGCTGGACCCGTATCTCCAGCCTGCCTTGCCAAGAATGCTTCTGATGATATCCACCACCCATCGGGTGGTCTGAGGCTTACACCAGGAAGCTCCTTCTAACCAAGCGAACCGGGTCGCTCACTGGAAGCAGGACGAAACCATTTCCTCGATCTTATTCACGTCCATTCTGCCTGCGGCAAGCAAAGAATAGCCATTGACGTCCCCCATCAAGAGGGTCCATTGACCCTCCTTATAGATACCAACGGTGTCATTCACATTGGAGCCAGCGACCTGAGTCCCTGTCTCCCGATGCATGAACACCAAAGCCCCATGTCCGTCGGTGAACACCTGGCGTACCCACAGGTCCGCTGATGAGTCCACGACCAGGAACACACGGGAAAGGCGATAATTGGCAGGAAGCAAGCTCGGCCGCAGCACATCGAAGGGTACTTCCTGCCCGTCAAAGTCATGGGCCGAAACCTCTTCTTGGTTCAATGCTCCGGTGCCCATGGGAATAGAGTCTGCAGCAGGTCCCATGCCAAAGCTCTCGAAAGCCATCCTGGAGAGCAGGTTCCCTTGGGAATCTAATTCCTGCCAGGCCAAAACCAAACCGGAGCGTGGATCCATGTCCACCAGGTAGTGATTCGTATCGTCATTGCTGGACTGGAAGCGTTTCCGCACCAAAATCCTGTTGCAAGCGATCTTCGCCACCATCTGATTCTGATTGAGCAACTGCACCGTGTAGTTCGTCTCGAACAAGAACGGGTCCAGAACCCGGAACCCCCGGTAGCGATAATTGAAGCCTTCGTTCTGAGCCTGTTTGGCGATGAACCCGGGGGCATCGTGATGGGGGGTGAGCACTTCGGTCACTTGGATCCCGAACTTCCCATGGCCATCGGCTGCCACGGTCTCGCGATAGGATACGGCGGGCTGCTCGGTGAAGAAGTCCAAACGCCGAACGCCGTGATACTGGGTCTGCCAAGGAGCCGAAGCCAAGTTCGCTGCCAGCGCCGTGGTGCCATCTGCGATACTCTGCTCGATATCAATACCCGTTCCAACAGCAGCCGGATCGATCGTAGCTCCACCACATCCGGCGAGACCACAGGCCAGCAGGGCTCCGCTAACCCACAAACCGAAAGCGCGTTTTGAAATGAGAGCGAAGGAACTCAACGAGGTCCTCCAGAAGCCGGACCGGAATTTCCAAAAGCGCCCAGGATCCCCATGCCGTTGGCAGCTTGGGATTGGTTGGGGAAAGCTTTCTGCAATCCTTCAAGAGAGTCGTAATTCACCAAACGCAAAGTACCAACCTCGCCACTTGCTGCCGTTCCAAAAAACCCCTGATCCCTCAGCATGAGAGGGGCGGCCAGAAACAGCAACGCCAATATGGCACCGGCCATCAAACGCCGCGATCCTATCGAAAAGCTTGAGCGGCTCTGCTGTCTGTGCCTTGCTGCCGTGCCCGGCTGGAGTGAATCCTGCGAGGAGGCCAAGCGCTGCTCCACGAGGCGGTCAAGGAGGTCGGGAGCCTTGCAGGGCTCCAAAATGGGATAGGAAACGGCCCCATCCACCCACTCCGCCAAGGGCAACTCGAAACCTTCGTCCGCTCCCACCACCTCGTCACGGTCAAATTCTCTCTCAACCAGGTCATTCAACTCCTTGGGAGCGGATTTCATGTCCAGGGTTGAGAGCAGTCCCTGGACAAGCCTCAGACGGGCTCGTTGGCGCTTAACCTCTTCCCGATCGACCGCCCCTTTCAACGATTGAGTTTCACAATTCCCGTCTCCAAGCTCCTTTTCGAGCTTGGGGGCGGCATCGACGGCATTTTCGTCGAGCCAACGGCGGATGATGTCATCGTGGAGAGACATGACGGGAAGGCAGTATGGGCGGGGTAGGAATTCAGGAGCCAAAATGACGGTCCATGAGCGGAGAAAGTTCCCGATCCATCGCAGCATGGGCCCTAGAAAGTCGCGATTTTACCGTACCTAAGGAAATCTCCAAGGTCTCGGCGATCGCCTCGTAGGGCAGACCCTCCACATACCGCAGCACGATAATGGAACGCATCTTGGGACTCAGCCTCAAGATGGCGGCCTGCACGTCGGATTCCAGCTCGTGGCGGGACGCCACAACCGCAGGGGATGCATAGCGAGTATCCTCAAATTGAGGCACTGCTTGGCCAGGTTTTGACTTCAGAGCATCCAGAGAGGATGCCGGGCGGCTTTTAGCGCGCCGCTTCAGATCGATGCTGGCATTCACGGCAATGCGGTAAACCCAACTCGAAAACTTTGACTCAAAACGGAACCCCTGCAAGCGGCGGAATATCTGGCTGAACGCTTCCTGAGAAGCATCCAAGGCATCGGTTGCGTTTCCAGTGACACGGAAGCAAACGCTGTAAACACGATCCTTGTACCCATCATAGATTGGGCGAAATGTTCCTTGATACCCCTCTTCGCTAGCAGCGGCTGCTTGGCAGCGCCGTACTAGCTCCTGGTCGGGATCGAGGTTTGTGTTTTGGCTCTTAATCAAGGCTAAACGAGGATGGGTTTGTGGGTCGTCTTGCTCCTTGCTGAAGGGACGACATCCGATTGGTTTCGATTCGACTCAGGCGTTTCAGTTGCCCAACAAATTGCGGGGATTGACCGTTTCAAAGGTGGAGCCGACGGAAGCAGCGCACAGCCCAAAGTCACAGAACGCTGCCCAACCAGCCTGACAATTGGCGGAAACGATTTCGTTGATCACCGTGGCCCCAGGACCTGTTCCCACGACCTGGGCAGATTGCAAACAAACCATCCCGGATAGGCCCGGTGGGTGCGGATTGTCGGTCGGGTCGGGCGGGATCGGTTGAGAAATCTGATCTCCAGGCAAAGGCGATTGTCCCGTCGAATTCGGGGGAAGCGTGTGGTCTGATCGCGTCCAATACACCGAATTGTCCAGGTAATCGCCTGATAAACGACATGAAGCGGCTGCGGAAAATCCGCTGGCGGTGTTCTCGCCAAGCGCGGCGATCCATTGAACGTCGCTAGGCCCTTGCACCATGATGGGTGCCAGATCCACGCTGACCGATCGAATTCCTCCGCCCCCCGGCAAGGCCATATCCGTAACCGTCGAGAAGGCGGACAAACGACCCATATTGACCGGGTAGTACCCCGAAGCCGTCTTAAAGGACATCGCGAAGATCTTCGAGGAGAACGAATTTGTAGACGAGTACAGAACAATCTGAATCGTGGTCAAGCCGCCGCCGCCACGCGCAACCATTCCAACCCCCATCTCCAATCCTGCAGCCGGCACATCCGATGCCAAGACAGGGGAACAACCCAATGCCAACTCCATGGCATCGGAGGCCCCATCTCCATCGGTATCCACCAGGAAGCTGGAAGTCCCCAGGACCCTCTCTTGAATGTCGGGCAAACCGTCCGCATCCGAATCGTCGAGAAAACTTGATGACGCATGCAGCACCTGGGTTGGGGCAACAACCCAGTGGGAAACCGAAATGGCCGATAAGGCCACCAAACTAGCGGCCACACCAAAAAAAGACGGGCTGGATTTACTTCCCTGTTGGGATTGTCGGAGATTGTTTGCCTGCGGTAGAAGCATGCACGGACCTCGTGAAGTCGGTTGGAGTGGAGCGGGCGACGGGGTCGCCTTTGCCCTTAAGCATCACCGAGAGGCGCAAATCCGTCAAGGACCCCCTTGGTGGGACCCTGAAACTGAGACAAATCCGGGATCGGGGACTGGAACCCGCCCACACCTGGATCATCCAGAGGGTTGGGCCAAAAGGCCAAGCTAGCGCCACAAGGCTCCAGCAAGGGCCTGGGGAGCCGACCGATTGGAGTATCCGGCACGAATCCGGGTGAAAATCCAAGCTGGGGGCACCCCCTGCATCCCGATTCACTCGGATCCGAATGGCACGGAAGGGTGCAATGCTTTACATTCCCGACCCAAATTGGCGCCCGTAGCTCAGCTGGATAGAGCGTTCGCCTCCGGAGCGAAAGGTCACAGGTTCGAATCCTGTCGGGCGTACCAATTACTCTGCATGCCCCCTGAGAGGGACTCAGTCCCCAGAGTCAGGGGCGGCTAGCAGCCCGAGGCCAGCCATGAACTCCACGCAGGTTTTTGCGCCCAGGTCCATGCCAGCCGCATTCCAGTGAATGTCCAAGGCCCCCACATATAGGCCCTGCTCGCGCACCGGCTCAAAGTGCGGAAAGAGGTTGAGCACCGGAATCTCCACCTGGGAGCAGGCGTCTTCAAAAACCTGGCTGAGACGATCTCTGCGATGGGAAGGATAGCGCTTGGGTTCTATGGCCAACCAGGAGTTGGGGTCCATGTCCAAGCCTCCTGGAGCCACCACGCAAATCAACTCCACGTCGTGGGCATCGCACAGCTCGCGGATTTTCTCGAGCACCCTCGGCAACAAGCGTCGCTTGTATTCGCTCGAAGGCCACTCCGGATAAATCGCCACGTCGGCATCATAGATATCGCGCAATAGGCCATGGACCACGGTTTCGCCCAACTCCACATGGGCCCGGTAATCTTCACGCGCCGCCCGCAAGTAGTCAGCGATTTGGGTGGCATCCGGTCGCGGGGGCAGCCCCAATCGGCGCAAGCGTTTGTGGGTATTCCAAAGCCGCACAAGGCCCGGCTTGCGGGAGTTTTCCATATGCCGCCGAAACCAATCCACTTCGTCGGGAGCAACGGTGGGTTGTAAGCGCACAAGCTCCCCATCGTCTCCCAAGTCGACCAAGTGATTGCGTATCATGTCCCCTAGATCGTTGTAAGAGCAAAGCACGAGAACCACCCCATCCGGCTTGTAGCGAGGGATTTGCTGCTCCATTCGCAAGAGGACCTGGTCTGGCCCATAACCCGTCACGCCCGATGAAAGCACCTCGACCCGACCTTGCCAACGCTCCTCCAGGCGAGCCCCGAAAGTAGCCCCATAGGAAACGTTCTCGGCCATGACGAACGAATCCCCGAACACCATCCAGCGCGGGCGGCGGCGGGACTCGTCCGGCGCCGGCCCACGGAATCCATGTTCATTCATGCGCACGATCACCCTTTCCCCCCCCACCCGCTCGGACATGAACAGGATGTGGGCCGAGTCGGGAATGGGGGCGAACAGCAGACTCTCGTCCGGCTGCAAAATGGTCTGCCCCACGGGCCAGAACATTCGAATGCCCATCTCGGCACAAACCAATGCCAACAGCGAAACACCTACCAACAAACCCAACGGCTTCACCCAACGCCGCCCGGGGGTCTTTTCGCTCTTTGATCCAGCTTTCACCATGATCCCAGTGTAGCCGCGAACACACACTTGACGGAATGGGCTTGGCATTCCAGGATGCTGACATGCGCACGCCCTTCAAAATTGTCGCGGTCCTGCTGCTCTTCGGCCTCATATCTGGGGCCCTGGTTTGGAGCAGCATGGACTCCGATCCCCTGGTCGTGATCGACGAAGATGAGCTGGACCAGGCCCGCGAGTCCGGGGTGGGTTCCATGGGCATCGAGTTGGAGGACCGGCCAGAGTGGCGTCCCAGCAACCTGGGGGAAGTGCGTGCACTGCTGGGCGCAGAAGCCCACGAAACCGCATTGACACGGCTCTCCGGTTTCGTCGAATCCAAACCTGAGAGCGGCGCGGGGCACATCCTGCTCGCCGAAGTTCTGCGCAGGCTCGACCGCCTGGACGAAGCCTTGCTGCACGCAGAAAAGGGCGCCGCTTTGCTCTCGACCCATGGCCGCGCCCACTGGGTGCACTCCCGTGTCTTGGCCTCACGCCTGACCGAAATAGCGAAAACAGGGGGGAGCATGGGCATCTTCAGAGCAGCAAGAAACGTGGGCCCCTACCGCAGTGCGCTGCGCACGGCCATCGAGCTGGACCCTAGCAATGTCGAAGCTCGCAGGGAGGAAGTGCTCTTCTACTTGGCCACTCCCATGATTGGCGATCCCGCCAAGGGTTTGAAATTGGCGCGCAGCATGGAGGCCGAACACCCCATGCACGGAAAGCTGACGGTGGCCCGCGCCTTGTTCTTTTCCGACCGTAAAGAGGAGGCCATCAACCTGGCCCGCGAGGCTGTGGACCTCTTTCCCGAATCCACGGAACCCACCTGGATCCTGGGTTCAATCCTGTTCCGCTCAAAACGTTTTGACGAAGCTGAGAATGAGTTCGCAAAACTCGTGAGCGGCCCCAAGGACGAGACCTACTACCAAGCCATGTATTCCCGCATGTGCTTACGCACCCGTCAGGACAAGGATGCGGAGGGGGTGCTGAAACTGGTCAAGGAGTACTTGGCAGCGGATCCGCAGTGGGAATGGGCGCCTAAACCATCGGACGTTTGGTGTGAAAAGGGCTACGCCTTACAGGACCTGGATCGGGTGGACGAAGCGCGCGCCGCTTTCGAAAAATCCCTGGAACTGAACCCTCACTCCAAGCGCGCCAAAGAGAGCCTTGAAGAACTCAACGAGTCCTGATCAACGCAGGCGAATCTTGCGCAACAGGTAGACCGAGATCGCCGAACCCAACAGCGGCACGGACCAAGCGCCAACCCAGGGCGCGACCACGCCGGAACGGCCCATTTCGCGGCCCAATCGAACCGCGAGCAGGTAGTAGATCAGCCCGAAACAAATCGAGATGGCCAATGCGCCCAATTGTGTTCCACGGCGCATGAGCAGACCCGTTGGTGCGCCAATACCCAGGAAGACGAAGAAGATCAGCGCCATAGACATGCGGTAGTGCAGCTCGAATTGAAGGGCGCCCTCGTGCGCAGGATTATCGAACCCAGCACTCAGCTGGTCGCGAATCTCCTTGGACTTCAAGTACTTGATTTTGGACTCAATCTTGCCGTCCTGACCCAGCAAACTGGAGATGCGATGGCGCAAGGACAGCCATTCACCCTCGGCGGGAGCAGGAACGTATTTCGAATTGGCCTGAAACCCAAAGAATTCTACTCTGTATCCGTAGAGATCCACCTTGAGCCAATCGCCTTCGGTTCGGATGTGAACCTTATCCGCATAGATGGCCCGACTCTGGCCGTCATCATCCAAGTCCCGAATGAGCACATCGTACAGGATATTGGGATCTTCACGATCTCGATCGCGCGTCTTCAGAAAGAACCCATTGAACTCCAGGGTCGTGCGCCCCGGTTGCAGATTTCGAAGGGACGAGTTGGTCGCATCACGCAACAGTTGACGCTGCTCCATCTTGGAGGACGGCATGTCCACCGAAACCATCCAATAGGTGAAACCACCCAACATGCCCGCCACCGCCACGCCGGGCAGGAGCATCTTCCAAGGGTGCACGCCGGCCATCAGGATCGCTGTCCACTCCCTGTCCGCGGCCAAACGACCATAGGTCGCAACCACCGCCAGAATAAAACAGATCGGCAAGGCATGGGGCGCCAGGGTCTTGAGCACCAGGGGCAGGTATCGCAGCAGAATGCCCCCATCCGCATTGGGCATGCGGTGCACGGTCGAGACGGCGATCCCGGGCAATGCCACAAACAAAATGCCCGCGACAGCCATGGCGAGGCTCACGACCAGTTGTTTGAAAATGTACGACTGCAGCTTCATCGATTGGATCGGGAGTATACAGGGCCCGGGGGGCGGCCCCCCCACCCCATCAAGGGGCTTCGGAGCGGGATTCCCATTCGCCGGGTGGCATGGGACATTTGCAACCGGCGCGAATCAATCCATCGGCCGGCGGGCGGGCGGGGCTAACCCTCGAGGTCCGGGAATTGGTGCTCACCGGTATGCAGCCACGGCAAAGGTTTGACCCATGGGGCCGCTTCCAGGGGCATGGCGGCGTACAGGTGGGGAAACAGGGCTCCGCCGCGTGAGGGCTCGTATTTGAGCGCCCCAGGCCTGAGCTTCTTCAACGATTCAACCGAGACCGCCACGAGAAGCAGATCCACCTGCCCGGCGAAGTGCTTGCTGGCCGTCTCGCGCAATTGTTCGGCGGTCGAAAAGTGGATGTATCCATCTTCCAGGTCAATCCCAGCGCCGTGGAACTCTCCGACGACCTGGGCGTGCTCCCACTGGGCTTCAGGCAAGATCTTGTAGATGATGCGATCGGTCATGCTCAGTCCTTTCCACTCACCGTTTTCAATACCTGCTCGACCTCGCTGAAGGTGCCGACGCGGGTAAAAAGGGGAACCCGCGCCAAGGCATTGTCGACAAAGGTCTGCCCAAGTTCAGGATCGTCCAGCAAACGTTGCAGGGCCAGGCGCAGGGTTTCAGGGTCCTGCGGGTCCACCGACAAACCCGTGACGCCATCTTCGACCACTTCGGGATTGCCGCAAACGCCACTCGCAACCATGGGGGTGCCCAGGGCTTGGACTTCGAGCAGGGTGTGGGAAAGGCCTTCGTACTCGGAGTTGAGCACGAAGACATCCGCGGCTCGAATGTAGAGCGGAATCTGAGCGTGGGGTACGTTGCCAAGAAAATGAACGCGGAATTCAAGGCCATGTTTTTTGGCCAGGGAGCACCACGCGTCTTCCATGTCACCCTCGCCCGCCACGAGCAACTCCACATCCTCGGGCAAACCCACAAGAGCTTCGATGATGCCATCCACGCGCTTCCAAACCATAAGGCGGCAGATCGTTAGCAGGTAGCGCTTGTCGCGGCGCAACCCCAACTGCTCGCGGGCCTGGGCCTGGGTTTCGGAGACGTCCTCCACGTTCGGTCCATGGTAGGCATTGAAGATACGTTTCACCTTGTCCGGGGATTGGCCATGGTATTGAACCAGGATCTGGCGCAGGAACTCGGAGCAAGAAATAATCTTGCTACACCACCCCCACCAGCGCTTCTGCAGGAAGCGGGTCAATCCAACCTTGAAGCCGTATTTGTTGGTTTGAAAGGTGACGATATCATGCGTGCCGCACCAGCCCTTGCGGTGGGCTATCTCCCACGCACCATCCACCATGATGCGGATGACAACCGGTTTGAAGCGCAGCTTAGCCGCCAATACATGCAGCAGCGCCAAGTGTTCGTTCACGTAGACCACGTCCACGTGCTTGGCTTGGCGCCAAACACGCCAAAACGCATTGAGGTAGCGCACCGGCAGCGGTCCACGGGGAATCGCGTGCACGGGAAAGGGATAGCCGCTCGGGTTTTCCTCGCTGCAAAAGGCCACCACCTGAACATCGTGCCCACGCTCCACCAGGAAACGGCCCATGGAGGGCACGTAAACCGCCGGACCACCCAAGTCGGGCGGGAAGACGGGTGAAGTGAGCAGGACGCGCACGAATCAAGCCCTAGACGTGATCGGGCACGTTGTCCCGGTTGGCAACTCGTTCGACTTCGATGGCTTTGAGGGATTCGGCAGAGACGTCCGGGGTGGGATACTTGCCATTGAAACAGGCGTTGCAAAAGGACGTGACCTTGGGGTTGCCTGTGCTGGCCGCCGCGTTCATGGCTTCGCGGTCCAAGTACATGAGTTTGTCCACGCCCAATCGTTTGGCGACCTCCTCCACGCTGCGACCATCGGCGATGAACTCGCGCTTGCTGGCCATGTCGATGCCATAGGGGCATTGGGCGACCAAAGGTGGGCTGGTAACGGCGAAGTACACGTTTTTGGCGCCCGCTTCACGCACCATCTCCACGATGTGCTTGGAGGTATTGCCACGCACGATCGAGTCGTCGACCAGCAGCACGTCCTTGCCCCTGAACTCAAGTTCAATAGCGTTGAGCTTGCGCCGAATCGAAGAGCGCCGCTCGGACTGGTTGGGCATGATGAATGTACGCCCGATATAGCGGTTCTTTACAAGCCCCTCGCGGTACTTGATGTCCATCTGCTCGGCCATGGCCATGGCAGCATCACGGGAGGAGTCCGGAATCGGAACGACCACATCAGGCGTCGGCATTCCAGACACCTTCCACTGCTCGCCCAGGGCATAGCCGAAGCGCTGGCGCGTGCGGTAAACGCTGATGTCGTCCAGGAAGGAGTCGGGGCGAGCGAAGTAGACCAGCTCGAAGATGCACGGGTGGTGCGGCTTGGGATCCACCTTGCGTTGATCAATCGTGCGGTCCTGCCCCACGAATACCGCCTCGCCAGGGCCGATGTCCAGGGTGCGTTCGTAGCCATTCACATCGAGCACGACACTTTCGGAAGCACAGGCGAAGGACTTACCAGCCTTGGTAGTTTTCTCGCCAAAACAGATAGGCTTGATGCCGTAGGGGTCGCGGAAAGCGACCATGCCCAGGTCCGCGATCGTGGCGCAAACGGAGTAGGCACCTTTCACGTCCTCGTAAACGCGCTTGACGGCGTAGAAGACGTCTTCCTTGTCGATCACGCCGTCTTTCTTATAGAAGCGCTCGGCCAGGGCCTGTTGGAAGACGTAAAGCAGGACCTCGAGATCACAATCCGAGTTGAGACGTGTTCCTGTGGTCGTGAAGCGTTTGGTGCGCAGGTCCACAAAGTTGGTCACGTTGCCGTTGTGCGCCATCGCCACACCCAGGGGAAAGGTGTGGTGGAAGGGCTGGGCATCTTCGTCCGTACCGGCACCGACGGTTGGGTAGCGCACATGACCCACGCCCAAGTTGCCGCGCAAGCGCAGCATGTTGGCCTCGTTGAAGACCTCCACAACCAAGCCGAAGCCTTTTTTGACGTTGAAACGGTCGGTGAAAGTGGTGATGCCTGCGGCGTCTTGGCCACGGTGTTGAACAGCGAGGAGACCTTCGTAGATCTCCCCCGCCACGTTCGTGCCATCAGGACCAAAGATTCCAATGAATCCGCACATGGGAGGGTTGGGAGGGTTGGTGCGAGGAAGCCGGGGTGGTGAGGCCGTGAGGATATCCGCCAGGAGGCCCCATCGGAAGCCTTCCGAAGAAATCTAGGCTTTCCTTGTAGCGGTCCTGGGCGAACGGCCTTTCAGGTTCCAGGAGCAGCACTTTGACTGCTCGATCCCCCCGGAGTCACCCCATGCCCACCCCAAAAATCACCCCAAAAATCAACCGAAACAGTGCCGCCCAAGCAAGCCCCCTTTCCACCGAACTCAGCCTCGGGACGCTCGCCGCCTGCCTCCTGGCCCTTTTTGCCAGCTGCTTTGGATCCGTGTCGGGTGCTGGGACCTCTGGGGAGCCCACCTTCTCGAAGTCCTTCGGCTCCCCCGGAGACGATTCTGCCAACAAGGCCATCCCGACCGCCGATGGCGGATTCCTGGTGACCGGAGTGTATGGGGCCTCATTTGACCCGGGGCTGGATGGTGGAGAAGGAAGTGCGGACGGTACCTCCGGAAACCTGTGGGCCATGAAACTGGACGCGTACGGGGACATCGAATGGAACCGGACGCTGGGTGCGCAGCCACCTTCCTCCGGCCCATTCCTCAATTTCCGCTTCGCCAAGGAGGGAGCGGATGACTCCGTGTGGGTTGGTTATGCGGACCTCAACCGAAACCCCCAGTCCGCCACGACGGGAAACTACCTGCTCGACGGCGGCAACGTGGTCATCGCAAAGCATGACTCCAGTGGCGTTCAAGAGTGGAGCCAAACATACGATTCCGGCACGCTGCCGGGGCTTCCCTTTGCAGAAGCCAATGGGACCGCGAGGGAGACCGTCATGGACATTTTACCACTCCCGAATGGAAACCTCAGGGTGGTGGCCATCATTCAGGCAGCGGTGCTTGGACCCAATGGCCCTATCGGCATGGACGGCTTGTGGCTCTTTGACCTGTCACCGGGCGGAGCCATCGTTTGGGAAGACAAACGAATGGGGACCGGCTCATGGCTCACCTACCTCGAGGGAAACACCGATCTCGTTTGGAGCCGCCTGGTTCCGGTAGGAAACGGAATGACCTTCGTCATCTCCACGGGATCGGAAACAGTAGGCTCGGGTGGACACATCCATCGCGAACCCAGGACCGAGGTTCTGGCGATCGATTCCCTGGGAGCCGAGGTCGCAAAAACCACCTATGACATCCACACCATTGATGCAGATGCGTGGACACTGTCGGGTTCGGCGGGACAACCTGGGGGCATTCTTCTGGGCCACTCTGGGTTTCCCAATGGACTCGACGAATGGAGAGCCATTGAACTCAATGCGCTCGGTGAAGAAGTCGATTCGTGGCCGGTGGAGGGAACCTACAATCGAATGTCCGTCGTGGCGAATGCCTCACAGGGGGTTGCCGGGCCCATGGGTTTGTTCTTCTGGATTGCAAAGGATGATGTGCTCTGGGCCTTCAGTCCAGGTGGGTCCGCGGGTCAAATCAGAACGCTGAGCGCGCCGATACTGGAGCTCGCATATGATCCCGAGCAGGACCTCCTTCAAGTCGTTCACGAAAATGGGGCTGTGGGCATCACTCGCGCCCTCGGCATCACGGGCAGCGTGAACATACCTGGAGCGGTAAGCGCATGGGCTGGCCCCGAGTCATGGATCGTCGACAATGGGCAGATTTTGACGAGGGTGGATGACAATATTGAGATCACCGGGACAGTAGTTCGAGAGACAGATCATCTAGTGGGTGAGGTGGGTATCGATTGCCTACAGAAACCCTCGGGTGGTTACGTAATCTCCGGGCGCCTGCCGTACAACCCTGAGAATCCCATCGACAGTACCTGGCACGCCTGGGTGATCGAATTGGATGCGAATGGTTTGGTTGAGTGGCAAACCAGTGCCCCCACCGACAGCACAACGGGACACTTCTCTTCCCCTCTGGCCTTTGTAGAAGGAAAACTCCTCGCTGGTTTGGGTGGTGACCGCATCGTCGAAATTCAAGGCATGGGGACGCTGGCGGATGCAAGTGACCACATAGACAGGAACTACCACAGTCTTGTGCCTGTTCCAGGGGGCGGATTCATCGGCGCGGCCAGTTCAACAGACCTGAACGAACCCACTCCCGACAAGACTGAATTCGTTCGGATGTCAGCGGACCTGTCCACTACCTGGAGCCGAGAACTTACCCTCGGCACGCCCTGGCTGCTGGCTGGCAAAGTTCGATTTGCACCCAAATCCATCCTTCCACTGGATGATAGTTTCCTGGTCGCGATCGCTCCTATTTATGAACTGGGCGCCATATCTGGGTTGTGCCTACTCGATGAGGACGGAAGCCTACTGGGCTCTTGGATCTATGGACTCTACGACCACGAAACCGTGAGTTCTCCGATTGTGGTCCAAAATCCCAATGGCGGCTATCTGCTCGCTTCGAGCATTGCAGCAAGAACAAGTATCAATGGTGTACCTGGTCTTGATCCCGCCAATGGGCTCCTGATGGGACTGGACGAGGACTTCCAACCGACCTGGTACACAATCTACGGAGGCCTTGAGGCAGACTACTTTCGCAGTTTGGTTTCCTTGGATGACGGCTTCCTAGTCGCTGGGAACTCACTGTCCCTGGGTGAGCGCAGCGACGCGTGGATTCTTCGTACGGACCTTGATGGCAATGTCGTGCAGGGATGCGCGGCGGTCATAGAACATGGCGAATGGCCGCAAAACGCAGTTGTCGAGAACATTGTGGGTGAAACGGCTTCCGAAACGACACTCTACAACGTCAATCTCCCCCCCGAGTCGGCGGTCTTCCACCCGCCCATTCCGCTGCTAGATACGATCGTTGCTCGTCAGTGCTCAGGAACTGCGGCGCCAAGCGACCCGGGAACGGGTGGCCCCCCCCCCGGAGGCACCTTCACTCTGACGGTCATTCTCCACGGAGGAGGCGCAGGAAGCATTGCCAGCCTCCCCCTGGGCATCGCTTGTGGATCCTCCTGCCAGGCCACCTTTCCTGCGGGAACCATCGTCTCACTCACGCCAAGCGTAGCCTCGGGATCGTTCTTCAGCCACTGGCTTGGCGTTGACCAGGATTTTGGGTCAGTAGGCGCAACCGTCACCATGAACGCCGACCGCACGGTGGAGGTATGGATCGAATAGAAGACTATCCGTCCTCCAACTCTCGCGCCATTTTGACCAGGGCGCGAGAGAGGAGCACACGGCTGTGACTTTCTGAAATCCCCAACTGGGTAGCGATTTCCCTGTGCGACCTTTCTTCAAGAACTGCCAACGTCAGGATCTCCGCGTCGCGGCCTTCCTGCTTGGCGATTGCATTGCGCACGGCGGTGCGCTGCTCTTCGGTGCTCACAATGCGGCTAGGCGTCATCGACGTCCTGGGTTCAAACAGATCAGTAGCTTCTCCCCCAACATCAGCAACCTCCCGGGCGACCTCTCTTTTGAGGGCCCTCAGGTGTTTCGACCGAGCACGCAGCTTCCAAAGCGCGGCGTCATAGAGCCACTGTTTGAACTCCGCATCTCCCCTTACCTCGAAACGACCATCCTCCAAATGCTCCAACACATCCCGACAAACCGATTGCGCCAGGTCCTCAGAGGATTCCTTGTCGAGCACGTACTCGGGAGCTCTTCTACGAAGGAAGCCGCGCAAGCCGGGCAAGTGCTGGCCAAGCAATTGTTCCACCCTGCCCTCATCGGGAGATTGCCCGTTTCCATCCTTCAAGTCGGTATTACTCATCTCAGAATTGCTAAGGAGTATAGCATAGCCAATGACGGAGTGTGGACCACACAACCCCAGTGACAACCTGACCATGGATTCTCAACAGAACAACGACCCCGATACGGCCCTGGCCGATTGCTTACGGCTCCCCTTCGACGAGCAAGCATCCGCCCTGAATGTGATTTGTGCGGAGCATCCCACCCACGAAGAAAGCCTGCGCAACCGCTTCGCGCTGCTGAGGCAGTTCGGACTTTCCGATCTTTGTGAGAAGTCCTCCGAGATAGGAGAAGCTCCCTCCCCGCGGCGCTTCGGAGATTTTGAATTGCTCGAAGTCCTGGGTGTTGGTGGCATGGGAATCGTTCATCGCGCGCGGCAAATCAGTTTGAATCGGGAGGTCGTGATCAAGTTGATCCGACCCGAACAACTGCACTTCGAATCCTCCCGCGAGCGGTTCGCGCGGGAAGCGGAAGCGGTTGCGCAGTTGCAACACCCGGGCATCGTTCCCATTCACCTTGTTGGAGAACACGAAGGCGTGCCTTTCTTCGTCATGGAATCCATTCACGGAGTGAACCTCGAGGAAGTCCTGGAGAGTTTGGTCGGACATGCTCCTGAATCACTCAGCGGGCAGCACTTAACTCGGGACCTCAAGGAAACATGGCCCGTCGCTTGCACGAACATTGTGCAGCAAGTGGCGGAAGCCTTGGAACATGCGCACTCAAAGGGCCTTCTTCACCGGGATGTCAAGCCGTCCAACATTCTGCTTAGCAGTGATGGCCGAGCCCACCTGGTGGACTTTGGGTTGCACGCAATCGCCGGACAAGAAACCGATCAGAGAAAACTCACCCGGCATGGTTCCACGCCGGGCACGCTGCTCTACATGCCCCCGGAACAACTCGAATCGGGCATTTACGACGAGCACAGCGAGGTATATGCACTCGCAGCGACGCTCTATGAGCTTCTGACCCTGCAGCCCCCATTCCACGGCAAAACACGCACGCAGACCGAAGAGCGCATTCGCAAGGGCGACGCCGATCCGATCCTTCCGCGAAACCGATCGGTTCCCACCGATTTGGAGGCTGTGGTACTGCGCGCGCTGCGTCCCGAGCCCGGGCGCCGCTATGCCAGCATGAAAGCGTTCGGTGCGGACCTGGCCAATGCCTGTGCAGGACGGCCGGTAACCGCGAAACCCAGCAACTCCTTGTACCGCCTACGCCGATGGGCCACGCGACAACCAGCCCTCGCCTT
>JAAETM010000245.1 GCA_024228395.1 bacterium | reverse complement strand
CAGATTCATGTCGATTACGATTCGAATGCTCATGATGCGGCCAGTGGCAGATCACGTTCCTCCATGCGCCAAGCCGCGTACGCCAGGCACTGATCGATATCTTCGGCTTCAAGGTATGGGTACGCCTTGAGTATCTCTTGAGGAGACCGTTTTGCAGCAAGAAGGCCTAGTACCATCCCTACGGTAACGCGTTGGCCGCGAACACAGGGCTTGCCGCCCATCATAGCTGGGTCAAGTGTGATCCGATCGAAAAGTGGCATTGTTGTCTCCTTTTGTCGCGTAACGGCTGTTCTTGAGCGGAGCGTCTGCGCTTCCGCTCTAAGAAATTGTGTACGCCCGGCATGGGCATGTGCTTGTGGGGTGCAAGTCCCCTGTCAGAGAACCACCGTCCACGCTATGGACAGAGAGAATGACTAGCTTACGGCAAGGGCGGCTCCGCGAGGGGTCGTCCGAAGGAAGCCCGCGGCAAAGCTGCGAGCCGAGGAACACGAACGCCATAGAAGGCCGACTTCCCTGGGGCGAGACAGCACAACATGTCGAAGCCCTGTGGTTCGGGGGATACGGTAAATGGCGCGGCTGTGCAGCGACAGTACATGTCCTTATCCGGGGAGATCTGCTCGACGAGCGGTCACCGGTCATGGGAGCCGGACTGAGGCCCAGGTCGAAAGGCCTGGACTGGCCACCGGACCCTAAAGCTGGATCCGCGGTCATGGGAGCCGGACTGAGGCCCAGGTCGAAAGACCTGGACTGGCCACCGGACCCTAAAGCCGCACCGGCAGCGCGTCTGGGGGCAACCCTTGGCGTGATCGAGCAGAAGTCAGCAGAGGGCATAGTAGGCATCT
>JAAETM010000244.1 GCA_024228395.1 bacterium | reverse complement strand
TGTGAAAGTGTTGACACAATTGGCTGCCACATTCGTCACATCCGCTCCCGCAAGCGTGCCACTTCCTGTCGTGATCGTGCAAATCTGCCCCGCCGGTTGAGTTAGAACCGTCACGTCATAAGCCGAGCCATCGGCCAACGCGGTAGTAAACGTGAAAGCCCCGTCCGCGGTCAGGATAAGATCATCCCCACCGTTGTTCTGCAGCACCAAGGTACCGGTCAAACCCGAAACGCTACCACCGACTGTGAAAGTGTTGACACAATTGGCTGCCACATTCGTCACATCCGCTCCCGCAAGCGTGCCACTTCCTGTTGTGATCGTGCAAATCTGCCCCGCCGGCTGGGTGAGGACCGTCACGTCATAAGCCGCGCCATCCGCCAAAGCAGTAGCAAAAGTGAAAGCCCCATCCGCGGTCAGCGTCAGATCGTCCCCACCGTTGTTCTGCAACACCAGGGTACCGGTCAGGCCAGAAATGGTGCCACCAACCGTGTATTTGGGAGCAGGGTCCTTACTGCCATGACAAGCCGCGAACAGTAGACTGAAGAGTAGGACAAGGCTACAAAGAGACAGGTTTTTCGAATTGGAGATGATCATGGGCTTGGCAATCCACAGGGGGGGCGTGAAAGTACCGCGTATTGGACATTAACTACGCAAGACACGCAAATTGGTTTCGACACAACTCGACGGTCGCTTAAGCCCTCTTTCCTGTGCGTACCGAGGTTCCCCCTACAAGTCCCCATTTACACATATGGCGCCGATCGTGTTGTTCTAGGCCCCTCTTAATCAACGCTACCACCGATTGTGTAGCTATTGACTCGGTTGGCAGCAACATAGCCCCCGCGCGCGTAGCTTCTCCAGTCGTAGACGTGAACGAGAAGGCCCTCAAGCGCAGAAGCTTCTGCGATGTGAGCGACTCGATCGGCGGAATCACTGAGTACGTGAACCAACACAACGCCGTACATCTGTACCGCCTCGGCCCTGGACATGATCGAGAAGGTCAAGCGTGCACGCCGCGCCCTTCTCTCGTGAATACGTTACGCGCTGTTGGGCGGACATCACTAGCCCGCATTTTTCACGAAGGCCATAGGTGATGCGTGAACAGCGCGCCGCAATCTGCGAGAATCAGGTCATAACCACTTGAAACAAGCAAATCACGAGAGCGCTGTATGTTGAAGTCTACCCCACAGTCTGTCCTTTTCGAAGGCCAATTTTCTAAGCCCGTTACAGTGGCGTTTGACTCCGGATCCCTAACCTCGGATGTTGGCGTCATTCTGCTGGCGGCAGCTGACAAGAAACTCGGATTGACTGAGTCCATGGCCGCCCAAATCGTGGACCCCAGGCAGCTGGGAAAGATCCAGCACACTATTGGAGAACTGCTTAGGCAAAGGATCTTCGGCATCGCAGCTGGCTACGAAGACTGCAATGATAGTGCACGTATGGATGCTGACCCGGCCATGGCGCTTGCTTGCGGCCGGTCGCCTCTTGGGAGTGTGTGCCTCGGATCCACCTCTACGCTGTCGAGGTTCGAGAATGGAGTCATTGGTCGTGAGGTGGTGGGCATGGCTCGCAGCCTGGAGCGCAGTGCAGTACGGAGCCTCAAACGACGGCACCCCAAGGCTTCCCGTATTGTGATCGACCTTGCCCCCTCGGTCGGTCTGGCACACGGTGTACAGCAGGGCGTTCTGTTCAATGGGTTTTACGACACATGGTGCTACCTGCCGATGTTTGGTTTCCTTTCCGTCGAAAGAACAATCCCCGGCTTGTAGTAACCAACTTACGGAACAAGCCCAAACGCGTGTACGAAAACTACTGTGGACGCGCTAACACAGAAAACAGAAACAAGGAGCTCAAGAACGTACTGTCTATTGCGCGGACGACCCCTTCATCTACATAT
>JAAETM010000243.1 GCA_024228395.1 bacterium | reverse complement strand
GGTCGACATCGCCAAGTACTACGACTCGGTAGATCATGATCTTCTGCGGCGCGCCCTCCAACGTCGCTTCCGCGAGCGGCGGCTGTTGGACCTCCTGGATCGGTTGCTCGATTCCTACCACAGCCGCCCAGGCCGGGGCCTACCCATCGGGGCCTTGACCAGTCAGTATCTGGGCAATTTCTTTCTCACTCCCATCGACCATTGGGTGCACGGTCACGCTAAAATCCGGGCCTACCTACGCTACATGGATGACATGCTTTTCTTTGCTGACCACATCACCTTGCGCCGCGTGCGCGGAGACTTGGAGCGGATTCTGGGGCTCTACGGACTCGAGATCAAGCAAGGTGGGATCCTAAACCGCTGTTCGCTGGGCGTGCCCTGGCTGGGATTCACCTTGTACCCCGATCGGGTGCGCCTGAACCCTCCAGGCCGGCGGCGGTTGCGGCGGCGCTGGGCCGACTTGGTTGCACGTGCTCGCCGCGGTAGCATCGGCGAGCAGGAATTGCAGGATCGTTGCACAGCCCTTTTCGCCCACGCGCGTTGGGCCGATGATCGAAACTGGCGCCGAGCGATGCTCGAATTTTCAAGAACAGGGGAGGCGCAAGAAGTGAACCGACCGCGTGCTGCGGGGCGGCTCCTGGAACAATCCGGCCAGGAACTGCCGCTCGGCCTACCGCAACAGGAACAGGGCCAGCAACCGCAACAGGAACATCGGCTTCCGGGTCTGTCTGCTTCCCGGCACGGGGGCGCCCAAGCGCCGCCGGACGTCGCGCCTTCCTGCGCCCCGCTCGATGATCGGGCTGGGGACAAATCCCCTGGTAGGATCCCGCCCGAAACCGATATGCGTGGGGCCGATGGCTCCGGGCAGAAGGCTCCGGGCGGGGTACCGCCTTCTGGGGAGGTGGAGGGATGAGTGGGGATAGCGAAGCGATCGAGCGGTTCCTATTGCCCGAGGAGCCAGAGGGGTTTCCCATCGAGTTGGGAGGAGGCAAACGCATGCACTTTCGGCACATTCGAGCGGGGACCTTTCGCATGGGGGCGCGTGGTCAGTATCCCGATGAAGAACCCGTCCATTCCGTGAAGATCGCCCGGGATTTTTACCTGGGCACCTACCCCGTGACCCAGGAGCAGTTTGCGGTCTTCGCAAGTGGCCACAAGAACCACTTTCCAGGTGACCGAAATCCCGCCGATAGCATGTCTTGGCTAAAAGCTGCGGAGTTTTGCGATTGGCTCACCAAGAGTGGCAAACTTCGTGCTGATTGGATAGCTCACTTGCCGTGGGAGGCCCAGTGGGAGTATGCTTGTCGCGCAGGGACGGACACCG
>JAAETM010000242.1 GCA_024228395.1 bacterium | reverse complement strand
ACGGCCATGCGCGCGGACATGCTCGCGACGACCTTCTCGCGCAGCAAGGCTCCGCCGCCGCCCTTCGTCAGACGGAACCTGTGATCCGCTTCGTCGGCGCCGTCGATGGTCAGGTCGATCGCTTCGACCTGCTCCAGGGTCGCCAGCGGGATGCCCATTTCGCGGGCCTTGTTCTCCGTGTCCACCGACGTGGGAACCCCGCGCAGCTTCAGGCCTTCGTCTTGCATGCGCTCGGCCAGGGCCACCAGGGTGAAATAGACCGTAGATCCGGTGCCGAGCCCCACGGTCATGCCCGATTCCACGAGCTTGGCGGCGGCGCGGCCGGCGACTTCTTTGGGATTCTGCAAGGTGGGCTCGTTTGGGGTCTGGGTGGTCATGATTGGAGGCTCCAGGGCAGTTATAGCAATCCGGGGGGGCCCAGAGGCATAGCTCGAGGGTGGCTTTGGGTCCCAAACCCTGCTGACGGGCCCATAACGGGTCTTCCTTGATGCAAAACAATCCCCACAAAGGGGTCTGCATCGGATTTGTCCATTGTGTTATAAAGTCCATCCCGATTGAGACCGATTCTCAATATAGCTGACATGACACCTCTTCCTTGCCTCCCCCGCGGGCGCTTTGCGCGCCTGGTTCAAGTCGACGGAGACCGCGGTTTCCGCCGTCGCCTCATGGAAATGGGCCTATTGCCCGGAACCAAGGTGCGGCTCCTGCGCTACTCCGACGTGCACGACCTGGTTGAGATCGTTGTGCGGGGCTGCCACCTAACCCTTCGGGGGGCCGAAGCCGAGCGCATCATGGTGGAACCTGAGGCTGCCTAGTGGGCTCCCCAGATAAGGGGTCGGGCGCAAAGCTCCCCCTGGTTGTCGTCGCGGGCAACCCGAACACGGGCAAGACGACCCTGTTCAACAAGCTGACCGGCCAAAGGCTGAAAGTCGGCAACTACCCCGGCATCACGATCGACCGCCACCTGGGCACGCTCGAACTTGAGAAGAGTGGAAAGGTAGAACTCGCCGACGTGCCCGGCGCCTATAGCTTGGCGGCGCGCAGTGAAGAGGAGCAGATCGCGCTCCTGGCCAGCAGCGGTTCCGGAGGCTACCCCGTACCGGACCTGGTACTGGTTGTGGTCGACGCCACGCAGCTGACCCGCAACCTGTACCTGGTCATGCAGTTGCTCGAGCTGGGGCGTCCCGTGATCGTGGCGCTCAACATGGTGGACCGCCTGAACGCGCCGGAGGAAAGCGTGGATGTGGACGCCATGGTCGAGGCCCTCGGCGTGCCCGTGATTCCAATCTCGGCCAAGGGTGGTGATGGTGTTCCCGAGCTCATCAAGGCGATGGATCATGGGCTCCAACACCCGGAGAACGCGACCTGCGAGCCGCGTTGGGAACCGGAGGGCGCCCTCGCCGCGGACGTGGAAGCGGTGCGCGATTCCCTCCCCGCAGGTTGGTATTGCGGCGATGGTCGCCGCTGTCAAGCCGTCGCGCTCTGGGCTTTGTTGTCCGTGGATGACGACGACGAACTGAAAGGAATCCCCGACAAGGTGCGTATTGCGGTCGCCAAACGCCGCGAACTCGCCGTTTCCGAATCCCGCGACATCGACGAGGAGATCGTGCGCGGCCGTTTCGAGTGGATCGATGAGGTAGCACCCACGTTCCTGAGCGAAGCGAAAGAAACAAAGTCGACCTGGTCCAACCGCTTGGACACACTTCTGCTCAACCCCTGGTCCGGTTTCCCCCTGTTCCTGCTGACCATGGGCCTGCTCTTCCAGTCCCTCTTCTCCTGGGCCGACCCCGCCATCGGTTGGATCGAGGGGGCATTTGGCTGGCTTGGAAACAAGGTTGGCGCAGCCATGCCCGAGGGTTTTTTCCGCGATCTGATCACCGAAGGAATCATCAACGGCGTGGGTTCGGTGATCGTATTCCTGCCACAGATCCTGCTGCTCTTCCTGTTCGTCACGGTCATGGAAGCGTCGGGATACATGGCGCGCGTGGCCTTCCTGATGGATCGCATCATGCGCCTCTTGGGACTCAACGGCCGCGCCTTCGTGCCCATGTTGTCCGGTTTCGCCTGCGCCATTCCCGCCATCATGGCCACGCGCACCATGGAGCGCCGCCGCGACCGGTTGATCACCATGATGGTCGTGCCGCTGATGACGTGCAGCGCGCGTTTGCCGGTGTATACGCTCATCATCGCCACCCTGTTCCCGGCCAATATGTACTTCGGCATGCCGGTGCAAGGCCTCTTGATGGTGTTCATGTACATCTTTAGCACGGTCATCGCCCTGGCGGCGGCTGCCGTGCTGTCGCGCACGATTCTGAAAGGGCCCGCCGTGCCCTTGCTCATGGAGTTGCCGCCCTATCGCCTCCCCGAATTGCGCACGGTCATTCGGGAAACCTGGGAAAAGGGCCGTGTCTTCCTGACCGAAGCGGGCACCGTCATCCTGGCCTGCACCATCGGCCTTTGGTTCCTGCTCTCCTTCCCCAATAACGCGGAGCTGGATGCCCCGTTCGATGCGCGCCGGGTGGTGGCGGAAGAAACGCTATCGGGCGACGCCCATTCCCAAGAGCTCACCATCATCGACCAGGAACAAGCGGCGAGTCACTTGCGCAATTCGTATGCGGGGCAAATGGGTCGAACCGTGGAACCCGCCCTGCGCCCGCTCGGCTTTGATTGGAAGATTGGAGTCGGCCTCATCGGCGCCTTTGCCGCTCGCGAGGTGTTCGTTTCGACCATGGGCCTGGTGTACGGCGTGGGCGCGGAAGTCGACGAGGAATCGACCTCACTCCGCGACCGCATCAAGAGGGAGGCCCACAAATCGGGTGAGAAGGTCTACACGCCCCTGGTCGGCATGTCGCTCATGATCTTCTTCGCCCTGGCATGTCAGTGCATGGCGACCATTGCGGTGGTCCGGCGGGAGACCGCGTCGTGGTTCTGGCCCTTGTTCATGTTTGGGTATATGACCGCGCTGGCGTGGGGTGCGAGTTTCCTGACTTACCAGGGTGGCTTGCTGCTTGGGTTTGAGTGAGGGGTGACTGGGGGGTCGTCCGCACCCTCGATATATACTCGTGGGTATAATACCTGTGGGTATTATACCGCCAGTGGGCATGCTCCCCTGCCGCCGATCCCACCCTCGAACCCAAGAAGGGCCAAGGCGTAACTGCCTGGGTTGCGTGTGGATCTGCCTGGCCAGACCCTTAAAAAACGGCGATTCAAGCACCTCAGGCACGCTTTTCAGAACTTGGGCCAATTCAAGGGCCCTGCTGGTCAGCCACCCCCCTTTCCTGACCCCATGGGGGCTTTCCATGCTCGCCCCAGGAGATCCACACGGAACCCAGGCAGTTGCACTCGCTCCCCAACAAACAAGGCCCGGGCCTTGGTCGCAAGGGGCAGGTGCAGAACCTCTAGTTGTCGCTGCCGTTGGCCTCGGGGGCGGTGGGCGCGCCCGCGGGAGCTGCGGTGGGCGGGTTGGAGATCATGGCCAGCAGGTTCTTAAGGGTCTGCGTGGTGTTCGGGTCCCCGTGCATGACGTCGAATTCGATGCGCCAGTTGCAGGCGTTGAACTGGCAGCCTTCGAAGTGGGCCGGAGCGTTGGTCATGACCAGGGTGCAGCGATCAAAAATGCAGTGCTTGAAAGCGTTGCCGGCCAGGTGAATGGCTTGGGAGGAGAACTGGGTGTTCTCGTGGAGCACGAGTTGGGGTTTGACGGGTTGTTGCGACATGGCGGGGAGGGGATCGAAATTGAGGTGAGGCGGGACTCTAGCATATGAAGGAGGTCAGGTCGCCCCGGCTACAGCCCAAAGAAGAACCCCGTGCCACCGACGAACCGGGACACGGGGTTTTGATTGGGAACGCGAACTTGCTTATTGAGCGTCCAAACCCGCCTGGAGGAATCCCTCGAACTTGGCGCCCAGTGCCCCATCCAAGCGGGACAGGATTCGAACCTTGGTCGGGTCGAAGGACTCCGACGTGAAGTCGAGGTCACTGTTTGCGGGAACAATCACATAGACCGGTAGGGCCTTGGTGTGAACCAGCTCCTGGGCGAATGCGGCAAATTCCGGGTGGGTATCCCCATGCATGCGCGCTTCAACAAAGTGGTTTTCTAGTTTCTCGGCGACCGCCGATTGGAGGAAGGTTTGACCCTCCATCATGCGACAGTTTTGTCATACCCTTCCCGTGAAATTCAACAACAGTAGTTTCTGCTCTGTCTGGGCCAGAGCCACGGCGGCCAAGACATCGTCTTCGACGATGGAATGTTTGGCTTTCAAGGTGCCTTTGCCACCGACTAGCTCAACAATCCAAGGAGAGGAGTAATCGGGGAACAATGCGGTACCCACACGACCTGCGGACCGGCCCGGCAGGAGGATCGCCAAGAGCACAACGAAACCAAGCGTAGCGACTCCGGTGCCAATGCGCAGGGGACTCTTGGTGGTACTCAAGGCCCCACGAATCAAGTAAATGCCAGCTGCAGCAAAAATGACGATCCATAGGATGATGAACACTTCACGACTGAGTATTCCCCACCCCATATAGATGTCCGCGTTGGAGATAAACTTGAGCGCTGCGGCGAGTTCGACAAAACCCATGAAGACCTTAATGGTGTTCATCCATCCGCCAGCACTAGGCATCTGTTGCAACTTTCCAGGCACCATGGAGAGAATCACAAAGGGTATCGCCATGACCAATCCGAAGACGCCCATGCCGACGATGATGCGAATGATGCCGTCCATTCCCGCGTTTCCTGCCGCGGCTGAGCCGAGCAGAGTTCCCACGAAGGGCGCGGTGCAAGTAAAGGAAGTGATGACCAAGGTTGCGCCCATCAGGAACACCCCAAACAGGCCGCCTTTCATCGAAGCCTGCCCCGCCATCTTCAACATGAACGCCGGGGGATTCAGGGAGATCATCCCGAACAGGGTGAATGCAAAGTAGATGAACAAGGATCCAATGATCATGTTTGTCACCCAGTGCTGAGCAAAGGGAATGATCACAGGGGCCGCCAACAAGCCTATTCCGATAAAGATCACGACAATACCAGCGCCATACGTCAGGGAAAGCGACAGAACGCTTCCGCCACGAGATATCGCCTGCTTCGTAAAGAACGAAATCGTGATCGGGATCATCGGGTAGGTGCAGGGCATCAACAGGGTGATAAGACCCCAGATGATGGCTTGGCCGATGAGGGCCCAGAGGCTGCCTTTCTCTTCGGGTTCTTCCGATTCGTCGGCAGCGGTGTCTCCAGCGGCGCTCAAAGCATCCACGGTTGCCACCTCAGCCTCCAACTCGAGACTGAACTGCAAACAACCTTGGTCGTCACACACCTGACCAGTCAAAACAGCGGTGATCCCTTCCAAGTCGGCTCCCTCTGCAATGGTGCCATCCGCAGTCATTGTCCAAGTGCCGTGGTGGGCATTGATCATGACCGGGCCGGCCTCATTCAGTCCCTTTTCCTCATGGGGTTTGGCGTAGACCACATCACCCCACTCAACTACGCCGCCTTCCCATTCGAGCACGGTGGGTTGAGCATAGGGCTCACCCGGTCCAACATCATCCAGGGTCGGCCCATGGTACGCGTGGAAGCCTTCTTCCACATCGATCTCGATGGTGGCGCGGACCTTGGTGCCGGCGCGTTCGATTTTGTAGCGCGCATCGATATTTTGCTCGTAGTCGGGGGTCCAGCCGAAGGTGTTTTCGGAGGCGTCCAGACTTCCCAGGGAGCCAGAATCAAACCCGAAGGATCCAGAAGAAGCGGGCTTGGCTCCGCCGGCTCCACCTTGCTTCACCGCCATGGAAGCCGGCGCGGTGGCCCAGATGGTGTCGGACGTTTTGGCGCTCAGGTCCGCATCAAAGGGGACGCACATTCCGGTTACATGACTGCACGTTTGACCGGAAACCGCCAGCTTGAGGTCCGTCGCCTTGGCCCCGTTGGCCGCCCCGTTGAACCACACAACAAACGTGCCCGTGTGATAGTTGTAGGTGTACGGATCCATGTACTCCTCATCGACCTCGCCCACGTGGGGTTTGGGCAGGACCGGCTCCTGCCAGTCCACGTCACCGCCGCTCCAATCGAACGCGAGTGGCTTCCCGATGGCGTCGGGATGTCCCAGGTCGGTGTGGTAGATGTACCAGCTGGTTTCCACACTCACGCGCACGGCGGCCTGGATTTGGCCGCCGACCTCGCGCGTGAATAATTCTGCGTTGGCCTTCTGGGTGGCCATTCCCGAAGCCCAGGGAGCCAACAGAATGGCTGCGAGGGCAATGATCATCGTTCTCATGGTGTGTTGATTGAAACAGGGCTGCAGACGTGCTGTGAAAAACGCAGCCGACCGGATCTTGGCCCTGTTGTACGAGACCTTGGCCAAAGACGGACGTTTCTGACACGTAATTTCTCCGTCAATCACCCCAATCCTGGCCCTCAACCTTCTTGGAGGGCTTTGGCGCAGCCTCACTCGGGCTCTTGGGCGTGT
>JAAETM010000241.1 GCA_024228395.1 bacterium | reverse complement strand
GTTTAATTTCCAGCCATGGCTCTTGGCGGCCTCTCTCATCAGCATGAAGCCCTGAGCGTAAGAGATGATCTTTGAGGCGTAAAGTGCGTTATGCAGATCATGGATGGCTTGCGCCCTCTCCCCGGTAAATCCTCCGCTGTGACCCCCGATCTGCTGCGCGGCATGTATGCGTTCCTCCTTGCGCGCTGAGAGGTCCCGGGCAGAGACCGCCTCGTTGATCAAGGTAAGGGGCACGCCCAGTTCCAGGGCGCTTATTCCGGTCCATTTACCGGTCCCCTTCTGCTGTGCGCTGTCGAGAATCCGCTCAAGCAACGGCGTGCCGTCGCTATCCTTTACCGAGAGGATATCGGCGGTGATCTCGATCAGATAGGAATTCAAAACCCCCTGGTTCCATTGGGTGAAGATCTGCTGCATCTCATCGTGGGAGATCCCAAGCCCGGCATGCATCAGGTGGAAGGCCTCGCAGATGAGCTGCATATCCCCATACTCGATACCGTTGTGCACCATCTTTACATAGTGTCCAGCGCCACCCTCTCCTACCCATCGGCAGCAGGGCTCGCCGTCCACCTGCGCCGCAATGGTTTGAAACAGCCCCTGGACTTCTGGCCAGGCCGACGGGTCTCCACCAGGCATGATGGAGGGGCCGGTGCGCGCGCCCTCTTCACCACCCGATATCCCGAGCCCCAGGAAGCGCAGTCCATAACGGGCGACCTCCAGCGTGCG
>JAAETM010000240.1 GCA_024228395.1 bacterium | reverse complement strand
TAAAATTGGTGCGAGGGACCTTGGGGAAGGTCTGGGCGCCGTGGCGAGTTGGGGGGGCGCGGCCCTGGCCCTGGCTGCTTGGAAAATCACCCCGGGCGCCACCTTGGCTCTGGCGGTGGGGCGGGCTGTGCGTGCTGGGCAGGCCACGGCATCGCGTGCCAGTGTGATCGCTCGTTCGCCCTTGACCGGACACTTGAATCAGGGGCAGGTAGGATCGGACTTGGCTCGCAGGTTGGGCGCCCTGTGCGATGGTTTGCTGCTCTGCGGAGTGACTCCCGTACCAGATGCCGTTTTGGTATTGCACCAGCATGGGGGATTTCAGCTGCACAGCATCCCCGGATTGAAAGCCCTGGGCACCCATCAAGTCGCCGGGGTCCTGTGCGAAAGATTCGGCGAGGCCTCCGTGTTGCGCCACGGGCCCGCAGCCCACGCGGGCGTGCTGTGGTCCAACCTGTGCGCGGGTCAGGACCCCGCGAGCTTCGTGGGCAGCGGAGGCCTGGGCGCGGTGCTGGCTCGCACGGGACTGGCCGCCATCGTGGTGTGCGCTGCGCCGGTGCAGGCATCGAGTGCGACCGACGAATGGCTGCAGAGTTTGATGCGTTCCCCACGTCTGATCGCCCGCGCCGAGGGGCAACCTCTGCGTGAAGCCGACCGAGACCCCACTCCCGAAAAGGACTTGGAGCGGCACGGTTGCAGTGGTTGCCCCACCCCATGCGGATTTGTTCTCGAACGGCCCGATCGCAGCAAGGCCAGCGCGCGCTTTAGCGCCTTGCGTCCGTTGATGGACTTGGCGGGGGAACCCGAAGGGCATGGAATTCAGGATGTCTTGCAGGTCTGCAATGATTTGGGTGTGGATGCCCGCGAAGCCGCGGCATGCTTGCAATTGTTCCTAAGGCACGATGAACGGGAGGGGTTGCCCTTGACGGTTCTCTTGCGGCGGTTGTGTTTGGGCGAGATGGGGCCAGCGAGTTTTAGGGAGGGCACTTTGAGCTTGGCGCGCCACTATGGGGTGGCAGCTCCCGCTTCCCATCTGCAAGGCCAGCGCCTGCGCCCCGCTCCCGATCCGATTCACAATCTCGCGCAACATCTGGGGGTGCGCGGCACCGAACCGTTGCGCAGCTATCCCTTTTTGGTTGGCCAGCAAACCGGGTCGGGGCGCATGCGCTCCATCGTCGCGCCCATGCATTTGCCCGCGGGAAGCGAAGCCCTGGCGTCCACGCTGGGCAAGGGCCGTCTGCTTTGGTGGCATGAGAATTTGATTTGTGGCGTGGATGTGTTTGGGGTTTGTGCTTTCTCGGTGGCGGCTCTTCTGAGCGATGGGGTTTTCCATTTGTCGGAGCTTGGCGAATGCGTGCTCCCCACGGGGTTGCGCGTGGAGGGGGCGGAAGACCAGGGTGAAGCCTTGCTCGCGGTGGGGGCTAACACGCTTCTGCTCTTCCGTGAGCTGGACTTTGCGGGGCGGCCCGCTGGAGCCCTCGCAAGCCACACCCTTGAAAACGTCGCGCCCGAATTACGGGAGCAGGGCGAACACTATCTGCGCCTGCGAGGATTGCGCCCCGATGGGCATCCCGATCCGCAGCCGTTGACAGGCTTGGGCCGCGCGGAGTGGACACGAATACCACCCAGCTTGGTGGGTGGAGGTCGCGACGAGCGCATCGAACTCTGCACTTCTGGTTCCGGCGGAGAGGACCTTGTGGGTGTGGAGCTTCGATTCCTAGGAGCCCTCGAAGCGCGCCTGGGGGATGGGCTGTGTTTGCTGCTCAAGGGCAGGCCCACGCTAGCCCAGGCCCTGCAGGCGGTCTCGGACCTGTACCCAGGCAGCGAGCACTGGCTACTCGTTCACGGTCAGCCCGTGCCGGCGGTGATGCGCCGTGAGCAGCAGTTACAGGGGGATCATCTGCTCGACCATGGGGATGTGTTGGAGCTCATTTTGGTGATTTCGGGCGGGTGATTCTCATTGGGAGTAATCCTGGATCTTGATCGGGGAAGGCGCGTTGGGGGACGTTATACTGCGGTCGGACCCCCATTAGCATGCTGCATTTCGTTCGACTGTTATTCCTGACCCTTGGCCTGTGTGTCGCGGGTTTCATTTGGGCATATGGCTCTCACCCCGAATGGGTTCAGGCGGCGGATCGCCGGCTGTGCGACCGTCATGTGTACGACACCCAAGTGATTTGGGATCGGGTGCAAGAGGCCGTTGAGCAAGGCGGACCCGATGGGAAGACCCTGCACGCGGACGTAAATGCACATCTGCGATCCTTGGGGGAAGTGCGCTTTGGAGAACGACGCTTTTCCCTTTGGCGCGATTTGGTGGTGTGGTATGTGGCGGAAGCTCGCAAGTGGGGTGAGCTGGATGTCGCGATCGTTTGGCAGGGGCGCTTGGTGGAGTTGGCGCCCCGTGACGTTCAGCAGGGGCTGATTCACATTGAGCTGCTGATGGAAAAGGGGCGGCCAAAGAATCTGAAAAATGCGCGTGAGTCATTGACCAGCATTCGCTTGGCGCTACCTGCTTGGGAGCCTGCCCAACAACTGGATTTTCGTTTGGCTTTGATCGAACAGGATTGGGAGTTGGCTCTGGAGGTCACGCAGGATTTGCAGGCCGCGGGTGGAAAAGGTTTGGCGCAGGGGTGGCAGTTCTTCTTCCAACCGGTAGGAGAATCCAAGATGCAATCAAGCCCGCGAAGAAAAGGGGAATTTCCCTTCGACTCCCCGAACTGCGTTGTGGAGTTTGAGTTTGCAAGTGCTGCCACCATGCGGCGCTTGCGCGTGGATCCACCCGCCAAGGGCGAGGGTTCCTTGGGCGAGCTGCGTTTTGAGGGTTTGGGTGTAGAAGGTCAAAGAGTGGAGCTTTCGGTGCTCAAAGCGCGGGATGGGGATTGGGATGGGGAGCACCGGCGCATGCGTTTGTTCGGCAAGTCCGACCCGCGCATTTCACTCAAAGCTCCGCCCTTTCCCTTGCGCGCCCTGCGCGTGTCCTTTCACCCCCTTGGCGTTTTGCCCGAGCCCTTGTTGAAAGCGGCTCAGGAACATGGACCGCTGCGCGAGTTGTTGGGTGCCCGAGGTTTGCTTGAGGCAAATTCGGGGGGGGGGCAGTGAAACGCAAGGGATGGAAAAAGTTCTGGCATAGGCTGCTGACCTGGAGCTTGCTCATTACGGTGCCCACAACCGTGGTGTTCTGCATTTGGCTGTCGGCAGTCGTGGATCGTTATCAGACCCTGGGCTTGCGTTTGGATGTGCAAGGTGGTGAATCGAACCTCTTGCGGCCCATCATGGAATATGAGTGGAACCGCATTCGACGCAGCGTGGGCCTGGCGTTTACCATTGACAAATCGGATAGCGGTCTGCGCACGGTTGAACTTTTTCTGCCCCAGGGAGGCGAAGCCCAGCTGAACGCAAGCCTACCCGAATCGGGGAAGGAATACGTCAAAGCCAAGATCACGCACCCCGGCGGGGCTATCCAAAATGCCAGCGTGCGCTATCGCGGCGACATGATGCACCATTGGGCCTTGGGCAAGAAGTCCTGGCGGGTCAAGACCAAGAAAAAGCATCTGTGGCGGGGCATACGCAAGTTCAACCTGATCGTGCCCGAAACCTGGGGGATCTTGGAAGAGCACTTCGGCCATCACTTGGCCAGAAAGTTTGCCTTGCTGGCTCCGGTGAGTGAGATCGTGGACCTGCGGATCAACGGCGCGGAGAGGGGAGTGCACACCTTGGTCGGTCAAGTGGATGAACTCTTTTTGAGAAGCCAGAGTCGCATGCCGGGAGATCTTTTTGGCGGGGATCTGCTGCTGGATGATGCGGTCCCGGGATTTGAGAACCGGGTGTTCGATATGCCCGGTCTGTGGACCAAAGCAGCCATCAACAACCATTACTCCGACGAGCACGCCGATTCGCTGAAGCGCCTATGTCAGGTGTTGGACTGGGCCCCTGGCCCGGAAAAAGCACGCGCTCTGGGGTCCATCTTGGACATGGATGCCATGGGGCGCTTCGCTGCCTTTCGCACCCTTGTGCAAACCGGACACGTGGATTCCTACCACAACTGGAAGTTGTATTACGATCCTTGGCGCAACCGCTTTGAGCCGGTGGTTTGGGATCCGCTCGCCTGGGGTGGAGCCTGGGCGCCGACTTCGGAAAGCCCCGCCTTCGAGTGGCCCCTCTTCTCCGAGCTCGATTCCGTGTTGGCCCATGACCACCGCTACCGGTGGGCTCAGCACCAGGCCCTGTACGAGTTCTTCCGAGATCAAAAAGGGCAGGGCCTCTTAGCCGAAATGCGGGGGGTTGCACCCAAGGTCCTCAAGTCCATCGAGCACGATCCAGCCCTGGCCTTTTCGATTCTGCCCAGCAGTCCAGCCAGGGCAAGCGAAGCCATCGAGGCCCTATTGGCCACGGTGCAGCAATACTTCGACATTTTTCAAGCGCGGCACGTGACCCAACCCGCCCGGGTTATTCGGGGGGAGCTCTCAGCCCTTTCCCCTGGGGAGTGGACGCTGTCTGTGACGGTGGATGGCTGGAAGCCGGTGGCTGCTTTGCAGCTTGAGTTCACTGGGAATGCCCCCAAAGGATTGCGCTACTTTTGGAGTGTGGAAGGCGAGGGGGCCCCTGGTGAAACTCGCGCCCGGGCCGAGGTACAGGGCGCACGGGTGACACTCAGCCAACCTCTTATGCCCGGCATTCGAATCGAGCCGTTCAAGCGTGGCCACTCCTTCACCCATCGGAGTTTCCCGCGGCCGTTGACCTACCGATTGCGGATCTCCAGTTCGAATCAGGACCCCTTGCAGCTCAAGCAGATCTCTAGCGTGGACCTGGCGGGGGCGGCCCTTGAGATTCCGGTGAACGAGTCGCCCGCTGGAGCGGGGCTAGGGGATGAGTTTGGTGCGCTCTTTGATGCGGCTCCAGCCGAAGCCGTGCAGTGGTCCGGCAATAGGACCCTGAGCGGTTTGACCGAGATACATGGGGGTTTGCACATCAAAGCTGGAACGGTTCTTTCCATGGAGGAGGGAGCTAGCGTGATTGTGCATGGTCAGGTGACGGCTATGGCCGGAAGCGGTCCTCCCATTCGGATTGGACCGGCGACTCCCAATCAAGAGCCGTGGGGGACATTTGCCATACGCACTTCCAAGGCCGATGGTTCGACCTTCGAGAACGTTCATTTTTCGGGGGGCAGCGGCTACAAGGACGGCCTTCAGGAATACAGCGCCATGCTCTCGGCCCACGATGTGGATGGTCTTCAGCTCGTGAATTGCACCTTCAATCAGGGGCAAATCGTGGATGACATGGTGCATGTGGTGTATGGCAAGGATCTCTTGATCCAGGACTGCACTTTTGAAAACGCACTCTCCGATGCTCTGGATCTGGATGGTTGCCAGGGGCGTATTGAGGGTTGTCGGTT
The DNA here is from genome assembly GCA_024228395.1 of bacterium. GTDB lineage: Bacteria > Planctomycetota > UBA1135 > UBA1135 > NORP259. The sequence continues at coordinate 7,993 of JAAETM010000240.1, read as the reverse complement.
TGCCGACAGCGGGAACGATGCCATCGACCTGATGATGAGCCAGATAGAGGTGGCGAATACGACCTTGAAGGACAGTGGGGACAAGGGCGTCTCCGTGGGGGAGGACAGCCATCTGCTTTGGTCTGGCGGGCGGATCGAGCGCTGCCAAATCGGAATCCAGGTGAAGGATGGTTCGTTGGCTTGGATTCGTGGAGCCACTTTTTCTTCGAATCTCCAGGCCTTGAACGCCTACAAGAAGAACTGGCAGTACGGGGGCGGGGGCCACGGCTTGGTCCAAGAGTGTGAATTCCGGATGAACCGAGTGTTTGCCGATGCCGACAAACACTCGTCGTGGCATTTTGTGGCGAGCCGCATCCCTGACTTGCCCGAGGACAGCAAGCGCTTGCACCCGGTGCCAGATTTTGGCGAACACCTTCCCGCCGGGCTGCGCGCCAAGTTCGATGAGGCCAGCCTTTTGAAGCGGGTTTTGAAGCACTGACGGGCTGTTAGGTGGGGATTTGGGGAGGCCCAGGCCGATTCTAGATAGGCGCAACCGGCGGTCCACGAATTGATTAGGATTTTGGCTCTCATTCCTGCGTATGTGGCCGATTTAGAGGGGGATGCGCCCGACCGGAAGCGGGCCATGCCCAAGCAGAGACCAGCGCACCATGACTCGAATCCTCATCATCAAGACCGGCGCCCTAGGAGATGTGCTGCGCACCACTTCGATCTTGCCCGGCTTGGCGAGTCGATTTCCCGACTTGCACATCACGTGGCTGACCGCCCACGGTGCGCGTCGCTTGGTGGAGGGCCACCGCTCGGTGGACGTGGCGCTGGGCGTGGACCCGGGGGACGAAGCCGAGGTCGCCGCGCTCAGCCAGAGCCTGACCGACCAGTCATTCGATTGGGTGTTTTCCCTGGACGATGAGGAGCCGCTCTGCCGGCTTGCCAGTGCCCAGGCCACTCCGAAACTGACCGGCGCTTTCCTCACCGAACAGGGTGGGCGCGACTATACAAACGACGTGGCACCCTGGTTCGACATGGGGCTGCTCTCACATCTTGGCAAGCAGGCCGCCGACCGCTTGAAAGTCGTCAACGAAGAAAGTCATCCCGCGATTTTTGCTCGCATGTTCGGGGTCGACATGGGACAGCCTGACTTGGATTTGACCGGGGCCGATCAGGCGGGCGCCCAAGCCTTTTTCGAAACCCATGGCATGACGGATGGGCATCCCGTGATCGGAATGAACACCGGGGCGGGTGGGCGTTGGACCTCCAAGACCATGGCTCTACCCGAGGTCGTGAACTGCATGCAAGCGCTGCACCGCGCCCTCGCAGGCAAGTGCCACTTTCTGATCCTTGGTGGGTTGGCCGAAGCCGTGCGCAACCAGGAGATCCTGCTGCGCGCCTCCTCGCTCGGCGACCCCCTGCACGTGGTTGATGGCGGGGGAGACAATACCCTGGGGGCGTTCGCCGCCCTGGTTGACCGCCTGCAGTTGTTGATCTCCAGTGACTCCCTGGCCATGCACATGGCGATCGCGCGTTGCAGGCCTGTGGTCGCATTCTTCGCACCCACCTCCGCCGCGGAGATCGAGCTCTACGGCCTTGGTGAGAAGGTGATCAGCACCTCGCCTGATTACTGTTCCTATCGGAAGGATGCGGACAATTCTTCGATCACTGGAGAACGTGTGGCGCAGGCGGCGCTGCGCACCTTGGGTCAGGAATCCGTGAACTGATCAGCTCTCCATTTCAAATTGCAGCTCGTGCAGTTTGGCGTAGGTTCCGTTTTGCTTGAGCAACTCCTGGTGCGTGCCCGCTTCCACGATCAAACCCTGGTCCAACACCAGGATCCGGTGGGCTCGACGGATGGTGGACAGCCGGTGGGCCACGACCAGGGCGCTGCGGCCTTTCAGCAGGTGGCGGGTGGCGCCCTCGATGTTGGCTTCGGTCTCGGAGTCCACGCTCGCGGTGGCCTCATCCAGGATGACCACGCTCGGCTTGCCAGCCAGGGTTCGAGCGATGGCCAAAAGCTGTCGCTCACCCGTCGAAAAGGTCACGCCACGCTCCGCCACGGGGGACTGCAAGCCACCCGGCAACCCGTCGACCAAGCGATCCGCGGAGCTGGACGCGAGGGCTTCCCGCAGGTCCGATGAATCAATGCCAGGGCGGTCCAGCAGCAGGTTCTCTTCGATGGTTCCTGAGAAGAGGAAGTTCTCTTGCAGGACCAATCCGAAGCGAGCGCGCAACTCGGCCATGGACAGGTCGCGGATGTCGATCGCGTCCAGGGTGATGCGACCATGGTTGATGTCATAAAACCGCAACAACAGGTTGATCAGGGTGGACTTGCCCGAACCCGTTGCGCCCACCAGGGCCACGGTGTGCCCGGGGGGGATCTCGAAACTCACCCCATGCAGGACTTCCTTGCCGGTGGTGTAGGAGAAACGAATGTCCTCGAAGCGAATGTGGGGCGGTGTGTCGTCGCGGCGATCTAAACTCTTGGGGGAGGTGCTTTCCACCACACCGGACTCCGTGTCCAGGACCTGAAAAATGCGCTCGGCGGAAGCAAACGCCGATTGCAGCACGTTGTAGCGCTCGCCCAATTCCCGAATCGGCCGCACCAACATATCGAGCAAGAGCCAAAACTGGAAAAACTGCCCATAGGTCAATTCATCCACGGCCATGGCGTTGACCCCCACGTGCAGCGCCGTGCCCTGGATGATGAACACCCCCAAGGACATGGCGGGGAAGAAGAGTGCGAAGAGAAAGATCGTGCGCTTGTTGGCCAGGAAGTAAGCGTTCAGACGTTCTCCGAAGCGCTGTGAGACGCGTTCTTCCCGGCGAAAGACCTGAACCACGCGCACACCCGATAGCACCTCTTGCAGGTATCCATTGAGGCTGGCCAATCTGGCGCGCACCGTGCGGTGGGCCTTGCGTGCGCCACCCCGAAAGACGATGGAGATTCCGATCAAGATTGGCAGCAGGAGCAAGACGACCAGGGCCAATTTGGCGTTGATCCAGAATAGGGCTGCCACCAAGACCACGATGCGCAGGCTGTCGAAACCCAGGGCCACGATGCCGGAGGAAAACAGCTCCGCCAGGTTCTCCACATCGGAGGTCACGCGCGTGACCAGGGCGCCTGTGGGCTGCTTGTCAAAGAACGCCAGGTCCAGGCGTTGGATGTGCTTGAAGAGCTGGGTGCGCAGATCGTGGATGACCGTTTGGCCCGTGCGATTCAGGGTCGCGACCTGGAAGTAGCGCAGGATGGTGGCGCCAACAATGACGGCTGCGTAGAGGGCCACCCAGTTCAGCAGGGAATCCACAAAGACCGAACGGTCGGCACCCTCGGGTGCGTTCCAGGCGTTGCTGACAGGGCCATCCAAGGCCTGCCGCCAGATCCATGGCCCCGCCAATTCGAGTGCGAACAGGGACGACAGGACACCGAAGCACGCGACGAACAACCCCCAGTGGGGGCGGGCGTAGAACAACAGGCGCTGGAATAGGCGATGATCCCAAGCCTTGCTCGCGACCGCGCCGTCCTCCTCTTGGTAGCGACTCATTCGCCTTCCCCCGCATGTTGTACCCGGCGCTGTTGATGCGCCCAGGTGTCCTTGTACCAGCCAGGCCTGGCCAGTAGTTCCTTGTGTGTGCCCTTGGCTTCCATGGACCCATCCTCGCCCAGGACCAGGATCTGATCGGCGGACGAAACGCTCGAAAGGCGGTGGGCAGCGATCAATACCGTGCGGCTTTGCCCCGCTTCACGCAGGCTCCTCAGCAGGGCTTCCTCCGTTTCCGAGTCCACGGCCGATAGGCAATCATCCAGGATCAAAACCTGGGGTTCCTTGGCCAGGGCGCGCGCGATGCAAGTGCGTTGGCGCTGTCCGCCGGAAAGGGTCACCCCGCGCTCGCCAACCAGTTGTTTGTACTGATCAGGGAAGTTGAGCACTTCGTCTTCCATGGCGGCCCGGCGCACATAGTCCCGTACCTGCTCCTCGCTCATCTCAGCGTCCGCGCCGAAGCGGATGTTCTCGTCGTAGGGCGCCGAGAACAGGAACGAGTCTTGGGGCACATAGCCCAGGCTGCTGCGCAAGCTTTGCAGGCTGACGCTGGTGATCGGGTGACCGTCGATTCGCAGGCTGCCCTCGCAGTCGAACAGTCGACCCATGAGGGCCAGCAGCGTGGTTTTCCCGCTTCCCGTGGGCCCGACAACGCCCAAGGTCGAACCCGCAGGCACCTCAAAGGAGATGCCCTGAAGCGCGGGTTTGTCCGCTCCTTCATAGCAAAAGCAGACCTCGGACAAATCCAACTCCCCGCGCATCGGATCCAGGTCCACCGGATGCTCCCCATCCTGGATGGTCGGCTCTTCCTCGAGCAATTCTGTGACCCGTTTGGCGCTGGCGGAGGCGCGTGCAAACATGCCCGCGATCCAGCCCATGGCGATCAGCGGCCAGAAGACTTTGATGGTCAGATCGATGAATTTGAACAGCCCGCCCACGGGCAGGGTTCGATCGATGGCCGCCAAGCCGCCCACGACCAAAATCACGATGAAGGTCACATCGAAGGACCCGTGGATCGAAGCGTGGGTGAGGCCTCGCGCGGACCCCATTGCGATTTGGTTATCCCGATTGCTGCGGCTTGATTTGGCAAAGCGCTCGGCTTGGCCATCTTCAATGCCGGTGGCTTGAACCACGCGGATGCCCCCGAAGTTTTCCTGGGCCCGGTGGCTGATATCCGCCAAGCTCTCTTGCACCGCCACCGAATGGCGGTGAATGCGCGGCGTGAGTTTCTTCATGACCCATCCCATGAACACCATGGGCACGATCATTGTCAAGGTGACCTCGGGTTGGATCGAAAACAGCACGGCTAGGGAGAAGGGCACCACGACCACGGCGCCGGCGGTGTACATCATGCCGGGACCCAGAAACATGCGCACGTTTTCCACGTCCGAGGTCAAGCGGCTGACCACATCACCCGAGCGACTCTTGTTGTGAAAGTCGAAGGAGAGGCGCGTCAAGCGATCGAAGGTGTCCTGCTTGAGGTCCACTTCGAATTGCCGGGAGACCACCACGATCAACCAGCGTTGCAGGAAGCGGAACACTACCCGGGCCAGGGCAAAGATCGTGAGCCAAATGAGCACGTTGCGCATCCAGTCTGTCCCATCCGCCGAGCGCGCGCGGTCGATCGCATCACCGATGAAGAGCGTGATGCCCACATCCGCCAATTGGGCCAGGGGAATACACAATAAACCCGCCACGAGGCGGGTTCGGTAGAGCAGAAAGCGCCGGAAGAAAGGCCAGAGGGCATTCAATTCTGTTTTTTGGGCTCCGGTTCGGAACGCGTGGGCAGTTGGGCCCAGGCTTGGTTCAGCGCATCGATCTCTTGGATCAAGCGGGTTACTTCTTTGTTTAGCAAATCGGATGAGCCCTCATCGACGTACTTGCGCATGACTGGAAAGCTCTTGCTGCCGTAGCCCGTTTCCTGGTCGGGCGTCCAGAGGGAGTTGCGGAACCAGGGCCTGTTTGGCAAACCTTCGAAACGTAACAATCCGCGGTACAGCATGGGCGGCAGGGGCACGTCCCTCTTGGCATTTTGTGCCGTGGTTGCCAGGCGGTTGAACGCGGACGCGATCCCATTCGCTTGTCGGGCTCCCATCCAGTCGCCTGCCTCTTGGGCACGGCGCGCCCAATCGCGGGCTGCATGGTTGTCGCTGAAGATGTCGCGACCCATCTCGGATGCGGTGGTGAGCATGGCGGCCATGGTGCGCCCCGCGAGTTCATGGTTCTTGTACCCCGGGTCAAGATAGCGTTCCAGCATGGACACATTGTCGTAGGCCGTGTGATATTGTCCGCCCCGGTTCCCGGAGAAAGAAATGTCGATCACGGGCAGTCCCAAGTGGTGCAAGAATGGCGCGAAATCGGAACCGGATCCGGGCAATCCAAATTTGCGGAAGCCGCCTTCTTTGGTGAGCCACGTGGGGAAGGGGCCGCTGGCACCCTCCACATTCTGCATGTCGAACAGTGCCTTGGCCAAGTAGGGTTCCAAGCCTGGGGAACCGGATGCGCCGAAATTGGGGCCACTCACCACGGCGTCCGCGTTGATATACAGTTGCAGGGATTGGCTCAGGGTGCCCGCGTGACCTTCCACCCATTCGGTGCTGCCGATGAGGCCTTGCTCCTCCGCGTCCCAGAACGCCAACTTGATGGTGGACTTCGGTTTCCAGCCATTCTCGACCCGTGCGGCCAAGTGCTGGGCAGCGCGCAACAGCGTGACGGTTCCACTGCCCGCATCCTGGGCGCCGCGCACCCAAGCATCCCGGTGGTTGCCGGCCATGACCACGCCGGGGCCAGTGCCTTGCAAGCTCCCGATCACGTTGGTGATCGTGCGCAATTCCCTGGGCGCATCAACTTCAAGTTGAACGCTGGCGGGTCCCGGTCCGATAGCAACGGATTGCATTTTGCCGGAGGCATCGGGCACGCGTCGCCGTCCCAGGTCTGCCAGGATCAATGCGGCATCGGCGGCACCGATCGGCATGCAGGGGATTTTTGGAAGGGCTTGCGCCAATGCGAAGTCGGCCAATCGGGTTTTGCCTTCACCCACGTTGCGACCAGGTTCGGGTGAGGGGAAGCCCGGCGTGGAGGGGTCACCGGGGAAATGGCCCATGGGCCCGACGGAGCCCCGTTGAACCCTGTTGGGGGTCTTCCAGGGACCCTCGGGCCAAGTGGCTCCCTTGCCTGCTCCGTCGTCCTTCGGGTCGCTGAAAAGGAGCAGGCCCACGCACCCGAACTCCTCCGCCAGGGACAGCTTGCTGCCGCGGTATCCTTTGCCGTAGCGCGCGATGGCGATGGTGCCTTCGATTTTGATGCGGGCTTCCTTCAGCTTTTCGAAATCCGCTCGCAGTCCATAACCCACGTCCAGAATTTCCGCCTGCACGAGTCCACTCGCACTCCAGGCGTTGAAGGGGGGGATGTCACCCGCAGGAATCGCGTCGGGGTCGTAATTCCAAATGCGCGAGATCTTGGGCGAAGCCGTTTCAGCATCGGTGAAGGCCTGCATGGACAGCCGCCGCGGTAGGGACAGCAGCACTTCTCGGTGGTCGAGGGAAACCAGGAAACCGGCCTCCGCCAAGACCCGGGCCACCATGTGGGTGGCGCGCTGCGAGGTTGGCGTGCCGGCGACCCTTGGCTGCTGGCACAACTCCCGCATAAGGGCCTGCGCGGGCGGCGCTTCCTCCTGCGTTGTGGGGAGCAGGGGAAGGACGAGGAGGGGGAGGCTGAGGAGGATTTGCATGGTCGTCGGGGTGCTGAATCCCCCAGAGTTTATCGCCCAAGGCGCCCCGAACCGAGCGGCGCGTGCCCTTGGGGCCGGAATTGGGCGAGTTCCCGTGTACGGGGTGGGGATCGGGACGCCCAATTCCTATCCTGGACCCGTGCAATGCCCTGATTTTCCCTTCGATGCGGTGCTGTTTGACCTGGACGGAACCCTGGTGGCCACCGATCGCTTCTGGCCCGATGCGGCTCGAGCGGGCGCCTTGAGGGCCTTTGGCGCGCTCGGCCTCAAGCGGGAGTTACCCACCAGCGAGCAGTGGATGTCCATGGTGGGGCTGCCCTTGGAGGAGGGATTCGATCGGGTATTCGCGGACTTGGATCGTGAGCAGCGCAGGCGGGTGCTGGAGGCCTGTTCGGAAGAGGAACACCGTTTGCTGAGTGAAGGGCGTTTGGGGCTCTTGCCCGGTGTGCAAGAAACCCTGGGGGACCTGCAGGATCGGGGCGTGGCGATGGGGGTGGCCAGCAACTGTTCCCAATCCTACTTGGACACCATGATGGAGGCGGGTGGATTGAACCGTTGGATTCAGGAGGGGCGATGCTTGGAGACCCCAGGTGTTCGCAACAAGGCCGACATGATCGAGGAACTGCTGATCCTCTTTCAGACGCGCAGCGCGATCATGGTCGGGGACCGGGCGGCGGATCGCCTGGCGGCTTGGAGCAACGGTTTGCCCCATGTGCACCTGACGCGGGGTTAT
>JAAETM010000239.1 GCA_024228395.1 bacterium | reverse complement strand
CATTTGTCCACGCACATCGTACAGATACTCACGCATTCGTACCGATCCATCCACGCCGGTTCCCAATTCGAGCGCGATGTCCTTGTGCAAGCGGCCAGCATCGTTGAAGTCGTATTGGCGCTTGGTACCGGCGGCGTCCTTCTTCCAGAAAGTGCGCTCTTGCACGTCGTAGGCGAAGCTAGATTCGGGCTGGGTGCCAGACGAGGCCAAGGGGTAACTGACCCGTGCCAGCAGGTGCCCCGTGGCGATCTTGGAATCGGGTACGGCGCCTTTGGTGGTGCCGTAGATGTAAGTGGTGGTCAGGTCGCCGCTGGCTTGCTCCAGGATGTAGCTGGTACGCAGGCCATTTGTGTAAGCGTAGCGGGTCACGCGATCCTCGTCCGGATGGGATGCGCTAGGTGTACCGTCCACGTAGTTCTCCGTGAACTTGGTGGTGCGACCCAATTGATCGTATTCGTAGCGGTTCTGAATGCTCTTGGGGCTTTCGACCTGCAACAGGGTGCCATCGGCATTGTAGGCCCACGATGTACGCAGCACGGTGTCGCTGCGCTGGGGGATAGAAAGGCCGGCGCGATAGAAGACCTGACGGTCATTGGTTCCGAGTTGCACAGAATCGGTGCGGCGGCCAAGAGCATCGTACCAGTAGGCGTTGATCTGATAGCGGCCCGAGATATCTGGGCCACTCACGGTGAGCGAACTGCCGTCGGCATTCGAATCCAGGGCGCCCAAGGTCGCGCCAGCGCCGTTGTCGCCCGGCCAGCGGCCGATGGTCACGTTCATCAGGACTCGACTGCTGAGACCCGACTCGTAAACGGTCTGGGTTTCTTGCATGACCACGTTGCCAGCAACCGAACTCGCGCCCGTGTCGTCCAAGTTCGCCTCCATCTCCGCCAAGTCAAAGCTGTGGGTCTTGCGGCCAAGGCGATCGTAGTACGTCTTGGACATACGGGCTCCGTGGGATTTGATGGAGTGTCCCCCATCGTCGTACCACATGTCGCTGACCAAGGTATCGGTGGATTGGCCGGCGGCGTTTAGCTTGTGGCGAATGCTCTGATAGAGCTGGCCGCGGCTATCGTAAAAGGACTCGTAGTAGGACAGACGACCCGATTCAGTGGTCACGCCGCCCAACAAAGCTGCGCTAAAACTAGCGGTTGAGTCATAGGTCGCGCTCGCCACCACGCGGCCCGTATTGTCTAGCTGATTGATCGAGTGCGGTGCGGCGTGATTGTAGGTCCCGAGCAAATTGCCGCGCGCATCATAACCATAACTGGTCACTTGCTCATCGACGCTGGTCTCCTCAAAGCGACGAACTTCCTGGGTCATGAGGCTGTTGCCCCCGGCATTGCCATGATCGTACTGATAGGACCCCGTCATGGTCATGTCCCCGCCACCGGTCGGAGCCCCCGTGTCCATGCCCTCGGCATTGGTACCCACCCAGCGTTGGGTGATGCGGCCCTTGCCGTCGTAGATATCCCAAGTGATGGTGCCGTAGGGCGCCGTGGTCGAAACGACTTCTCCCGCGTCGTTATGGGTGTACAAAGTGGAATCGTAATTCGTGCCCTGCACACCTTCGCCAGCAGCAGGAATCAGGAAATAGCTCCGGCTTTCGGTCATCTGCGTGCCGCCCAAGCCATAAATCTTGGTGGACCAGCGGGAAACGCCTGAGGTATTTAGTGACGTCAACGGGTCACTCTCCGTGGTCGAAACCAACGCGGCCAGGTCGACAGTCGCAAACCCTGAGGTTGCCAAAGCTCCACTCGCTTCGTCGTAGCCTGCTTGGTTTTCGAAACTGACGCCTGTGACGCCATGCACCAAACTGCCCAAGGTGGAATAGGGCACGCGCAGATTCACGCGCCTACCATCCGCCAGGCGCGTGACATGGCTGCGTACGCCGGTGCCATCGCTATGCAGCTGATCCGCTTCGCCAGCACGATCATAGGTCGTGGTGCTGACCCGGTGGAAAGCCCCGGCGCTGCTAGCCCAGCCTGCGGGCACATCCCCAGCAGGCACCTGTCCTGTATCCGCATCGTCCACGCGCTGCACGACTCGGCCTTGATCGTATTGGGTGTAGCTGAGGATCCCCTCGCTATCCTGGGTCCAGGTACTTCTGCCTTGCAAGTCTGCAAAGGCCTTGCGAGTCACCGCCAAACCAGATCCATGGTGGCTTGCCGAGACCGCAGGCAGGGTCACCGTGGTTTCAGAAGGCATCAAAGTTCCCGCATGCCACAGGGATGATTGACTGGTCACCGTGGCGCCAGGACCTGCGCCCGCGGTCAATGTGGATTGGCTGTAGGCCCATTGCTCGGTGACAATCGGTCGGTGCACAAATGAATCCCCCACCGCCAAGGCCTGGGTATCCAAGGTCAAGCTAAAGTCGATTGAGCCGGGATCGCCCAAACCGTCGAAAAAGCGAGTCTCATGCATGAACCCCGAGAGGGCCCCCGTCGAGTGACGCAAGTACAGCCAAATCAACCCACCGCTGGGGTTCAACGCACTCGACCCGTCACTGTGGTTGTAGGATATCGTTCCCGCAGGTGTGGCCACGATGCGCAAGGTTGAATCCGCACCTCGCACAACCTTGGTTGTCCACACGTCCGTAGCCGCTGCGGGATGCCCCACACTTTCGACAACACTCAAACACTGGCCCACCTCGTCGAAATATTGGGTCAAATAGCGGCCCTCGGGGCTACCAACGATGGCACGCGACTTCCATTGGGCGTCGTTGTAGGTGCTTGAGGCCGTGTAGCTGGGGTTGTCGCTATAGGAATAGACGTGCAGGCCCGATTGCGAGTTGCCTGAACATCCGCAACCACCACCGATCGTGGCCAAATCGCACAAACCATTGCTGTCGTACTCCCAATAACCAGCGGCATGGGTACTGATAGCGCTGTCGGACATGCTGCCCAAACTCTGATCCAGGTTACCGTTGTCAGCAAGGTCCGCCTTGCGGCTGGCTTCGGCGTCCAGCATGTACTTGAGCCCACCCGGGTTGGGGGCGGTGTTATCCCAATAGCGATAGTGCAGCACCCGCGTTTCATCCACGCCCGCAGCAGACAATGGAGAGGTCGTAACCACCTGCTGCAAATTGCCAATGGCTGCCGCGTTTCCAGTGGTCACGTAGCCGTATTCTACGCGCGCCACTTCGGTGATCGTGCCCGGGTTGGCCCAAGAAGTACCATCCTGCTCCTGTGCGACCACCGATTCCAAGCGAACGGCCCCGCCTATCGCGCTCGCACTGTACATAAATTCAAAACGGCGATCTTCGCTGTCAAAACACCAGCGCAATCTGCCACTCTCGTAGCCGTTGATGATCGATTGTGCCGCATCGCTGACGTGCCCAACAAAGGCGCTCTCACCGGCAGCATCGGTCTTCTTCCAAATTTGCCCGGCAGCTAAACCCGCATCACCATCGAAGCCAAAAAAAGCATAGGTTGTCGATGCCGTATCCGTGTATGTCCAAACATCGGGTTGCCCGGTCGCACCAGCAGCGCGCACGAAAGCTCCCGCAGCCCCGTTGGTGCCCACATAGGTGTCCGAAGTCGCGTTCGCCCGCTCGAACTCTGCAAAGCGATCCACACCATGGATCAGATACAGAGTGTCCAAAGCATCGTCCGTTGGATGCTCCACCAATTGAATTTCCGGTTGCGCCATCTGAAACCAGTTGCGCCCTTGATAGCCGTTGCTGTCCACGGCTCCATCATTCTGGAGTGAGTTGTAAGTGCGTCCAATCACCCAACCAGGCCCATCCGCATTCAAAGCCACATCCACCTGCCACTGTCCCACTCCGCCCGTCGCCAACCACACTGAATTATGGGTTTGAGTGCCCCTCCAGGCACTTTCGAAGGGATTGCCTGCCGCCTGAAAGCCCAAGAATCCACCGACGCGCTGGGTGCCGTCTAGGTTGATCGCATGATGGGCAACGCCAGGCTGTGCGCCCTGGACCACACTCGGAGTGGCCCGATAATCATTCACCGTCCATGCACTCTGCCGCAAAATCGGATCCCCTTGCAAGGGAGTTGCCGCTAAGGAGCAAGGAGCAAGGAGCAAGGAGCAAGGAAACCATACCTGCTGAGGTAGCAGCCAAACCAGAAATCGAAAGTAGATTCATAGGGACAAAACAAAAAAAAGGAAGAGAAGAAAAAAAACCCGGCCTTTCTCAGACGCGGATTCGCACGTGAGTCATCCTACAAGCAACCTCGAAATTTCCGCAAGTGAAAAAGTGAATTTCCAAGAATCCACGGGCACAAACCCAAAAAACCAAACACGACTTACAGGGCTTCGCGTAGTTAAACCCCTCCGCAAATACCAAGTGCGCGGCCTCTCAAACCAACCACACTTCGCATCGAAGGCCAAGCCCACACCTCTCTTCTGCCGCGTACGATGATGGGCACCGCAGGCCCTGATATTCCTTGATAAGAGCGGCCACCCTGAAGAACGGGGTGCCTGTGTGCTGGAGGAGCCCAGGCCGTTACGTCGCGAATCGCGGGTTGAATCGGCACGCTTTCGGAGGATGCTGGAGCAGATCCCAGCGGAAATCCGCAACCTCGCAGGAGTTCCGAAAGGGCGCTT
>JAAETM010000238.1 GCA_024228395.1 bacterium | reverse complement strand
GGGGGGGGGCTTCTGGTCCCGAGGCCCTATACTTTCAAGCAATATGCACCTTATTTATTCCATCATTGCCGTGCTCGCAGTCCCGGAAGCCTTAGCCCAAGGTCCCGATCTGGTGGTTTCCCATGTGGGCAGGAACAACTCTTGGACCTACCACGGGGAGTCCGGAGGCCAGGCAGCCTACAGCTTTCACAACACGACCTGCAACCAGGGCAATATGCCGGTGAATTGGAATCCGGTGCTGGTGGAGGACCTTTACCAGGTGATCAATGGGAGCATCCGGCAGATCTCTGCGGGTTTTGCCATCCCCAAATCCTGCGCGCTCAATGAGCCTGGCTGCGGGACCTGCCAAGCCACGCCATGTGGCACGTTGGGCATCTCGGCTGCGCGGACACTTCGGGGGTGAACGACGGGGCCATCGGCTGGGGCCGCTGGCAGATCGATGGCAGCCTGGGGACTTGGAATGGCACGCCCTCTGGCCCTTGCTGCGAACCGGCGACCCTGGCCGGCAGGGTCTTCGCCCCCATCGCCATTTTAGAAAACCCGGCCGGACGAATCATCGCAGAGTCCCTGTTCATCAACGAACACGACCAGTCTTTCGGCAACGGCGCCAACAACGCATCATGGACCGAAATGTTGGTTCCGGACCATCGTTTTCCCAGTGGCAGCGCGTACGACTGCGGTCGGGCAGCCGGCGATCTTCGCCTGGCAGGATCGGTTTCCCTACGTGCAGATAGAAGCGGTTCAGGTCACCGACGAAGGTGGTCCGGGGGTGCATGGATACATGTGGGTGGGTTCACGCGCGGTGGAGCGGGTCAACGGCACTTGGAACTACTACTATTCGGTGCAAAACCTGACCAGTGAGCGGGGTGTGGGTTCGATTTCCATACACGGTCTATGTGACCCCATATATGCAGCCCAAGCGAACTTCACGGGTTCGCCCCACCACTCAGTCTCCCCCTATGACTCCACTCCTTGGAGCGTGGCCGTTTCGGGCCCGACCCACACCTGGAGCACGGAGACCTTCTCAAACGATCCCTATGCCAACGCCATACGCTGGGGCACCCTGCACACTTTCGTTTTCACGAGCCCACAGCCACCCGCGCAAGGAACCGTTGAGTTAGGCCTTTTCAAGCCAGGCGTGGGCAGTTCCGTGACAACCCCGGCCCTGGTTCCTTCCCACCAGGACATTCAATATCCAGGCTTTTGCAGCGGACGGTCACTTCCATACCGCCCTTCAACTTCGGTTACTTCCTGATGTCCCTCGGCCAAGGCCTCACGCCCCTGCCGCCTGGTAGCCAAGGCAACCTCTGCTTGGGCGGGCCCCTGTATCGGCTCAAACGGGTGGGTGAAACTCAATTCTCTGGGGCCCAAGGCCAAGTGACGTTCCAACCCGATCCTGGGCAATTGCCCGGTGGAATCCTTTGGGTTGCCGGCAGCAACTGGAAATTCCAATATTGGACCCGGGACACGCCCCAGCTTTCGAATTTTTCGAATTTGGTCAGCGTCACCTTTTGCAATTAGGACTGAATGATATGGGGGGGGCGCGTACGCCGCCTCCCCCCTCCAACCCCGGAGCCCCCCATGCAACTGTACCTGT
>JAAETM010000237.1 GCA_024228395.1 bacterium | reverse complement strand
TACACCAGTCCCTTCCGAGTTGACAACGAGCCCTCGTTCGCCATCTTCCACGCTGAGGGAGGTATGCAGCGTTGGGGGGATTTCGCCGAGAAAACCCAGGGCTCCGTAGTGGACCTGGTTCAGCGCCTCGAGGGAGACATCAAACTCCCCGCAGCCATGCCCGTAGTGCGTGCGCTCTACGCCGAATACCTGGATGCCGACTGGGATGAGGAGATATCCCCCGCAGAACGTATGGCGGAGATCCCCCCGCATGTCCTGATGGAGGACCGGGAGCTCCCCTTGGTCTCAAGCACCACACGATCTAAGTCCCTCGATGAGTTGATGTCTGGCCGACCCAGCATCACCCTCAAGACCTTAGCAACCTTTGGGGTACGGGACGGGGGCCACTACTTGGCTGCCATCTACCCCGACGAGCGAGCGATTCGGATACGGAGTGCTAACGACAAAACGTTCAGAGAGGGCTCCAAGACCTCCCTCTACCACGCACCAGGCAAGGGGCCCAGCGACCTACCCACCCTCCCGATCCTGCTGACCGAGGGCGAGTCAGATACATACGCCGGGTACGCAGCCTTCGGCCGAGAGATGGTGGTGGCTGGGTTCTCGGGCACAGGGCAGGTGGGCGATAAGTACATCACTGACCTAATGGGCCGTCAAATCGTGCTCGGATTTGATGGCGACACGAGCGGTAGGAAGTTCTCCCGGTACTGGGCATCGAAGCTCAAAGACGCTGGGTGTGTGGTGTCCATCCTCCCTGTCTCCGAAGGTCGAGACCTGGCCTCATACCCAGTGGCCAGCCTGGTCGAGCTGATGGGGCGAAGGCGTCAGGCCACCATCAACGTCACCAACCTACGGGCAGCAAGGGATGGCTACGCCCTGGCCAACGATGACGGCTCTAGAGAGGACCTGGTCTCCAACTGGTGGGCTGAGGTGTCCGAGATCCTGCTATCCGAGGACGACCACGCCTACGTCCTGAAGGTGCACAGCTCCGAAGGCCCCCAGGATGGGACCTACACCCTGGAACCCCAGGACCTGGAGCACGCAGCGGCCCTAGCCAGGTGGTGCCGGAAGTTCAACGGCTCCTGGTGGGGTGATACCACGGCTGTCCGTAAGTTGGTGGCCGAACTCGAAGAACAATCGGCCTATGTGCCAGTGACGAGGACAGTAGGCCGCCCCTCGTTGGTCAAGCCTGGCGGCTTTGCACTACCTGGCCTGTCGATCTCCACGGATGTGCAGCTGGACGACTCCAACATGCTGGTCCCTACCGCCACACCGTGGCCCACAGCTAGGGGTGAGGCTTCGGCTGAC
>JAAETM010000236.1 GCA_024228395.1 bacterium | reverse complement strand
GACCGAGCCACCCAAGACTCTCGCCACGAGTACGCATGCCGCTTGGAACAGGACTGACCGCCAGGCGCCAGGCACACAACCACCACTAACATTCGAATCGCCGGCTCCCGGCAACCCGCTTCAAGCAAGCGGTGGATTCGTGCCTGGCTCCGTACTAGAGCTGAGTGACGGCAATACTCTTCTCTCTCAGCACGACGCCTTCGTTGGGGCCCTCCATGAGGTTCTTCTGCAAGGACACCATGCTCTTGAGGACCCCATTTGGCATGAATGTCAGAACCCCTTGAATGTTCTCGTCGGTCTTAGATCCAGGAGGACTCGTTATGAGCAGGGCCCCCAAGGGCTCCACCGGCGTCTTCATCAGCTTCTCCCCCAGGTCAGCCAGGTCCAGGTCATGCGAGGCCACCCGGTAGAATTCGAATTCCAGTGGGGTCCTAAACGTGCAGCGTGTCTCGTGGGCGTTCATGCCATAGCCGGTGTCCTCTTTGCCCTTCAAGTACCAAACGGCTCCTTGCCCAACGGGTGCTTTGGGCAAAAACGATTTGTGTGGAAAGACCACTTCGAGAGCGCCAAACTCACTCATCATGAATCGCTTGGCAAGAGCGCTCATTCCTGGGGATAGGCCAGAGAGCAACTCCTCGGGAATACTGGACTCTATCTCGATCACCTGCCCATTCGAATCCACCACCATGCACGTTTCCGACCGGTTGAGTAGCGGCTTGATTTCATGCAACAAGGGGTTGTCCTCAAGGGTCGCTTTTATGTCAGTGTCGTAGAACGCGTCATACGCATACTTTGTGTTCTCGTTTTTTTTGTTGTATCGAAGCCGAGTCTGTTTCAATTGATATGTTGAGCGTCCTGCGGAATCAGGTTCTGAAACGAGCAAGTGAAACCAGTACTCCTTGCGCTTCTTGGTAGCAGCTGCTTGACCCGTGAGGGTCAAAATGGAAGTGTTCGTGGTTTTGATCTGGTACTGCCCTGGCGGGTAAAGAAGCGTGTAATCGTTCCGGGGGCTTTCTCCCAGCGAAGCTTCCTCGGTGTGAAGAAGTTCATCACCTCCACAAGGTGGATAGACGTTGCAACGTAGCTGTTTTCTGTGAGGGGCTGGGAGGAGCAGTGAGCTGAAAGGCGAGTATGCGGGTGATTGTAGTGTATCAAGGACCAGGTTTGATGTGTCAAGCCGCACACATCCCCCGCGAGTTCCTGGAGCGTGACGTCAACGCATCGGCATCGCCCGCGCCCTGGCGCTTAGAGTTACGAAGTGGGCGCAATTTTCAGCGTTCTTGAACCAGATGCTCACGGCAAACACCGAGATGGTGACGGATCAAGCCCAAAACTCTCTAGTATCTTGGCAGTGGCCTGATCATCGGGTCTCCAATCGGCCCCACGCAGACTTCGCATGGTCACCAAACCTAGGAGCGACAAGGGGTCATCCGACATGTAGGCGTTTTTAGGTGAGAGTGCGTACCAACGTTCCGATTCACCTTGAATGACTCGGCGGACTTCGAAGCCAAGGTCGATCAGGCTCAGAATGGTGGGCACCACCGTGTTGGAAAGCGCGAAGAGCCGCTCCTGGCCGGGAGATTTGCGGAGGGTCGGCCAGTTCTGATCGAGGATGAGGTTTCGAAAATGCTTGCCATCTCGTGCGCCTTCGAATGGGTTGGTTCCAAAGTTCCAGTCGGGCCCATAGACCTTTCGCCTGCGCTTGCGTTCGGTTGTGCACTCCTTGCAGATGTGGTCGCGGTGACCCTT
>JAAETM010000235.1 GCA_024228395.1 bacterium | reverse complement strand
TATCACCGGAAACTCGCGCTCCCTGGCCCTCTTCCGCCACCAACTGATTCGAACGTGGAAGAAGTGGCTTTGTCGCCGCTCCAACTCGCGCCAACACGACTGGGTATGGTACAGGCAGCTCCTGCTGCGCTACCCCATCCCTTCGCCCGCGCAATCCACTCGATCTACCGCCGTCCAGCGAGCCCATAATGTGGCTTAGCCACTGCCGGGTCACTCCCGGCACCGAGGGAGCCGGATGCGTCAATCGCGCACGTCCGGATCTGTGGGAGCCTGGGGCCAGCAATACCCCTGGGCCACCCGACAAACTGCCCAGAGCTACTGCCAAAATGGGCCAGTTCGGTAGTTTCGGCTAGGCATTACGCAATGTTGAGGTAGATATGCAACTGCCGCCCTACCCACCTTCATTCGGTGGGCAGGGCGGCAAGCTATTTGTGTGCTCTGGTTTCCCCTACGCGCCTAGCAGGCGGCGGGCAGCCTTCTCGATACGCTCTTGGGTAATCAAGCTACTGTCTTCGTAAGCGCTGCGGAGCTCCTGCACCAGGTTTGCGCGCAAGGACTCGCCTTCCTGGTTGGAGGCCATATGGTTGCGAGCGGCCTCCGAGAGTTCAATGCGATCCGCGTGGGCGGGGCGCTTGAGGGCTGCAGCTTCCTGGGCCTTGTTGGATTGCACCGTTGTTTCGTTTTGGGCCTTGGCGGCACCCAAACCGACGCGCTTGGAATCAAGAGCGTTGTGCGTCCCCTGTTGATTGGTTGTTTTGCGAAGATCCATTTGGCTCCCCCCGTGGGGTGGTGGGACTGTTTGCCTGCCCGAACAGCGATTCACGTCAGTATGGCAAGGTATGTGGGTTAGTTGGGATGGAGGCACCACCGCTTCCTGAGGCACCCACTTAGTTTTCGGTGCTTTTTGAAAAGGGCTTAGGGCTTGCTGCCCAAAACTCGGAACTTTTCTCTTTGGAGAGGTGCCGGGTTCTGTTGGGCAAAAAGGAGGACCTAATCAGGCCCCTCAGGCAGGGTTTTGCTCAGCTGAAACAGGATTGATCATCCCACCCTTGAGCCCTTGGAGCCGTATCTTCAGGATATACGCATGCGACTTCTTACGATTGCATTGTGTGCGTTGATTGTTGGGGCCAGCCCCCTTCTCGGTAGCCAGTCGGATCCGACCCTGGGGGTAGTCACACCAGGACCAGGTGCGCACTACACCATCCATGCGAAGGTGGACACTTCCAACCAGATGCTGGAGGGCGAAAGCGTAGTTCAATGGACCAACTCGACCGACCAGGCCACGCGTGAGTTGTGGTTTCACTTGCACCACAATGCCTATGCCAACAACCGCACAACGCATTTGACGGAAGCCCAAGGGTTACTGCGAGGCCTCAAAATTGAGGATGGTTGGGGCTGGCAGAAAGTGACACAGATCTCGGTGGGTGGCGTGGATTTGCTACCCAGCTTGACCTTTGAACATCCCGACCGAACGACCACGGACGAGAAAGCCATGGACCAGGGAGATCGCACCGTGTTTCGCGTTTTGCTTCCTGTGATGGTTGAGCCGGGTGGGCATGTGGTCGTCAACTTGAAGTGGCAGTCTAAGATCCCCCGCGTGCGTCGCCGTACAGGGATCAAGGATGAGTTCCTGCTCATGTCCCACTGGTTTCCCAAGCTGGGTGTTTACGAGGGCGCTGCGGGTTGGAATTGCCATCAATTCCACATGAACACGGAGTTTTTTGCGGATTACGGCACCTATGACGTGACCCTGGATTTACCCGAAGCCTATGGCCAGGGGCCCGACGAGAATGGGCATTGGGTTGCCAAGGTTGGAGCCACCGGGGGTTTGGCGGAGCCAGCTCACATGGAGGATGGACGTTTGATCGTGCGTTACTTGGCTCCCACGGCTGCGGATCGCCAACGTTCTGACCCGGTCACCGGCACGTCGCCGGTTCTACATGGTTTTGCGTGGACGGCGGACCCCTCCTATCGTGTGCATACCAAGCGTTTCGTCTTTGATGAGTGGGCGACGCAATACCATTCGGAGGTGCAAGCAGCAGCCATCGCTTTCACAAAGCCCTTGGAGCAAATGCGCCTGCGTGATGTGGAAATCACGGTGTTGATTCACCCCGAACGGGATGGGCAATGGGAGCGGCACGCGGATGCGACAGCAGCGGCGCTCTTTTTCTATGGTCTTTGGTGGGGGGAATACCCCTATGAGAGAATCACGGTTGTGGACCCGGCTTGGGGCGCACGCGGGGCAGGAGGTATGGAGTATCCGATGCTGTTCACGGCTGGCACTCAGCGCTTCACCAGCCCGGCCATGTATGTGCCCGAGAGTGTCACGGTGCACGAAGCCGGACATCAGTTTTGGTATGGGTTGGTGGGAAATAATGAGTACGAGGCCGCTTGGCTGGATGAAGGGTTCAATTCCTTCACGGACTCTGAGGTCCTGATTAGGCATTACGGTCCACAGCGTTCCTATCAGCGCTATTCGAGGCTTCCGGTTTGGGGGCGGCACGCTGCGGTCCTGCCCACGACTGAGGGAAATGTGGGGATCTTCACCGGTGCCCGTTGGAAGGTACCCAATCCGATGGGATGGTCCTGTTTGGAGGGCGTGACTCTCAAGCCGACCCAGGTCTCACCCTTTGTGGCCTGGTGGCGGGATCAACCGGGTTTGACCTTTGTGCAGCAGTATTCCGACCCGCGTTGGGGTGACCGCAATGGGTACCTGGCCATGCCCGACATGGATCCGATCGAAACCAAGGCTTTCGAGTACGCGAATCGCAGTAGTTACCGAACCAATAGTTATCCGCGCACCGCGGTCGCCTTGCGGACCCTGCAGGGCGTCGTTGGCCAGGATGTCTTCTTGCGCGGCATGCGTCATTACGCGGACTCGTACCGCTACAAGCATCCCAAGCCGGATGACTTCTATCGGGCTTTTCAGGAGGGCGCCGAGCAAGATGTTCAGTGGTTCTTCGAGGATTTGTTCCAGGGCACGGGAACCGTGGACTGGAGCGTGAGTGTGACGAGTTCGACCACCCCTAAGGACCAGGGCTGGTTCCTATCGGAAGAGGGGGACTGGGTTAGGGCTGGCGTAAGTACCGAGGAGATCGTCGACGTGCCGCCTGAAGCTGAGTCTGGCGAAGAACGGGACCCGACGGTTGATGAAGAGACGGAAGCCACCGAAGCTCTCAAGCCAGATCAGCCACTCCAACATTACGACGTGGTTGTGCGCCGGCATGGCTCGTTGCGCTTGCCCCTGCCCATTCAGGTGCGCTTCAGCGACGACACGGAACAGACCTTCCAGTGGACCCGCGAGCAGCAGGAAAGCTCCATGTGGTGGCGCTTGCCCATCGAACCTGCGGTCGCCCAGATCGATTCCGTTGTGCTCGACCCGACGCGCGCGTATTACATCGATACGAATATGAAGGACAATCAATGGTTCCGATCCCAGAAGTCCCCGCGTTCCCTGCGCTGGTCGGAACGGGCCTTCACCCAGTACTCGCACCTCCTTCACTTCTTTTCCACCCTTGGGGGTTGATGCCATGAATGCTTCGAGAAACCGATCCATGGCCCGTATCCGTGAAGGCCGTCTGTTCCTGATCTCCCTGCGTGTTTCCTTCAGCCGTATGTCCTTGTGGCTTTCGGTTGGAGCCATGCTCGCCCTGCTTTCGTGGGCAGTGGCGTTGCCGACCTTTATGTGGTTTGAATCTCTTGGGCAATCCAGTATGCAGTCCGGGGATGAAGTAGCCACCCTGGGGACCGTATTCCGCCAGGATCACAGCGCTGGGTTGTCCCAACTCAATCGCAGCACCGGCGCGATCGCAGCCGTGTTGGTTCTTGTTGCCTGGCTCATTGGGGTGTTCGCTGCTGGGGGGTGGCTACAGGTTATTTTGGAGCGTTCCCAGCACCAGTCCCTGAGGCGCTTTTTCGTGGGCGGCGCGCGCCACTTCTGGCGCTTCTTCCGCTTGGGGTTGCTGATGCTTTTCGTGCTAGGATTGTTCCGTTGGATGCTTTATGGAGCACCGTTTGAGGAGCTGGTTCTGCGAGGGGCACTGGGAGTTCCGGAAACAGATCTGCTGCCCGGCCGATCGCTGGAGTCCTTGGACTCTGAAGCGGCCAGGGATCGGATCTATTGGATCCGGGATGGCGTGATGGCCCTGCTTTTCATGTTGATCATGTCTTGGGCGGTTTTCACCCGTACCCGCATGGCACTTTCGGGCACCCGCTCGGTGTTGATCGCTTCGGGCCTCACTTTCCTGAGTTTGGTAAGGCACCCGCTAAGTACCCTGGCTCCTCTTTTGGGTCTACTCCTGGTGGAGATGCTTCTGTTGGTCGGAGTGCTTGGCTCTCTTTCCACGTGGGCCAACCACCAATTGGAGTTCACTCCTGAGCAGCACTGGATTTGGCTGCTATTCACCCTGGGTGCCATTGGCCTGTGCTGGCGTGAGATCACCCGCGGCGCTCGCTATCACGCCGCCGTTGTTGTGAGCAAAGCCATAATCCGAGCATCGGCCCACGCCAATCCCTGGCAGTCTATTGGCGGGCCAGGCGGCCCTCAATATCCTGTCAATGAGGACGAGGACGACCGCTTTGGGGTCTCCATGTAGCCAAGTCAATCGCGAGCCGGCGACTCTGTTTTAGAGGCGGGTGTACCCAGGGGTGCGCCCGTCATCTTTTTGCTGGAAGCCCGGCTGCAAGCCATTATTCTATGTAAAAGCTGCGTGAACCGCCGGAGTCCAAGGTGATTCCACAGGGAACCAATCAGGGCGGAAGAGCGTCCAACCGAAACCAAGGCGCCCTTGCCTGGTTTCTTGTGTGGCCTTTTCCTCTTTTTCTCCCCTATCACAGCGGTGTCTCAAGATGGGTCACAGCTGCCTATGGCGCTCTCGCCCTGGATCCTTTTTGGGTTGTCCGGGACCGGGAGTAGCTCTCCTGGAGTGTATTGGGAGGTGGATGCCTGTTCCGGACGCGTGATTTTCCAATCATGTATGCAAGCAACAAAGGTCCATAGCTTGGAGCTCCAAGCGAAGGCCTTTCCCCCAACACTCTCTCCAGTAACAACATATGACCTACCGTTTCCTCGGCGCCCTCGCGCTTTCGACCGCCAGCCTTGCTTTCGCCCCCCTCGCGTTGGCCCAGGCCAAGTCCGTACCAGGTACTCAGTCCGCAAGTTCGCATCTCGATTCTCTTCTAATCGACTGGCAGGCAGACTTTGGTCCCTCCTGGCACGTGGCCACGAATCCCAAGACGGGCACTGCTGAGCTTCTGTATGGCGGTCGCGCATCGGTTGGGTTTGAGCCTAACATCAACAATGAAAAGGCCTGGTTCCGTTTGGCGCGTCATTGGGTAGGTCAAACGCGTGGCATGCACGGCGTGCATGCCACCGACCTGGTCGATGAACGGTTCGTGTTCCTACCGCTAGCGCAGGTGAACACAACCGACAAGGTGACGGTTGCTTTGGATCAGATCGTCGATGGAGTTTCGGTGGAAGATGGCAGGGTCAACGTTCTCTTCGCTTACAACGGAGATCTGCTCTCCCTGCATTCCACTGCGGCACCGGGCTTCGAAGATCGGTCAACGAAAGCCTCGTTGCAGGGCAAAGATGCCGTGCGAGCAGGTATCGCTGCTTTTGTTGCGGAGCAAAAGATGGCCCCGACCCATGTGGGCGAGCCCACATTGGTTTTTGCCCACGTGGATGACCAGGAGACACGCCGCTGGACGTTGTCTTGGCAGGTTGATGTTCAACTGACCGGCAATGATGTGACCCCGGTTGGTCACTTGTACACGGTGGATGCCCACACTGGAGCCATTCTGAAGACTGCCGAATCCGTGCACTTCTTCGACGTGAATGGCACGATCGCAACCATGGCCACCCCCGGCACTTCTGCGGACCGGACGGCCAACCCTCCGGTTCAGATACCGGTGCCCCATCTTCGCGTCACGAGCTCCGCTGGAACGGTTTACACCGATGAAAACGGTGCCTTCAACTTCCCTGGCGTGAACACCCCCCTGGATATCACAGTCGAGTACCTGGGAAATTTTGCGAATAGCAACAATGATCAAGGTGCTGATTACACAACCACCTTCTCGGCCGTTGCTGCAAACAGCAACCCAACCTTGATCATGAACTCGTCTCCCACGGAGTTTGTGACCGCACAAGCCAATGCTTACCTCTCTACGGGGACCTTGCGCGATTGGATTAGGGATCGTATTCCGGGTGACGCAACAGCGGACTTCTTGGCCCCAGCCAATTGCAATATTGATTCTTCCTGCAACGCATACTTCAACGGTAGTTCCACGAACTACTACAACAAAGCAGGCTCCTGCAACAACACTGCGTATAGTGTGATTGTTGCCCACGAGCTTGGTCACTGGCTCAACGTTCGATATGGAACCGGCAATGGCAACGATGGAATGGGAGAGGGCAATGCTGACATCTTTGCCCTGTACCAGTATGACGACGCGATCAATGGGCGCTACTTCTTCACCAACGGTGGCTACGTCCGAACAGGAAACAACACCCGCCAGTTCTGTGGTGACAACAACCCCGGTTGCTACGGTCAGGTTCACAATGACGGTGAGGTCTGGATGGGCGCTGCATGGAAGGTCCGACAGGAGCTGAATTCGAGCCTGGGCAATGCGATGGGCGACATGACAGCCGATCTGCTCTTCCTCGGCTGGATGAACGCCTACAACCAAACCGGTATCCGTTCAATCATTGAGACCCAGTGGCTGACCTTGGATGATGATGATGGCAACATCAACAATGGCACACCGAACTACGCAGAAATCGACACGGGCTTCGAGCTCCAGGGTTTCCCAGGATTTGAGCTGTCGTTTGTTGAATTCAGCAACCATGTACCCCTTGTGGATACCCGTGACGAAACCGGTCCTTACAACGCGACGATCGATATGGTTCCGGTCTTCAATCCTCCCGTCGCCAGCGGTGAAACCCTTTATCGTTCCAATGGTGGAGTTTGGAGTTCTGTCCCGATGGTCAACACCGGCGGCAACACCTGGAACGGAGCGATCCCCGGAATCGCTTCCCCGGCCACGGTGGACTACTACTTCATAGGAACCGACAGCCTGGGTAACACTTCGGAGTTCCCCGCTGATGGCGTCAACAACGCTCTGTCATTCCGCGTTGGAACCGTTTCGGTTCTGCTGGTCAATGACTTCGAAGGTGCGACTAACGAAGGTTGGACCGGGGGAGTCCCCGGAGATACAGCTACTACGGGTCACTGGACACGGGGCAACCCGGTGGGCACTTCGGCTCAGCCTGAAGACGACCATACCGTACCTGGCGACAATTGCTGGTTTACGGGCCAAGGCAGTATCGGAGGCTCTCTCGGTGCCAACGATGTGGATGGTGGTTACACCACCCTGCTGAGTCCGATCTTCGATGCTGGGGGTCTTTCTGAACTGGCCGTGAGCTACTGGCTGTGGTACTCCAATAATACTGGTGCTTCGCCCAACAACGACGTTTTTATGGTTTCCTTGTCCGGCGATGGTGGCTCCTCTTGGTCTCTCGTGAGTACTGTTGGACCGGCTACCGCTAGCAGCAA
Organism: bacterium; assembly: GCA_024228395.1. Taxonomy (GTDB): domain Bacteria; phylum Planctomycetota; class UBA1135; order UBA1135; genus NORP259. Next base: position 41,062 of record JAAETM010000235.1, on the reverse strand, counting down.
CGGCGGGTGGAATTTGCATGTGATCGAACTTGGCAATGTCATGACGCTCACTTCAAACATGCAGTTGCGATTCGTCGCGTCTGACTTTGGTAGCGGTTCTCTTGTTGAGGCGGCCCTTGATGACATCGAAATTGTGAGTCTGGCGCCCAGTCGAACGGTCATCGGAACGGGATACTGTTCGCCGGTTGTTCCCAACTCGTCTTTTGTTTCGGCAAGCATCACAGCGTTTGGCAGTGTTGAAGCGGATGAGAATGACGTGACCTTGACCGCCTTCCTCATGCCTTTGAATAAAATCGGCATCTTCCTCAATGGCACTGCGCAAGGGTTTGTGAATCCGGTGGGCTCCGAAGGCAACCTTTGCGTTGCGGGAGCAATTGGCCGCTACAGCCGTAGCGCCGGCGAGATCTTCCTTACGGGGGGAGACGGCACTGGTTCTCTGCAGCTCGATCTGAACGATACGCCCACACCCACTGGCAGCATTGCGATCATGGCCGGCGAAACTTGGAACTTCCAAGCGTGGTTCCGGGATGACAACCCGACACCAACTTCGAACTTCACCAACGCGGTTTCGGTGACATTCCAGTAGCCCGCGACCTCCCATCTGACAGCGGGGCGCTACCAGTGATGGCAGCGCCCTGTCTCAGTTAACCCCAACGTTGCCTAATAGACAGTTTGAACCTGTACACCCTTGCGGTCTGCTTGGATTTCCTTGTCCAGTATCTCAAAGCGAAAATGGTTGTTGGCACCGTTGAATTCCGCGACATTTGAAAAGAAGAAGGCCTGGTCGGGATTGGCTACGGCTGCTGGCCCCTTATCTCGCCCCTTGCGCTTCGAGCTGGATAGTGATTTGGTACCGCGATGGAAGGCGTAGTGGTTGCCATCCATGCGCGCAATGATTGTGGCTTTGCCCTGCACGTCGTCTGCGGAGAAGAGTCCCCTCAGGTCGGTGGATCCGATTTTGAATATACCGTCTTCGCTGCCTAGGACGCGAACATCCACCCCCTTGAGGAAGGAGTCCTGGCCATGGCTTGAAACCTGAACCCGAACGTGGCCATTGGTGAATTCATCCACGTTCAATTCGATGTCACTGATGAGGATCAATGATGATGCGTGTAGTGATCCACCCCGCATGATGACCAGGTAGGCACCAGGCTCGGTGAGCGGTAACGAAGTGGTTACTTCGTCGCTGCGCAAGGTGGCTCCCTCCGGTAGCTGGAGGGTGCCACGGTATTCAGGCGACACGCCGGCCAGGTTGACCTGAGTGACGCGGCTGAGGTCCTTTTCCCGCAGGTACAGGGTCATCAAGTCCACCGGGTAGACCAGCAGTTGGGCATCGGTCAGGTTGCGGTGGGAGAGTGTCAGTTTGACCTTTTCACCGGGGTGAACCCGAAGGATCTCCTCCTTGATGTGAAGCTCCTGATCGAGCATGGAACCCAATGCCAGGGCGGCATCCGGGTATTGGTCCTCGATCGACTTGTAGTAGGTCGCTGCCGAATCCACGTCTTTGCGCGCATGGTAAATCTGGGCCATGATGTATTTGGCCAAGTCCCGGTTGGGAGAAGGGATCGGAGCAAGATTGGGCCTCGTGTACGAAGCCTTGCTGATAGCGAGCAATTCCGCCAGGGCGGTGTCGTCTTGGCCAAGGTACCAACGGGAAACGGCCCCGCTGTAGCGGAAGGCGTCCTGGTACACAGGCTCCTTGTGGAGTGGCGTCATCTCGTCGCACAACTCTGCGGCGGTTTGGTGATCTTCGAGGTCGAAGTATGCCGCCACAAGATTGAGAGCGGCGTCCGCGCTCAGGGGGGAGTTGGGATATAGGGATAGGAAGCGCTTGAAACGTTGAATGCCCATACCTGTGAGTGCGGCGCGATCTGCTCCTGCACCCCGCAAGTCCTGGCGTTCATGGGCGACGGGCGCTTCGGACAGCACACGATCGGCCAGGGTCAGGTCGGTTTCGACAACGATGGGGAGGCTCGGGTATTCGCCGATAAGTTGGTCCAGCAAGCGCGTGGCCATCAGCCAGTGGTTTTGCTGGTCCAGGGATCCAACGATTTGAAGGTCCTTGCCAAAGGCTTCATTCAGGGATGCACGGAAGATGAGCATGGCCCGTTCGTGCTCTCCGAGCTCCGCATAGGCAGCGCCAATTTGCAGGACCTTGGCGATGGGGATGAAGAGGTCGGGTGCGCGCTGCTTGATGATTTCAAAGTAGCGAACAATTTCGTTGGGCGATCCGCTTTCTACGCTCGCGAAGAGCAACATGTGAGCGACTTGCTTCAGGTATGTGGGGCGGAACTTGTTCTCGAATTCGTCGAGCAGGGGCAGCAGCAGGGCGCGAACTTCCTTGAGCTTGCCATCGTCAAAATGGGCTTTGGCCAGATGGAAACTCTCGTCGGGAGTCATGCGGTAGCTGTCGGTGGACCGCTCTCCTTCGGGGAGCAGGTGAACCTCAGAGGCTACTGAGAGTGCCAGCATTTCGGGGTGATAGGCACTTCGTAGAATCACTTCTGGCGCGGCGTAAATACCGGAGTGTGCTGCGACGAGGCTGACACTGAAGGACTGGGACGATCGGTGATTGTTCATCGGCCCCATGGGGAAGATCAGGGAGTTCCCCATCATGCGATAAGGACGCTCACCAGACTTCCGAGGGTCAAAGACTTCCAGCCCGGAAGGGATCGGAACTTCCATTTCGACGTATTCAACGCGCCCGTTGAATGGCGCATTTTTGAAGTAGCGCCGGCGGGCTTCGATTTCCAGGTTGATGATTTCACCAGCCTCGATGGACGAACGTTCGTTCTTCCAGCGCTTCTCTTCGACTACGCAACCAAAGCCAGCGGGCATGAGTTGCCCTTCATAGCGAGTTGGGTTGGCGAGGAAGAACCGGGAGTGAACATAGAAAGGGCTCGAGTTGGCCGTTGAGTTTTCAGTGACATGCCCGCGCACTATGGCGGTGTATTGCGGCGCGATGTTGCCAGACATACGCAAGTCGATCGTCACCTTGCTCTGTTGCGTTCCAGGCAAGGCGTCGGGCAAGTCGAAGCGCAGCACGGTGTGCCGGTGGCCGGCTTGCGAAGTGAGCGCAACCCTGCTTGCTTCTTGACCCGCAACCTGAACGGCCACGAATCCATTGGCCTGACCGGGCAAACGCTGCAAGCCCTGTTGGGCGAGAGCCCAAATGGCAAAGCCGCGGGTGCGCGGGTTGGGCCAAGGGCGCTTGGACATCAGGAAATCACAGGCCTTCTTCGAGCCCTTGGCGGGGGTTGAAACGGCCTGCATTGCCAAGGCCACCAGGGCGGTGGTTTCCACCTGGGAGGTCATCCACGAGGCATCCTTGTTGGGTTTCCAATAGCGCTGCTTGCTCAGGTCATTGCCCACCGCCTCGAGTTCAGAGACGATCTCGGCGGCCAAGGGGATGCGCTCTGCGGCAACCAGGGCCAGGGCAAGGTGCGCCTTGCTTGCGACGGACATCTGACCGCGCGATCGGTGCAGGCGGTTCAGGGCGGCGAAGTCGCTCTGTCCCAGGGACGCGAGCGCATGCTGGAGATGGGTTCGAAGCTCAAAGTCTGTGGTGGGTGAGACTTTCACGAAGGAGGCGAGTCGCTGGGTCAAGAGCCTCTTGGCGTTGCCCTCAAGTCGCCAACCCAGACCTTCGGCGCGCGAGAGTGCCAATGCCACGTGGGCGGTGCTGTGGGCGTCAGCATTCGTGCCGGATCCACTCCAGGCCCAACCACCACCTGATTTCTGACTCGCCAGGAGTGTGGCCACCAGGCCGTGGATGCGATCCTCGATGTCGGGGTAGGCGGGGTGTCCTCCGTGATTTTGCATGTGGTTTGCAATGGCACAGACCGATATGAGATTGGACGCTTTTTGTACGGGGCCGCCATTCCAACGACATGTCATGGGAACCCGGAACTGGCCCAGTGCTTGGCGAATCAAATCATCTTCAAGTGTCACGCCGAAGTGCAATTCAAGTGTGCGCCCCGTTCCAGCCAGGTCCATATTGAGCTGAATCTGGTCGGTCAGTGTTCCACTGCGGCTTGCAATTTGCTGCCAGCCCCTCGCATCCACATGGATTTCTCGGGTGCTCGAAGCTCGTATGAGTTCTGAGCCACGCTCGACCGCCACAAGGACAGTGACTTGGAGATCCTGCGGACCACCAAGCGCCGCAAGGACGGGGAAGGTGTGTTCAACGATTGCGCTCCCACCCAGTTCCACGTGAGCCTTGTGAATGGCGGGGCCGGACCGGGTTTGCACCTGCAGTTCTACATGGGCCGTGCCAGCAAGCATTGCCGCATCGTGGATTTTGACCTGTATTTGCGGGCGATCTCCTTCGAGCAGGAGTGGCGGCGCGATCAGCTCCACGAAGAAGTCACTCTGGGCGGTTACATGGGAAGTGGCGCTTGCGAATCGATTGCCTGCGGCAATTCCGTGGGCGGTCAGACGCCAGCGGGTAGAGCGGTCTGGCCAAGCCACATCGAGTGTCCCGATGCCTTCCTCGTTCGTCTGCACCTGGGCCACCCACAATGCGGTGGGAGAGTCAGGCGGGCCTGCTTTTTCGGAATCGGACTGGCCGCCGTGGCCGGACAGCCTCCCGCGGCCACCGGCCCGGCTACCAAACTTGCCTCCGGAACCGCCGCCCATGCCAATTGCCTGATTGAACTCGTCCATGTCTACTTCCGCTTCCATCTCCATGAGCTCTGCTCCAAGCATCCAATCGTCACCACGGGTGGTGGGTCCCGGCGTTGCAGGACCGGAGAGAAGGTTCTTGCGAGCACGCTTCCACTCTTTCTCTCGCTCGACGCGTTTGGTTTCCTCCAAGAGACCCTGGGCGATGGCTTGCGTGGAACCGCGGTAGGCAAACTCGCACGTTGAGCGAGTATTCACGCTGGGGAATGACCGCGGAGCGTGGCTGAAGTGTTGCGCCAGATCGAGTTTACGCGCCGGATAGAGCTGGAAGAGTGCTTCCTCCACCGCAGCAACTGAAAATTCACCTTGCACCGGATTGCCTGAACCATCGGTTGCACGCAACGTGATTTGGCTAGATCCACCGGGGGCGGTCGTATCCTGATCGGGCACGATCTCCAAGTTCAACTCGGGACGCACTTCGAAACGTGCGCTGGACTCGTGGAATCGGTGACCGTCCATGAATGCCAAAGCCACGTTCACGGCGGGAACGTGGCTTTGCTGTGACTGGAAGATCAACTCCGTGCTGCCGGCGTTCAACTGAACCAACCGATACTCAAGGACGCGGTCGCTTTCCAAGGTCAACAGCGCCAGGCCTGCACGGCCCCGGTTGACGGCTTGCACGGTTCCCTCTTGACCCAGGTCCAGAGAGGTGTCCTTGGTGAGCAAGCGCAGTTTTGTGGTATCCTCTTCGCCCGATATCTGTAGGTTGGCGTGGGTGCGGATGCGCTGATTGAATTGGTCGCGGCCAGTTGCGGTCAGGATGATGTTGCCGCCCGTGGCTACTTCGAGGGGGATCGTAACCAGGCCAGTTTTGGCGTCGGTGGTGATCTGCTTTTCAAAGAGCTGCTCCTCTTTCCAGCGCCCTTCGGCGGGGTTGGAATTGCGCTTGACCTTGAGGGTCATGGTGGCGCCAATGGGGGAGCCATCGGGGGCGGTTGTGGCGATCACGACGGGGAAGGTGGTGCCAGCGAGTTCAAGCTTGCGTTCGAGTTTGATAGATGCGTGGAACCCAGAAACGGCAAGTTGAACCCGGGTGATTCCATGCACATTTTCGGTCGGTAGGCTGGCACGGATGGTCAGGAACTGAGCTTCGCCGTACTCCTGCGTGTCCAAGATATACTCGGCTTGTCCATCGGAATCGGTTCGTACCTCATGGACCCCGTGTCCGGGAATGCTCCAGAGCAATCGTGTGTTTGCGAGGGGAGCCCCATAGGTGGTCAGGGCCTGGGCGGTGACGGCGACGCGATCGCCCCGCCACACCAGATCCTTGTCGGTGGTGAGATTCACCTCAGCCATGGGCATGCGGAATGTTTCCACCTCGAAATGGCACGTGGTGGTTTCAAGGTCCTTGCCGGAGAAGTGCAGGCTCCAGCGTCCAGGCTGGGCGTCCTCCTCGAGTTGGAAGAGGCCATCGAGGGAACCCATGGCGCTGAGCGCGGTGAGCCCTTGTCGGTAAACCCGTCCACCCGGACCCATCAGTCGAACCTGTGACACCACGTCCTCAGCCGTGGTCCAACTTCCTTGGGAAGCCCTGAGGGCGATCGCGCGCCAGTGTACGGTTTCCCCGGGACGATAGGCGGGGCGATCGACGTAGATCACACTCTTGGGAGCCACGGATCGGCCTAGCTGAAGGTTTTGGTTGTTGAAGGCTGTGGAGGACACGTGCCCGCCGAAGAGGGCCAGTGCGTGCAGTCTTTGCGACTGGAGGGATTCACCCTCGGGCAGCCACTTGGCAACGCCATGTTCATCCGTCGTGACCGACACGATCTTGTTGGACGTTTCGGTGGGCACCGAAAGGAGCACATTCACGTTGGGCGCAGGGGCGCCCTGCAGCATGTTTTGGGCATAGACAAAGACTTCATGACGGGAGGCCTTGACGATCAGGTCCAGGTCGGATCGCAATACAAGCGTCGTGGCACGTTTTTCACCACCGATGACAGAAACGACCCAAACGCCGGGGCCTTCCACTGGAATTTCCAACTGGAAGTCTATTGGTGAGTATTGGGCATAATCCTCGACCGCATGTTCGAAACGTTTCTCAGGGGCGATCAGGTCCAGATCCAACTCTTCAACGCTGGTGTGCTTGTGATGCTTGCGGAAATAGGACTCCAGATCGAGCGCGTGAACATGAACTTCCAGCTTGTCGATATTGCGGGTTTGCACTTTTATGCGTACCTGCTCATTACTGCGCGCCGTGCGCTCGGTGGCGATGTTGAGGCGCGTCTCGAGCATGTTGTTCAGATGCTCGACGGCTCGCGCTTGGTGCGAGCCGAAGGTGACATTTCGATAGGCCTTCACGGCAGCACCAGCATCGAGGAGTTCATTCTCCAGGGTGCTAGCGATTTGAAAGAGAGCCTCGCTAGCAGTGTTGTTGGTCCCGTTGCTCGCGGCGCACTGCTCCCACTGGGCGATGGCACTGCGGAAGAGGTCATTGTTGACTTTTTGGGATTTGCTCTTTGCAGCTTCTTCCAAATAGGTGGCGCCGATCGCAATTTGAATCTCACCGACACTCTTGTTCAGGGGGTGGTCGACCAGAAAGCGTGCATAGGCAGCCCGCGCTTCTGCGAAGTGACCCTGTTGACGGGCACGGTCCGCTACCGACCTTTCAGCTTTCAGGATATTCTGTTGGGCATCTGACCAGTTAGCCCCGTCGGGGTAACGGCGTGTGTAATCGGCGAATACCCGAATGGCGTCTGCAAACTTGCCAGTGGCCTTCAAGGATTGGCCCTTACGAAACAAGCCATAGCGCAGGAGACGTTCATGCTTGCTGCGGAAGGCCTCGAGTTCGGTCTCATCCAGTTGCCCGAGCTGCCCTTGGGTGGGTCGCATCTCCAGGAGGCGGTCCCAAGCAGCTAGTTGCTCGTCGCCTTGGGTATTGGTCGCGATGGAGACCACCACGTCGGAAGCGTTTAGGTAGTTGGGGTAGTGCTCGAGAGTTCTTTCCCAGGCTGAGATAGCCAAGGGCATGCGGCCAGATTTTTTCCAAGAGTCGCCCATCCCATGTTGGGCCTGGGCGACCACCTGCTGAATCGTGTTGCGTAGTTTGCCAGTGACGGTGTCGTCCTGGAGTCGACTGGCGCCGGTGCGCAATATGTCCTGCAAGGCCCGCCGTTGGGCTCGATCCGAAACGCCTAGACCTAGTGATTTGGCGTGGGCCAACTGGGCAGGCCAATACCCATCGCTGAATTCGTCTTGTACAAGTTCGAAGTACTCCCGGAAGTGTCCGGAGGCAGGAGTGTGGCGCCCAAGGTGTTGCTCGCTGTACCCCATGGCCCGGGCCGCGTGGGCGCGAACCTCGTCGGTGGCGGGCAGGGCGAAGGCCTTGGAATAAAGCTCGACCGCTTGCTGGTAGCGAGGAGAGGGAGACTGGGGATCGGTGGGGTCCTGGGGTTTCGCCATGAGATCGGCGAGGCGATTGTAAATACCAGCGAGTTCTGCTTGGCGTTCTTCGGAGAGCAGGTGTGCGGCGGCCTCGCGGTAGATCTCTTCAGCTAGCTGGAAGTTCCTGGTTTTCTGGGCGATAGCTGCCCGTCGGTATTTGGCCTGAAGCCTCCAGGGGCTGTTGGGATACGCGCTGGGGAAGTCCTTGAACTGGGTTTCAGCCTCCGACCATCGTTTTGCATTTTGAAAAGCAACCCCGCGGTAAAAGGCCCAAACGTCGGAGCTATCGGGCGAAGACTTCTGCAGGGCATCCAGCAACTCCACGGCCTGGTCCGTATCTCCGACGGTCAGTGCCACGCGAACATCATCGGGTGGGGCGGGCAGGGATGTGCGAATGCTCTGCGGTTGCTGCGCCAAGCTAGAGCTCAACCAGCCTCCCATGCCCATGAGGGCTACCACTGCGAGAACGCGCCACCAGGAGGAACCCCATAGGGTGTCTTGGTTAGCGGGTGAGGCGGAAAAGCGGTGGTATTGGCTCGTACTTTTCATGGGGGGGGGGGCTAGGGGCCAGAAAGCGTCATGTGGCGTGCGAAAGACGCGTAAAAGTCCAACGCAGGAAGACCGGCTTGGTTGAGGGCAAGCTGAGAAAACGCTGCTTGGTTTATCGGCTCAAACCGCCCCAAGGTTGGGCTTTCAGGGCCTGGGGCTGGCTTGGGCTTTCCTATATCTAGTAACGGAGCGAGGGCATCACCCGTTGGGCCAATTTCTGACCCAGGGAGCTTCCTGGGTCAAAATCTTGGACCCCGCTAGAATCTGTGCATGTACAACTCGATTCAAACCCTGTGCGCCTTGGCGTGCCTGGCTGGTCTCTCGGAGGGCATCCTGGCTTCCTCGGCCCAACAAGAGCCGGTTGCCACCGGCCCAGAGGCCATCTTCCAGGACCTTCCCCCCATTGGCTACGGGGCTCCCGCCCAAATGGCTTCAGAGCTTCGTGATCTCGCAAGCAATTCGGGAGCCCTGACCGTGAAGGAAATCGGAAAAGCTCCCACGGGCCAATCCCTGTCGATGGCGACCTTCAAGGGTTCCAACTCCAGTCCAGGCCAGCCGGAATTGCTCATTGTGGCGAACTTGGAAGGGGACCGTCCGGTGGCCAGTGAAGTAGCCATGGGAATCATTCGCCGCTTGGCAAAGGGTGACTCACCCTTGCTCGAAGCCGCCACCGTACACGTGCTTCCTGTCGCGAACCCTGATGGGGCCATGCACGCTTTGGTGGGAGGGCTTCCTTGGCGAGGCTCTGCGATGGACGAGGATCGTGATGGGCGTATGGATGAGGATGGGCCCATGGACTTGGATGGGGATGGCAAGGTGCTTTGGTTGCGAGTTCCGTCCAATTCCGGTGCATGGCATGCATCCGAGTCGGACGCTCGCTGTTCGATCAAAGCCAAGCATGTTCGCGAGCATGCTGGTGCCTTCCATTTGCGTCGCGAAGGCATGGACGTGGATGGGGACCGTGTGTTCTCAGAAGATCCCCAGGGCGGTGTTTCGGTCGATGCGAATTTTGCACACCGGTGGGAGCAATACGCTCCGGCGGCGGGGGCGTACCCGTTGAGCGAGCCAGAGAGCAGGGCCTTGGCCAAATTTCTGATCGATCACCCCAGCGTGGCATGCGTTTTGGTTCTGGACGATGAGGACAACCTGTCTAAGCCTTCAAAGGGCAATGACAAAGTCAAGACCAACTCAACGGAGCCCATGAAGGACGATGCTGGTTTGATCAGCGTGCTCGGCATGCGTCTGAAGCCTAAGAAGGAGGAGGGTAAAAAGGAGAAGCCTGATGAAACTCCCGCAGCCGAGGGAGACGTCAAGGAGAAGTCTAATGCGGACGAGTCGAAGGAGACCGAACCGAAGTGGACCGCGCCACGCACTTCGAAGCATGGAATGGGCAATTTTGCCGACTGGGCTTACTTCCAAAGGGGCGCACTCGTACTTGAATCAGCGGTTTGGAGCTATCCGCTGAATGCCAAGGGCGAGGGGGACAAAGCCCTGCCTAATGAAGCTACCGAGGAAGAAAAACTACTGGCTTGGTCAGACCGCACCTATGGTGCAGCCGGTTTCCAGCCGTGGACGCCGTTCGTGCATGGGGAATTGGGCAGTGTCGAGATCGGCGGTTTCATGCCGCTCATGCGCAAGAACCCCCCGGCGGTAGACCTTCCTGGTTTGGTGGAGCACTACTCTTCGTTTGTGGAGTCCCTCGCCGCGGATTTCGCTCGCATTGAATGGAGCGAAGTGAGTTACATGGCCTTGGATGACAAGGGTGTGTTCGATATTCGTGCCAAACTTGTGAACAGGGGCCGCTTTGCGACCACTACCGCAATGGGGGACAAAAATAGGGCGGCTTTGCCGGTGCGCGTGGCTTTGGAACTGCCCGAAGAGGCGCAGTTGCTGGTGGGCCGTTCAAAGTCGAGCGTAGCTCGCCTGACCGGTTTTGGTGGTTCTCAAGAATACCACTGGATCGTCAAAGTCCCACCCGGGGCAGGCAATCCGAAACTCGTAGCCCGGTCGACAACCGCTGGTGAAGCCCGACTTACCCTGGAGGTGAAGTAGTGAGGAATTTTCTGAAAACCGCATGCGGCGTGGCCCTAGCCGCACTTATCTCTGCTCCCGTATCCATGGCCCAAGAGGCTGGCGGGCAGTGGTCTCCGAAAGTAGAAATCGCTTGGAATCGCTACTATCCGCACGCTGAATTGCAAGGGCATATGAAGCGTATGCAGGATGCTTATCCGGACTTCATCGAGATCGAAACCATCGGACATTCCCTTGAGGGACGACCGATGCAGGTCATGATCCTGACCAACAAGAATACCGGGGAACATGCCGACAAGCCTGCGATGTGGGTGGATGGCAATGTTCACGGAAACGAGGTTCAGGGCGGCGAAGCCACGATCTACCTGGCTTGGTGGCTACTCGAACATTACGCGTCGAACCCCCGCGCAAAAGCCCTACTGGATAACAAGGTCTTCTACTTGCTACCCTCCCAGAACCCCGATGGTCGCGATCATTGGCTTGAGGCTGCTGCGACACCGCACAGCTCTCGGACCGGTACCAGACCGACCGACAACGATCGCGATGGAAAGGCGGATGAGGACCCGATGGATGACCTGGATGGTGATGGGGAAATCCTCACCATGCGCAAGCGCGTGCCGCTAGGTAAGGGCACCCACCGTCAGGCCCAGGATGACCCGCGAATACTGGAGAGGGTCACCAAGGATCAACTTGGAGACTTTCTGGTGCTTGGTCAGGAGGGCATCGACAACGATGGTGATGGCCGCATCAACGAGGACGGCATTGGCGGTTACGACATGAACCGCAACTGGCCCAGTGATTGGCAGCCCAACTACATTCAGCGCGGAGCCGGGGATTACCCTTTTAGCTATCCCGAAACGGATTGCGTGGGGCAGTTCATTGTCAAACACCCAAACATTGCCGCAGTCCAGAGCTTCCACAACTCAGGTGGAATGATCCTGCGCGGACCGGGCGATGAGAGTGTCAAGTATCCGCGAGCTGACATTCGCGTGTATGACGCGTTGGGTGAAGAAGGCGAGCTGATACTGCCCTTTTACCGCTACATGATCATCTATAAAGATTTGTACAACGTGCACGGTGGGTTCGTCACGTGGACCTATGAAGCCCTTGGCATCTTGTCCTTTACCAACGAGCTGTGGGCATCCCCGCAGTACTGGGGAGGGACCCGCGAAAACACCGGGGGCGGGTTCTCTTCAAGGACCCAACAGGCTCTCGAATTCAACGATTCGGTCATGCTGGGCGACATCTTCGTGGACTGGCATTCCTACGATCACCCGCTTTATGGCGCCATAGAAATTGGAGGATTTAAGCATCAGCATGGCCGGGTGGCGCCTTCCTTTATGATCGAGGAAATGCTGCACCGCAACGCTTTGTTCTGCGCACGCCATGCGGAAGAAATCGCGGACGTTCGCATTGAGGAACCGCAAGTTACCGATCTTGGTGGAGGGTTGTTTCGCATCACTGTGGATCTGGTCAATGACTCGGTCATGCCGAGCCGCAGCGCACTGGCAGCCCAGAACAAGATTGGCATCCCCGATCTTGTTCACTTGACCGGAGGGGAAATTCAGATTCTTGTGGGAGGTACGCTGTCCGACAAGTTCCACCCGGAACGAATGACTCCCGTTGTCACCAAGCCGATGACCGTGAGGTTGGAGTCTGGTGTACCTGGCCAGGGGCGCACAACAGCAACATGGATCGTTCGCGGCGCGGGTGATTTCCAAGTAACCTATGCGGCCGAAAAGGCCGCCGACCGCAAAATCAAGGGCAGTTTGTAGGCTCGCGTTCTCGTTCAGTTCGGCGCCCCGGCAACCCTATGTAAGGGTTGCCGGGGCACCTTTCTTTGACTGCCCTGGTGTGGCTAATTTGTTCAAGACGACACAATTTCCTCTGTTTCCGGATCGAGGCGAAAAACGCCACCTGGTCTTGTGTGGTCGATTTGGAGGAAGGCATCACCGATTTGAATTTGCACTCCCGCGTGAATGGTATGTTCGATTCGTATGGCCGGAGGCTGGTCTGTTTTGATTGCGCGTTCGGATTCGGCCCTTTGCGTTTCTTTGCTTTCGATAGCTTGGTTGAGTTCGACCTGGTCCTTCATGCAGGTTCTGAGCTCTGCCGCGAGTTCACGCGTTAGGCCCTGCGCGTCGCGCTTGGCCTCCAACGCGTCCCGCTTCCGTTGCAGTTTTTTGCCCTTGGCCTGCGATCTTCGGATCTCGTTTCGAATCTTGTGAAGATCACGCAGCTGGACGGGATCGATGCCTACGTAGGCCCGTGTCGCGACGCCTTGGGATGAACCCAGCTCCTTGGCCACGATACTCTCCCGCGCCTGATAGACCCCCCCTCGCAGGCGGCCATGTCCATCTTTGGCAAGGATGCTTTTGCCAGCTTTGATCGTGCTATTCGTGTCTACTTCGATTCGGATGTTTCCTTCGGATGTTAGGGATGCGTTTTGAGCGAATTTGACCTGAATTTCCTCCTTGGCAAACACTTTACCAAGGTCCCCTCCAAGAATTCCCGCACTCACAAACAGGCACTTGCCCGCGTGTATGCTCGCGTTTTCGATAGTTCCACCCACGTCAATGTCGTCACCAGCATTCACCTTGAAGCCGCTATGCACTGTCCCTGCGATGCTCACGCTACCTCCTGCGTTAATGTTGCCGCTGTCTAAGTCCACATCGGAAGGGACCTCAAGCACGTCGGTGACATATATATCTCCGTTTGGCCCCATCCTGACCACACCATTGATTTCCGCAAACAACTCTAGTTGGCCATCTTTTAGGGGTTCTCCGCGAATGTTTGCGCCACGGCTTTGATTGACACCTTCAGGCTCATCGGGTTCTATTCGCTCGCCGTCGACTCCCTTGCCGGGAGTACCACTGTTTCCTGGAAACCAAAGTCCCACTGAATCGCCCTCGAGGACACTGTGAACTCCACCGCGCTCGCGGTAGTCCATGCGTTGCGTCTCTTCGTTCAAGGTCCCGCTCGTTTGCTTTTGGGTGAAAGCCAGCTCGATCTGAGAGGCAGTCCGGGGCCTTGATTCTTCACCTTGAGCGACACAGATGGTCTGATCTGATTCGGTCAGACTCAGCGCCTCGATTACGGCATCGTGGTCAACCCCGAAAACAATGCCCTGTTCATTCAGCTCGTTCATCACGTCCTCCAACAGTAAATTTTCCTCCCACTTAAGGAAGGCCTTGAGACGGTTGGAACTGATCTGAATGTGGACCAAGGTAGGAGTTTCTAAGGACCGTATTTTTGATATGGGTGGAAATCCCTGGTGCTATCGACCTATCAGGCCTTTGACAACCAGCGATTTCCAGTTGGGCTCTCACAATCGCCTGGCAGCGCTGTCAAAACCTAGCGAATAGGGTCCACTTTGCAGAGAAGCAGGCGCCTTGCTAGGCGATCTGGGACGACCCGTCTGAAAACCGCTGATTCTTGGGCGGCCTACCAAGCAGCGAAATGAGTTGAAAGGGGGTTTGATATTGGGTCGCTGTGTCGGGTTCTAGGATGATGGTTTGTTGCAGGCCCTGTGGGCCTTGCTTGGGCGATCAAGGGACACCGGAGGCGCTGGACAAGCAGATGTGCACGGACCCACCGGGCTCGTGTGCTTTCCTTAAGCAGTTCGTGCGACGACTTCTCGGAGCTGGCTACCCGCCAAAAGCGTGTTTGAAGATGTCGGTGAAGCTTAGGAGCCCCGTGAGCTTTCCTTGATCCAGAACTGGAGCGCGCCGAATACCCAGCATGCGCATCATGGATACTGCAGTATCGAGGTTCCATTCGGGGGATAGACTGATGGTCGGCTGACTCATGACATCTTCGACTGTGGTGGACTCTAGTTCGGCAAAACTATCAAAGAGATGTCCTACCACGTCCTTCTGGGTGATGATCCCAAGCCCTTTGGAAGGGTCTTGAAGATCTACCACCAAGCAGGTGATGTCGAGATCGAGCATGACTTGGGCAGCGGAGGCCAAGGGCGCACCCGGCTCTATGGTGCGAACCTCCCGCATCATGATTTGACTGACGGGTGTGTCTTGATAATTATTCATTGCTGGGTTCTTTAGGATGAAGTGATCTCGCCAGTGTTGGGATCCAGGTGAAATGTCCCACCCGGCCGGGTATGGTCGATGAAGAGATGGGCGCTCCCCATTTGGATGTTAACGCCCGAATGGATTGTTTTTTCGACACGCAGCACTGGCAGGCCATCTTTGAATGTGGAGGTTTTGAAATCGCGTTGCTTCTGCTCGAGAAGATCCGTGACCTTTCTTAGATCTCGTTGGGCTTTCATGGCACGTCGAATGCCGCCCGCTTGTTCCCGTGTCATGGACCGACCAACGCGCCTTGCGCTCTGCACCCCGCGCTGTCGCTCGAGCTTCTTGGCTTGCGCCTGAGCCGCTTTGATGTCCTTCTGGAGTTTGGCCAATTCGCGGAGTTGCTGGGGTTCCATTCCAAGGCGCACGCGGGTTTCGACCCCTTGAGTCGAACCAAGCTCCTTGACTATGAGGGACTCGCCGGCCACGTAATTGCCACCACGCAGGTGCCCCGAACCTTCCTTCGCGAGAATGCTCCTAGCGGCTTCAATCGTGCTATTTGTATCCACTTCCAAGATGACATCGCCACCCGATCGTAGGATCGCGTTTTGAGTGAATTTGGCTCTGATTTGTTCCTCAGCTTGGATCAAATTGTCATTGCTGGCCAGTATTCCTGAACCGACACCCAGCGATTTTCCAGCCGTCACGTTTGCATGCTCGATGGCTTCATCAACGTCGATGTCCTGGCCCGCATGGACGCGAAACCCACTCCTGATTGTCCCGTGGATGTGAACGCTGCCTGACACATCAATGTTCCCACACCCCAGGTCAACATCCGATTCCACTTCAAAGAGATCCGTCACGTATACATCGCCCGAAGGGCCCACGCGTACCACGCCATCGATCTCTGCAAAGAGGTTTAGGCTTCCGTTTTCACCGGCCTTAGCATGCACGTTTTGTCCGCGGCTCTGATCGGAAGTGGCGGGAGCTGGCGGGTTGATCACCATTCCGTCGACACCCTTGCCGGGCGTTCCGTCTGTGCCAGGGAACCACGTACCGATCGCATCACCCAGTTGAACGCTATGTACACCGCCTCGTTCCCTAAAGTCCATGCGCTGGGTATCTTCATCGAACGCGCCGCTGGTTTGATTTTGCTTGATGTTCAACTGGACCCGGGCGGGCTCTCGTGTGATGGGTTTTAGTCCAGTTGCAATGCAAACGCTCCCCTGGTCCGCCCCCTCTTGAAGGGTTGCATGGATCGTCGCTTCGTCCATGCCGTATTTGACCCCCTCTGTCTGCAGCTCGGCTGAGATTTGTGCGAGGTCCAAAGCCCCCTCCCATGTGAGAAAGGCCTGGAGGCGGTCGGAGCTGATGTGGATGAGGAGCACGCGATGAATCGAGAAAGGAAAACGCTATTTGGAGGGAGAATCCTAAGTGGATCATCGACTAGGGGTCCCAAACGAATTGACTCGTGTTTGGAATTGGGAAATGTCGTTTGGAAGGATGGCGTTCTCCTACGAGATTGCGCTTGAATCCTCGCGGCCCGGGCGGCTGATCTGGCCCCGTGGACCCCCTTGAGCATCCTTGCGAATTGGCAAGACCCGAAAGCGTGCGGGGAGGTAGGATGGCCGCCCATGGCAGCCGCTTTCGAACTTGAGCATGTGATCGCAAACCTTGGGACTCCAACCGAGCCCACAGAGCAGGCCGTGCGTGAATTCTTGCGTGGGTTTCTGGGTGACCCCATGGTTGTCGAGTGGCCTCGATGGTTTTGGAAGCCCATTCTGCACGGCATCGTTTTGCGCCGACGTCCCGCTCGCGTCGCACGGCTCTATCGCAACATCTGGAGCGAGCAGGGAGCGCCCTTGCGCGTTCAAACCGAATCCATGGTGGCGGAGTTGGCGGCGCAACTGCCCACAACCGCGAAAGCGTCGAGTGCCTACCGCTATGGATTGCCCAGCATCGAAAACTCCATCCAACAGGCCTTTTCGCGCTCAAAACTGGTGGTCTTCACGAATCTGTTTCCCCAGCGTACGGCTGCGAGTTCCGGAACCGCCGACTGGGAAGCGCGCAGGGTTGCCGCTGCCCTGGGCCGTGGCAAAGATCTGACCGTCGCGCCCTTGAGCCCCACGGATGGGGGGTATGTGCAAGCGCTTGCGAACCGCGCGCGAACCGCCCAGGAACTGTTTGCACAGGGCTCGGCGGAACACCTTTTGGTTTCCTTCCACAGCATTCCCGAGTCGGTCAATCGCCGGGAACGCGGGGTGTACACGGCAGACTGCAAGGCAACCTATGATGCCCTGATCCAATCGCTGGATTGGGATCCAGACCAAGCGAGTCTGGCGTATCAGTCGGTTTTTGGTCCGGCCAAGTGGGTGGGGCCCGCCACCTACGACCGTCTTGCTGAGCTCGCTAAGGATGGGGTATCCAGGCTCTTGGTCACGACTCCAGGGTTCCTTTGCGATGGCTTGGAGACCCTAGAAGAAATCGCGGTGGAAGGCCGGCGCACATTTCTGGACGCGGGTGGCCAGGAAATGCACTGCGCCAATGCGGTTAGCGGGCATCCTGATTTGCTGAAGTCCTTGGCCGCCCTGGGTCGATAGGGCCGGGTTATTTTGTAGTCGGAAATACTGATGGAGGTCAATTCTAACCACTTTGGGCGGGGGAGAACCGGGTCATGACACGGCGGTGACAAATCTGGTGAAGCCATCCCCTATTTCTATCCGCACGATGAATCGACTCGGTGTGATAGGCCTCTCCTGGAGGCACTCGTCTTCAGAGGACTTGGCCCGCTTTGCTCTACCTGAAAAGCAGCGGGGAGAGTGGATGGAGAGCATTGCTGCCGAATCTGGACTGCAGGAGGTCGTTTATTTGAACACCTGCAGTCGCATCGAAGTGTACTTCCGAACCGAAGATGACGTCTGCTATGAGGACCTGCGCCGTCGGATTTTCAAGCGTCTCACTGGCCGCACCGGTCAGGCAGGAGAGGCCGAGAGGACCTTGCGGGCCTGGAATGGTGAGGGCGCCGCGGAGCACCTATTGATGGTTGTGACTGGTTTGGACTCTGCTCAAGTTGGCGAAACCGAGGTGTTGGGGCAGTTTCGCAGGGCATTGAGCCTATCTGAGGCGTGTGGCCTGGCCTCCGGACCCCTAGGGATAGTGGGAACCGAAGCTCTGAAGATCGCGCGGCGAGTACGACAAAAAACAGGTATTGAAACGGGCAAGACTTCTCTTGCAGAGATCGCGTTGGATCTAGTTACCGATCAAAATCTGCTCAAGGCGGTGCCAATTGCTTTGGTAGGGGTTTCACCCATGACGATTCGATGCGCTGAAGGCCTAGCAGCGCAGGGAAGGTCGATCATTTGGGTTAACAGAACCCGTGCCAAGGCGGCGGCCGCCCTTCTTTCAAGCGGGGCAGTGGGAGAGGCGATGGACTTTGCGAGTTTCGAGGAGCGCCTGCCGAACGTCAGCAGTGTGATTTTGGCGACGGGCGCACCCGGTACCGTATTGAGCCCAGAAACGCTTCAGAGTCTGTCCAGTCAGGAAGGCTCAGGGCCGTTGATTGTCGATCTGGCGGTGCCCGCGGATGTGGACCCCAAGGATGCGGAGCAAGCGGGCCTAGAACGCATTGGTATGGACCGCATTCTCGCCAAAGCGGAGCGTTCCAGCCGCACCCGTTCCGAAAATGCAGTCGAAGCCCGCGTGGCCATCGACGATGCCCTGGACAGACTCAAGGACGCCTGTGGAACGGGCGCCATTGGCCGCATGGCGCGTGCCGTGCAGGAACACTACAGCTTTGCGGCAGCCACCAGCTTTGAAAGCCTTTGCAAGAAGGATCTGGCTGGCCTGAGCCCCGCGCATCAAGACCGCATCCATGATTGGAGTCAGAAGCTAGCCAGGCAAATGGCGCACATGCCCACTAGCGGCTTGCGCCAGGTCATTCGCGATCAAGGTTTGGGTGCTCTGGATTCTTTTCTGGCCCATGCGCAACCTGAATTGGTTCGCAGTATCCGCGAAGCCCTCACAGACTCCACCAAATCGGAATCGGAAGGAAATTCATTGTGAAAATCCGCCTAGGTACGCGGGGTTCAGCCCTGGCAACATCACAAAGTAAGCGCATCATTCGCCGATTGGAGGCCCTTGGGCACGAACTCGAGATGGTCATCATCAAGACCGAGGGCGACATGGATCAGACACGCCCTTTCGTTGAATTGGGGCCGGCGGGTTTGTTTGTTCGCGCATTGGAGCAAGCCCTTGTGGAGGAAAGCGTCGACCTTGTGGTGCACAGCTACAAGGACCTGCCTTCTCTTTCGCCAGAGCAACTCACCGTGGCTGCTATGCCTGAACGCATGGCGCAGTGCGACCAATTGTTGATCCGGGAATCCTCCCACGATCCAAAGGCAGAAGGGCCTTTACCCCTGCGGCTGGGCAGCATGGTCGGAACAGCATCGGCTCGCCGCTTGGCGCTGCTCAAAGAACTGCGCCCCGATCTGCGAGATGGGCTACTGCGGGGCAACGTTCCCACGCGGCTTCAGAAATTGAAGGATGGCAAGTTTGATGCAATCCTATTGGCGAGCGCGGGTTTGCAGCGCCTGCATGAAGCTGCGGAGGCGGGAGATTCGGAAGCCTTGGACTTCAGTGGTTTGATTCGAGTGGATTTGGATGAAGAGTGGTTTGTCCCGGCGCCGTCCCAAGGGGCCCTCGCACTCCAGGTGCGCAAGTCCGACCAGGAGACGGCCAAGGCCGTTGCTACTTTGGACGACGTTGAGGAACACCGGGCTGTTGCTGCGGAGCGCCGTTTGCTTGAATTGGTAAACGCCGGATGTCAAATACCCTTCGGCGCTTGGGCGACCGTTGCCGATGGGGGAGCCATCACCCTGGTGGCATTCCTGGAACGCGACGGACTTCGTAACCGGGTTTCCATTCAGGGAACCGATGTGGAGACCGTTGCTCAAGAAGCTCTAACGGGACTGCTAGCCAAGGAGAGTGCCAAATGAATGGCTTGGCCGGCAAACGTGTTTGGTTGACACGGTCCGTGGGCGGCAATCGCGCGTGGGAGCCCCATGTGCGAGCCACCGGTGCTATTCCCATCTCGTATCCGTGCTTGCGCTTTGAGCTGCTCACAAAACACCGTGTGGACACGGCAAACACAGTGAAATCAGCAGATTGGATCGTGTTCTCGTCCCCCCGCGGAGTGCAAGCGTTCCATGACTTGGGGTTGAAGGTTTCGAACCTCCAAAAGTTGGCTTGCGTCGGTGCAGCAACCGCAGAACGTTGCTTTGATCTGATCGGCGAATCCGACTTGGAACCCGAATGCGAAACGGCCAAGGACTTGGCGGAAGCTCTTCTGGATGTTGGCGTCTGGGAATCGGTCGCATTGGTTGGTGCGCTTCGCCCTCGACCCGAATTGCAGGATCGCCTGACCCAAGCTGGCAAGCAAGCCACCGCTTGCCCAGTCTACATGACCATAGGTTCCAACGAGGGCCCTCCGCCTGCGAGCATGCACAGCGATGACGCGGTGTTGTTGGCCA
This sequence comes from bacterium, assembly GCA_024228395.1. Taxonomy (GTDB): domain Bacteria; phylum Planctomycetota; class UBA1135; order UBA1135; genus NORP259. Next base: position 20,862 of record JAAETM010000235.1, on the reverse strand, counting down.
GCCCGTCGGCATTTGAAAGCCTGTGGCGCAATTGTGGCCTTCCCCAGGGAATTTCGCTTATCAGTATCGGCCCCACCACGAGCCATGCCATCCGTGATGCGGGTTTCCAAGTCGCTGGTGAGTCTAAAAGTCGGGACATCTTCGGCCTTCTGGAAGCCCTCGAAGACATCTGTGCATAAGAACCGAATAAGAACAATGAAGAACACCATACATGCAAACCTGACGCAGCGCCCGCGTCGCTTGCGAGTGTCTCAAGCGATCCGCGACATCGTTTGTGAGACCCGCGTGCACGCGGATCAATTGATTCAGCCTCACTTTGTGCTCGACCAGGACAGTGGCACCCTGAACATACCCTCTATGCCTGGTCTCGACCGCATGGGGCGCAAGGAGCTTCTGAAGCAGGTCGGCAAGGATCTTGGCTTGGGGATTCGCTCGGTCATGATCTTCGGGCTGCCGGGGGATGCGCACAAGGACAACACCGGTTCTGGTGCCCAGGATGCAAAGGGCTGCGTGCCCAATATTGTGCGCGAGCTGAAGAACGAGTTCGGCAATGATTTGGTCGTGATGACCGATGTGTGCCTGTGTGCTTACACGGATCATGGCCACTGCGGCGTGCTGAAAGAGGGGCACATTGAAAACGACCCCTCCTTGGACTTGCTCGCCAGCACGGCGCTCGCTCATGCGGATGCCGGTGCAGATGTGGTTGCGCCGTCGGATATGATGGATGGCCGTATTGGTGCCCTGCGCACCAAGCTGGACGGCAACGGCCACGAGGATGTGGCGATCATGTCGTATGCGGTCAAGTATGCGTCCGCCTACTACGGCCCTTTTCGGGATGCCGCGGATTCCGCTCCGGCCGCAGGGGATCGCAAGACCTACCAGATGGACCCGCGCAATAGCCGTGAGGCCATGCGCGAGGCGACCCTGGACGAGGCGGAGGGCGCGGACTTCCTGATGGTCAAGCCCGCCCTGGCTTACCTTGATGTTATCGCAAAGGTGCGCGCGGCGAGCGATCTGCCGCTGGCGGCCTACAACGTGTCCGGCGAGTACTCCGCCGTCAAAGCTGTCGTTGAAAAAGGCTGGCTGGACGAGGCCTCCGTCGTGTCTGAAAACCTACACGCCATGGTCCGCGCTGGTGCGGACCTGATCATTACCTACCACGCGCGCGAAGCGCTTGCGGGAGCTTGGCTATGAATTCCAACACCACCGATCGATCCAAGAGTCTTTTTGAGCGCGCACAAGCGGTCATTCCTGGCGGCGTCAGTTCGCCCGTGCGAGCCTTCCAGGCTGTGGGTGGCGAACCTCCGGTTATCGTCAAGGGATCGGGTTCCATTTTGACCGACGCGAACGGCAAGGAATACTTGGACTTCGTTTGCTCTTGGGGTCCTCTGATCCTGGGCCACAGCCACCCAGCGGTAAACCAAGCGATCACGACTCAAGTGGCGCTGGGTACGACCTTCGGTGCTCCCTGCGAGGGGGAAGTGCTGCTGGCAGAAGAGATCCAGAAGCTGACCGGAGTCGATTCCTTGCGATTTGTTTCCTCTGGAACGGAAGCCACCATGAGCGCCATCCGCTTGGCGCGTGGAGTGACCGGGCGCGACAAATTGGTTAAGTTTTCGGGTTGCTACCACGGTCATGCGGATCACTTGTTGGTCAAAGCCGGTTCGGGTTTGGCGACCTTTGGTGAGGCTTCTTCGGCGGGCGTTCCCAAGGCTTTTACCGAGTGCACTTTGGTCCTCCCCTTGGACGATGAGCGCGCCCTCGAAGAGCTCTTTGCAAAGCGAGGCGATGAGATCGCCGTTGTGATCATCGAGCCCATTCCCGCCAATAACGGGCTGTTGTTGCAGCGCCAGAGCTTCCTCAAGCGTTTGCGCGAAATAACTCGCGAAAACGGAACACTCCTGATCTTTGACGAGGTCATTTCGGGTTTTCGCGTGGGCCAGGGCGGCGCACGTGAGCTGTACGCCATCGAGCCCGACCTCGTGACCTACGGCAAGATCGTTGGCGGAGGCCTTCCTGTGGGAGCCTTCGGCGGAAAGCGTGAGTTCATGGAGCAACTAGCTCCACTGGGCCCCGTTTATCAGGCCGGCACTCTATCGGGCAACCCACTGGCAATGGCCGCTGGCTTGGCAACCTTGAAAGCCCTCCAGGATTCGGACGGCTGGGCATACCTGGAAGATCTGGGTCAATTCCTGGAGTCGAAACTGGGGCCTTTGCTTGCCGAAAACGACGCTACCCTGGTGCGCCAAGGTTCCCTATTCTGGATGTCCTTGCAGCCCGGCGATGCTCCCCGTTCCGCAGAGGGTATCGAAGGAGTAGCCGCAGATCGTTACACCCATCTCTTCCATAGCTTGCTCAACGAAGGCGTTGCACTTGCACCCTCCGCATATGAGGTGGGCTTCTTGTCACTTGCACACACCAAGGGCGACATCGATCGTCTGGTCGATGCCCTCACAAGAGCATTCGCGGAGGTTCCCGTAGCGTGAGAACCCTGTGGGTCAAAGGGCGAGGCCTGATGATCACCATGTTGGTGCTCTTCGGTATTTGCTTTTTTCAAGCGACCTACTGGGTAGTCGATCAAGGCGCGTTTGCTCGGAGTGAGCACGCGGCCATGGTGGATGTATTGCGCGAGCAGGCCGATTGGGCCAACGACCATTTGGAAGAAGGCCAACGCGATGGGTGGGCGCAGGGACACCCACACATTCTGTTGCAGGGTGATGGTTTTCTAGTGGACCCCGCTCGTTTGAGCGAATTGCAGGAGAAAACGGATCGGCGCATCAATCGCTATCGCTGGGAGGGGGCTTTTTTCCTCTTGGTATTGCTGGCGGGCAGTGCCGTTTTGGTTCGCACCCTGCGTCAACATGGAAGCCTATTGAAGCGCCAGAGTAATTTTTTGGCGTCGGTGGGACATGAACTCAAGAGCCCCCTGGCAAGCATTAAATTGTCAGCCGAGACCATGGAGATGCGGGAGCTCGATGCCGGTGCGGTTCAGCGCTTGAGCCAACGCATGTTGAGCGATGTATTCCGCCTCCAAAAATTTGTAGGCAACCTGTTGGACAGTGCGCGTTTGGATGCAGGTACTCGTGAACACGATAGGGTGGCGCTCTCACTCGAAGACTTGGTTTCCAACGTTATTCGGGAGGTGGGGTCGCGTTATCCAGACGTGAAAATGGAACTCCAAGCCGAAGGCAAGGGATCCATCAAGGCAGATGAAATCGGTACTCGGGCCGTAATCCAGAACTTGATCGACAACGCCTGCAAGTCTGTGAAAGCCGCTGGCAATGGAGCGATTAAGGTGTCCCTTTCATTCGATGGCTCCCGGGTGCAGCTTAGCGTGGCCGATGGGGGCCTGGGGTTCCCTGTCGGCGAGCAGGAGCGCATTTTTCAGCGTTTTTATCGGGTGGGCAGCGAGATGACCCGCAAGACCAAAGGCAGCGGATTGGGTTTGTACATCGCCCGTGCTGCAGTAGAGATGGACGGGGGACGCCTCACGGCCCATAGTGATGGCCCCGGTCAGGGCGCAACTTTCACAGCGGTCTGGCCCTTGAGCTCCCACGAGGAAACCTCCGCATGAAACAAGCCTCACACATCCTAGTTGTCGACGACGAAGAAGCCCTGGCCGATGGCATTGCGGAAAACCTCCAGGCGGAGGGTCACTTGACAACCATCGCCCGCGACGGTTTGGCTGCGCTTGTTCTGTTGCGCTCGCAGTCCTTCGACCTGGTTCTGTTGGATGTGATGATGCCGGGTATGGATGGTTTTGGGGTTTGCAAGACCTTGCGCGATGAGGGCAATCAAATCCCGATTCTGTTCTTGACCGCAAAAAGTTCCGCCGATGACCGCATCTACGGCCTGGAGATGGGCGGTGATGATTACCTGCCCAAACCTTTTGCCCTGCGCGAACTTCTGTTGCGTGTGAACATCATCCTGCGCCGCACCCGGTGGTATCGCGCGGATCCTGAACAGGACGCGGAAAGCACCCTTAATTTTTCAGGCAACGTGTTCGACTATCGCAGCTATGTGGGCAAATCCTGGGATGGTAAGGAGCAGATGCTCTCCCATAAGGAAGCCATGATCCTCAAGACTCTCGCCGAGCGCGATGGGGAAGTGGTTTCGCGCGAGTTCATCCTTGAACAGGTGTGGGGCTATGAGGTATTCCCCTCCACCCGCACCATCGACAATTTCATCGTTCGACTGCGCAAACGCTTCGAACGCGAACCAGACCATCCGAAGCACATCCACACCATTCGCGGCGTGGGTTATCGCTTCACTTGTAAACCTGAGGAACCACAATGAACGATCTCTTTCTGCGCACCTTGATAGGTGAAAAGACCGAACGCCGTCCCCTTTGGGTCATGCGCCAAGCTGGCCGCTACCTACCCGAATACCGGGAGCTCAGAAAGAAGAACACCTTCGAGGAGATGTGTGCGTCGCCTGACCTGGCCACGGAAGTGACCTTGCAGCCGATGGAACGCTTCCCCTTGGATGCAGCCATCGTATTTGCGGACCTGATGACCCCGGTTTCCGCCATGGGCGTGTCGTTTCACTTCGCACCCGGTCCCGTGGTGCCCAATCCCCTGCGCGATGCGGCTTCGATTCGAGGCCTGCGTATTCCGGATGCCGAAGAGATCGCCCCGGCCATGTACGAGACCCTCAAGCGGGTCAAGAGGGGCCTCAATGGCCGCGCAAACCTGATCGGGTTTGCGGGTGCGCCTTGGTCTATTGCGGCTTACTTGGTCGAGGGCAAGGGCGGCAAGGGTTTCCCCTTCCTGCGCGCACTTTTGGCCGAGGACGAAATCCTGTTTGGCGAGTTGCTCAACACGCTTACCACCCTGTGCCTCGAATTCTCTATCGAACAATACGAGTCTGGCGCAGACGTAATTCAGATTTTCGATTCTTGGGCCGGCCTATTGTCGGTGAAAACCTACACCGACCATGTGGAGCCGCACCTCATTCGTTTGCTGTCTGGATTGCGCGAGAAGGGTATTCCGACCATTTACTTTGCCCAGGGGGCTCCGCACCTGACCCACTTGACCCAGAACCTGCCCTGCGATGGTCTGGGCCTGTGCTGGCGCTCGGATATGGCAGCTGTCCGCAAGTCCATCCCCACCACAGGCGAAGGCCGCAAAGCCCTGCAAGGCAATATCGACCCCGCCATCTTGCTCGCCGGCCCCGAAGCCACCAAGCGCGCTGCAGAGGAACTGATGCGCTTGGTTCCTGCCCACGGCCACATCATGAACCTGGGCCACGGTATCATGCCCGAGGTTCCCATCGATAGCATGCACGCCCTCGTTGAGGCCGTGTACAACGAAATCGGGGTGTCTGCATGAGCACCCAAGAACGACCGAGCAAACGTTCGGATATCGCACGCCTTATCGGACAATTCGATCGCCCCGGTCCGCGCTATACGAGTTATCCCACCGCCCTCGATTTCCACGATGGCGTAACCGGGAACATGTACAAGGAGCATCTTCGTGAGGCTGGCAAGCGTCCCGGCGAATCCCTTTCGATTTACATCCACCTGCCGTTCTGCGAGGAGCGCTGCTTGTTCTGTGGTTGCCACGTGATCATCAGTCCCGACAAGGCCAAGGCCTCCCCGTACCTGGACCTGCTCGACCGCGAAATCGACTTGATCATGCCCGAGTTGGGTGAGCGCAAGAAGGTTTCGCAGTTGCACCTTGGTGGAGGCACGCCCACCTATCAAACGCCCGAGCAATTGGATCGTTTGATGTGCAAGCTCGAGGTCAATTTTGATTTTGTCGATGGCTGCGAGAAGGCCGTGGAGGTCGATCCACGGGTCACGACCAAAGAACACTTGGCCGTTCTCGCCAAGCACGGTTTCAATCGCATCTCCCTCGGCGTCCAGGATCTGACCCCGGAGGTTCAAGAAGCCATCCGTCGCGTGCAGTCCGAAGAGCTCACCGCAAATCTGGTGAAAACCGCCCGCGAATTGGGCTTCAGCGGGGTCAACGTGGACCTGATCTACGGCTTGCCCCATCAAACGGTTGAGACCTTTGAGAAGACCGTGCAGGCCGTCATCGACATGGGATGTGATCGTGCTGCCGTGTACTCATTCGCCTACGTCCCGTGGGTGCGTGGCCATCAGAAAATGATGGAGACGGCCACGTTCCCCGGCCCAGAGGAAAAGGCAGCCCTGTTCGCCGCAGCGCGCGAGGTTTTCCTTGCCAATGGTTTTGAGCCGATTGGAATGGATCACTTCGCATTGCCCACCGACGAGTTGGCGATGGCCCGTTCCGCCGGCAAGCTGCGCCGCAACTTCCAAGGTTACGCGGTTATCCCCGCAACCGATGTCATCGGTCTCGGCATCTCCGCCATCGGTGACGTGGGCGGCCTTTACGTGCAAAACGCGAAGAAGCTGACCACCTACCGTGCCGCTATCGAAGCTGGCGAACTGTCCGCGGAACGTGGCGTTTTGCGCGAAGGCGATGATGAATTGCGCCGTGCCGTCATTCACGACCTCATGTGCAACTTCAAAATCGATGTGGCCAGCCATGTAGAGCGCTTCGGCATCAATTTCATGGAGTATTTTGCCCTCGACTTGAAGCTCTTAGAGCCGCTCGTCGAAGAGGGTCTCGCGGTGGTCGGTCACAATCAGGTCGAAGCGACCCCCATCGGGGAACTATTCGTTCGCAACCTGGCCATTTGCTTCGATCGACGCATTCGCGAGAGCAAGAAATCCACAGGACCCTCATTCAGTCAAACCGTATAGGTTGAACATCATGCAACTGGTCGTCGTTGGTGGCGGAATCTCTGGTCTGGCAGCCGCTTGGGCAGCCCACGAAGAAGCGCGCAAGCGCGAAACCTCCATCGAGATCACCTTGCTGGATGCGGCCGATCAGGTTGGAGGCAAAGCGGTTTCCAACAGAAGCGAAGGCGGCTGGCTGACCGAGTCTGGGCCCACGGGGTTTCTCGACAACGAACCCGTGCTCGACGAGCTGATCGCCTTGGCGGGCCTGACCAAAGTGCCCGCCAACGAGGCCGCAGCCCACCGCTTCCTGGTGTTCGGCGGCAAACTGCGTGAGATCCACGCGCATCCGCTCAAGTTCGCTACCGGGGGTATCATTTCACCCCTGGGCCTCATGCGTATGGCGCGCGAGATCTTTGTGCCAGGCAAACAAGGCAAAGCTGATGAAAGCGTCTGGGAGTTCGGCCGCCGCCGCCTCGGCGCACAAGCTGCGGACCGTATGCTCGCGCCCATGGTGCAAGGCGTATTCGCCGGTGACTCCAAGAAGCTCTCCCTACCCGCCGCCTTTCCGCGTATGGCGGAGATGGAGCAGCAATACGGTTCGCTGTTCAAAGCCCTCATCGCAGTCAAGCGCACCGGAGGCAAGGGCGGCCCGTCCGGCCCAAGTGGCACTCTGACCTCATTCGAAGGTGGCCTGCAAACCCTTCTGCTAACCCTTGCGGCCAAGGCGCCCTTCAAAATTCGAAACCGCGCACGCGTCAATAGCATCCTATGTGCCGACCACGGCCAATGGGCCATCGACTTGGGCGATGGCCAAGAGATGCTCAAGGCCGATTCGGTTGTGCTGGCCACCGAAGGCCCCTGCATGGCCCGCATCTTTGAAGCCGACGCGCCTACCCTCGCCACCGAACTCGACACCATCGATCACCCCGGCGTTTCGGTCTTGTCCCTCGGTTACCCGCCCGAAGCCGCCACCCATTTCCCAAACGGATTTGGCTGCCTTATCCCCCGCACCGAAAAACCGCGCGCTCTTGGTTTTCTCTGGGACAGCCGCATCTTCCCTGACCGCGCTCCCGAAGGTCATACCCTGGTGCGTGCCCTTTACGGCGGTGCCGTAGACCCGTCCGTTGCGGACCTTTCATCGGAGGAGCTCAAAGAACGCGCTACCCGGGAAATTTGCGAACTATTCCACTGCCCCGTTGCCCCGGTATTCACTCACGAAACCCGCTGGCAAAATGCGATCCCGCAATACAATTTGGGCCACCTGGGTCGCGTCGCTCGCATCGAAGCCGCCCTAAAAATCCACACCGAAGGCCAAGGCCCCTTGCAACTAGCCGGCAACTCCATGTATGGCGTAGCGTTTGGCAAGGCCGCAGCCCGCGGTTGGAAAGTTGGCCAGCAAGCGGTGTCACAGCCGGCGATGGTATAAGCGAATGCTGTGTCAGGCACGATGTCACCACTAACGCGTAGGGCCGTTAGTGGTGATATCGTGCCTGACACAGTATTCACGCTACTCGCGTCCCTCACCCCAACGCAGGGTGTGAATATTGTCACTGACCAGGGCGTCAAGGGAATCGATTTGGCCATCGGACCAGGTGACTTGGATACTAGTGAGGCTTTTGCTTTGCCCCAGGCCGAAATGGATGCGCGGGTCGCTTGCAGCGCAGTAGCTTTCGGCGGTGCGGACTTGGCGGCACATGGTGTGGTCGTCGGCTTTGGCGGAGAGGGTGGCGCCGAGGGTGGAGGCCCTGGATGTTTCTTCGAGTCGGACTTGGGTCCAGTGGCCGTTCTTGGGGGCGATGTTGCGCACCAGCTGTGCCCCCAGGTCGCGGTTACAAGAATTCCAAGCACCATCTCTGTCGCCCCGTTGGCTAAGCAGGGCGCCCTGGATCAACAACAGGCCCAGGGATGTGGGATGATCGATCAAGGTTGCGTCGGTGCGGGACTGGAGTCCTGGCAGCTTGGCATGGGCGTCGCAAAAAGCACCCCTGCCAACACCAATTTGCGGTGTTTCGAAAACCGCACGTCCTAGCCTGGAGCACGTCTTCACGAAATATCCGGGCTAGTTTTCTTTCGGTCCAGAGGGGACGAGCTCTTCGCTGCTTCTCACGTCGGAACCGGTGAGAACCTGGAGCAGGGCATGGTTGAGGGTTTGCATTTGCTCGCGGGACAAACCGGCCAGCTGGGACTTGTGCAGATCGTCGACCGGAGCTTCCAAGCGCAGGTAGATGTCCTTGCCCTTGCCGGTGAGATGCACCTTTACGATGCGGCGATCCCTCTCGCTGCGCTCTCTCCGGACCAGGTCGGAGGCGACCATGCGGTCGATGAGCCGGGTGACATCGGGCACCTTGGTCAAAAGGTGAGAGCCGATGTATTGGCAAGGTGCGCCTTCCGAGGGCGCATTTTGCAAAATGCGCATGACGTTGTACTGGGTGGGGGAAATCCCGTACTCGCGGAAAAGGAGCGCGAACTCGCCGGTCAGGCGTTCTTGAACGCGGATGAGGTTGCGGAAGGTCTCACGGGGCAGGGTGCTATCGTCAGTGGGTGCAGACATGCCTATATTATTTGGTAAAACAGTGCTTGTGGCCACAGCTAATTGCTCGCCCATCCAAGATTCTGTCCTAAGGCCTCGCTAGAGCCTGATTTTGAGCGCTTTGTGCAGGTTGAAACTGTTTGGCTCCACGATGGTGGAATAGGCCAGTAACTCAACGCCCTTTGCGGCGACCTCACGCATGGACTCAGTATAGGCCGGGTCGATGTGCTCGGCTGGGGCAAAGGAGGTCACATCCCGGCGCGAAACGATGTAGAGCATGACAGCCCGGTGGCCTTCGGCGACCATGTCTGCCAATTCATACAGGTGCTTGCGCCCGCGCTCGGTGACAGCGTCGGGGAACATGGCCAGCTTGCCGTCGACCAGGGTCGTATTCTTGACTTCCACGTAGCAGCGGCCCTTTTTATCGTCTTCGAGCAACACGTCGATGCGGCTGTTCTTGCCGTACTTGACCTCCCTGCGCGCATTCTCGAAGCCGGCCAGGGAGGGGATTAGATTGGCTTGCACGGCTTCGAAGGCCAGGGTCTCGGGCAGCCCCGTGTCCACGTTGACCCAGGTGCCGTCGACCTCGATGGTCTGCAGGGTGAATTGTAGCTTTCGGGCGGGATTTTGGCTATTCCTCAGCACGACCTTGGAGCCAGCTTCCAGGCAGCCTTTCAGGGATCCGGTATTGGGGCAATGGGCGGTGAGTATCTCACCGTTTTCCATTTCCACATCGGCCAGGAATCGCTTGTAGCGCTTGATCAGACGGCCTTGCACCGTGGGGAGTTCAATCTGCATGGCGCCACGGTACGGACCAGCGGGCAGAAAAAAACGATGGAGCACGTTTTACTGGGCATGCAGATCCTTAGAATGCCAGCCTATGGCGACTCTCACTGAGCTTCAGGACGTTGAAAAGGATTATCGCAACCGGCTGACCCAGCTGAAGGAGAGTCTTTGACTACTCCCAGCGCGCAAAACGACTGCTAGAGGTCGAACAACTCCAGGAATCGCCGGATTTCTGGAATGACGCCGAGAAAAGCCAGGCCATCATCCAAGAGATGAAGGGCCTGAAGCTCACGGTGGAGCCCATACAGCAGGTGGAAACGGCCTTTGAGGAGATCGAGGTCCTGGCCGAAATGGCTGATGAGCTTGGCGAGGACGATGTGGTGGCTGAGGTCGAAAGCCAACATGCAATCATCCTTGAGAAGATCGACGCACTCGAATTCCAGGTGATGTTGGGCGGCCCCAATGACCGCGCCAATGCCTATCTGCAAATCAGTGCGGGTGCGGGGGGCGTGGACGCCTGCGACTGGGCTGCCATGTTGCTGCGCATGTTTGGTCGCTGGGCAGAGCGCTGTGGGTTTAAGGCCGAGCCGGTCGAATACCAGGAGGAGACCGAGGGGGGCATCCGCGGGGCGACTCTACGCGTTGTCGGCGATTACGCATTCGGTTACCTTAAGGCGGAATCGGGTGTGCACCGTCTGGTTCGAATCAGTCCTTTCGATTCCCAGTCCCGCCGTCAAACGTCTTTTGCATCCGTGGACGTGACTCCGGAGCTCACCGATGACCTGGACATCGAAATCAACGAGTCCGACATCAAAATCGACACCATGCGCGCTGGCGGCGCCGGTGGCCAGCACGTCAACAAGACCGAATCCGCCGTGCGCATGACTCACATCCCGACCGGGGTCGTGGTGCGCTGCCAAAATGAGCGGAGTCAGCATAAGAACCGTGCCCAAGCTCTTAAGCTGCTAAAGGGCAAGCTGCTACAGCTCGAGGAAAACAAGCGCGACAAGGAAATGGCGGCTCTGTATGGCGAGAAGGGCGAAATCGCCTGGGGCAGCCAGATTCGCTCCTACGTGATGCATCCCTACCAGATGGTCAAGGACCACCGCACCAACGTGGAAGTTGGAAATGTGCAAGGGGTCATGGATGGGGATTTGGATGGCTTCATCGAAGCCTATCTTAGGAGTCGCAAGGCTTGATTGCGGTCGTAGTGCTATCCTGGGGTAACCTGATAGGGCCCCAGCACCGATCCAACTCATGAGCGATCCCAACAGCCACCCGCACTTCGATGATCGTGGGGCAAACCACTGGTTTGTCACTTTGGAGGGTGGCATCGATGAAGCGAAGCGGTCGGGCCGTTTGATCTTCGTCGAGTTCGGTCGTAAGGCCTGTACCGATTGCCGCACCCTGGTGGAGGTCCTGTTGACCGATGCCCAAATCACCAACAAGTTGCGGACCCATTTCGTCACGGTCGCTGCGGATGCGGATTCGGATGACCCGGCCATTTTGGCCCTGGCCATGCAGGTTCAGGACGCAACCACCCTGCCCTACGTCATGTTCTCGGATGCCGAAGGGGAGTTGCTCCACGGTTTTTCAGGACCTACTTCCGTGGCGGACCTTCTTCAGATTATGGACCGACTGATCGCCGAACCGTCATAACCAAATTCGCTACAAACCGAATCAATGCCCATGTTCCGAAAGAACCGAATTCTGGTCCTATTGCTGCTCTCCCTCCCCTTGCAAGGCCAGGACGTGGATCACGAAGAACCCAAAGTGCGCCAACCTCTTCCCAGTGCAAGGGAGATAGGGGAGCTTCCCAGGGACGGTGGTGAAGAGTTCAATCGTTTGGTTTTTGAGGCGAGCCCCTACCTTCGTCAGCACGCACGCAATCCGGTGGATTGGTATCCGTGGTGCGATGAGGCGTTTGATCTGGCGCTGAAGTTGGACAAGCCTATCTTCCTCTCGATCGGGTATTCGACCTGCCACTGGTGCCACGTCATGGAGCATGAAAGTTTCGAGGACGAGGATGTCGCCGCCCTCATGAATGAGCACTTTGTTTGCATCAAGGTGGACCGCGAGGAGCGCCCGGATGTGGACCACGTCTACATGTCCTTTGCTCAAGCGTTTGGGCGCGGTGGTTGGCCGATGACAGTGCTGATGGCACCGGATCAGAAACCGTTCCACGCCGGAACTTATTACCCAAAGACCGGCCGCGGTGGTCGCCCGGGCATGATGGAGATGCTCCCCCAGGTGGCCAAACAGTGGGAGGATGATCGCGCCAATCTGCTCACCCAATCCAATCGACTTGTGGAGTGGGTCAAGAGCCAGAACAAGCCGAGCACTGGTAGGGCGCTTGGCAAGGGCATTCTGGATATGGCGCAGAAGGGCCTTATGTCTGGATTTGACCCGCGCATGGGTGGGTTCAGCCAAGCACCCAAGTTCCCGGTGCCCCACAACCTTCGCCTCTTGCTCCGCGAACATGCCGCCAATGGCACCGCTCAAAGCTTGCAAATGGTGGAGTTGACCCTGGACCAAATGCGCAAAGGCGGCATTTGGGATCATGTGGGTTTTGGTTTTCACCGCTACTCCACCGATGCGAAATGGCTGGTGCCGCACTTCGAGAAAATGCTGTATGACCAGGCGTTGCTGGCAATGGCATACACCGAAGCTTGGCAGGTGACAGGCAAAGCCGAATATGCCGAAACCGTGGAGCAGATCTTCACCTATGTGCTGCGCGACATGACCGCCCACGCGGGTGGGTTCTACAGCGCGGAAGATGCTGACAGCGAAGGGGAGGAAGGTCTGTTTTATTTCTGGACGGAGAAAGAACTGCGATCCTTGCTGGCTGAGGAAGACGCGGATCTGTTTATCGATACCTACAACGTGCGTAGGCGCGGCAACTTCAGGGATGGGGCGTCGGGTGGCAAGAGCGCCAACAACATCCTGCACCTGAATTCGACCCTGGCGGAGATCGCCGCCAGGCATGGCGCCGAAGGCCCGGTGATTCTGGCTCGTTTGGAGCGCATTCGGGAGAAACTCTTTGCAGCGCGCGAAAAGCGTATCCACCCGTTGAAGGACGACAAGATCTTGACGGATTGGAACGGGCTCATGATCGCTGCGTTGGCCCAGGCCGGGCGCGCCATGGATCGACCCGATTGGGTTCAAGCAGCGGATCGTGCAGCGGAATATGCCTGGAATGCGCTGCGCGATCCAAAAACAGGGCGGCTTTACAAGCGCTCTCGCGGTGGAAAAGCCGGGTTGCAAGGCATGCTTGAGGACTACGCCTTCATGGCGTGGGGGATGATTGAGCTCCATCAGGCCACCCAGGATCCGAGACGTTTGGCTGCTGCTGAACAGTTGTGCAACACCGCTATCAAGTACTTCTGGGACAAGGACCATGGGGGTTTTTTCCTCTATCCTTCAGACGGTGAGGAACTCATTGTGCGCGCCAAGGAGGTTTATGACGGGGCACTCCCCTCCGGCAATTCCGTGATGCTCTGGAATCTGGCGCGCATGGGCCGCCTCACGGGGAGAGTTTCCTATGAAGAGCATGCGGAGCGCGCGATGAGGGCTTTCTCCAACGAAATTCGAGGCAACGCTCGGGCCCATACCCAATTCTTGGTGGGTGTTGATTTCTTCCAGGGGCCGACCTACGAAGTTGTGATTTCCGGTGACCCCATGGACCCCGAAACGAAGGCCATGCTAAAAGCTCTTTCTACCGGATTCCGCCCGCGCTTGGTGGTCCTTCAGCGGCCGCCCGGTGAACCCGCCATCGTCCGTCTCTCTCCTTTTACTCTGGGCCAGGTCGCCGTAGGTGGTAAGCCTACGGCGTACGTCTGTCAAGACTTCGCATGTTTGGCTCCAGTGCACGGGGTGCAAGCGTTGCTGATGGCTTTGGCCGCCAAGATTGAATAGCGGATTATGTGCCCTTCAACCCTGGGGTGGACTCGCACGATGGGCGGGTTTTCTCCGACCACCTTCATGATGGCGGGAAGAGTACCAACAGCAACAGGGCGATGTGTACGATCAAGAGCACGCTATAGAGTCCGGTGAAAAAACCTTTTTGAGTTTTGTGGCGCAGGATATTCATGGCGGCCAGGCTGGCGGGAGAGGCTCCCAGGATCGCCATCACATGCAGGGTGCGCTCTGGCACACGCCAGCCGTCCGTGCGGGCCTGGTGTTTGTCGAAAAACCAGATTAGGAATGCTGAAACGTTGGCCCCAAAAGCCCAGGCGAAGAGGCGTGAGCCCGGCAGAAAGACCCGCCAAACGAACATGCCGGCCAGGGCAAGTAGGACGAAAACGATTAGGAAGAAGCGATTGGGGTGACTCTTGATTTGCACAGGGGCATCATAACGTTGTGGGTGGCGTTCTCCGAGGGGGTGGATCGGTGGATAATGGCCGTCTGGGGCGCTTCAAGGCGCACTGAGGATCGAGTGGCAAAAAGATCGTGGGGCAGGGGGGGTCTGGGGCCTATCCGCGAATATCATGTCGGGCGAAATGGGGCAAAAAGGCCCCGTCTACTCATCCCCAAGCTTTGAGAAAAACCATGGCTACCCCCGTCCGTAGAGCTCTGCTCAGCGTTTCCGACAAGTCCGATTTGGTGCCCTTTGCAAAAGGCCTGCGCGAGATGGGAGTGCACCTGCTCTCCACGGGCGGCACCTATGCGAAGCTATCCGAAGCGGGCCTTGAAGTCACCGAAGTGTCCGAGCACACCGGCTTCCCCGAGATGATGGATGGTCGGGTCAAAACCCTGCACCCCACGATCCATGGTGGCATCTTGGCGCGCCGCGATTTGGATACCCACGTCAAGGCCATGGAAGATCACAGCATCGGCCCGATCGATTTGGTTGTGGTGAACCTCTACCCCTTCGAGGCGACTGTGGCCAAAGAAGGTGTGACCTGGACCGAGGCCGTGGAGCAGATCGATATCGGCGGGCCGTCGATGGTGCGCTCGGCCGCAAAGAATCACGTCGCTGTCGGCATCGTGACTGACCCGTGCGATTATGAGAATGTGCTGCAGGAGATGAAGGCAAACGCTGGCGCCCTAAGCGATCCCTTGCGCTACAAGTTGGCCCTCAAGGCCTTCGCCCTGACCACCAACTACGACGCGAACATTTTCCGCTGGTTGCGCGAGAACTGTGAGCACAGTGAAGCAAGTGCCTTCCCCGAGCACTTTTCTATCTCCGGCAAGCGGGTATCCGAACTGCGTTACGGCGAGAATCCGCACCAGTCCGCGGCTTTCTACACGACAGCCGACACCGGCGAAGCCAGCGTGGGCACCGCCGAAGTTCTGAACGGCAAGGCGCTTTCCTACAACAACTTGGTGGACATCGACGCGGCTTTGGCCTTGGCCAAGGAATTTGCCGAGCCTTTTGTTTGCGTGATTAAGCACACCAACCCCTGTGGCGCGGCCATCGGCGAAACAATGCTTGAGGCTATGGAAGCCGCCTGGTCGGGGGACCCGGTTTCCGCCTTCGGATCCGTGTTGGCCATGACGAGGCCCCTCAACATGAAGATCGCCAAGTTCCTCGTGGACGGCAAGCGTTTCGTGGAGGCCATCATCGCGCCGTCCTTTGATGCGGACGCCTTTGAGTTGCTCACCACCGGTCCCAAGTGGGGCAAGAACGTGCGCCTCTTGGCCTGTGGCGAATTCGGTCCGAGCGGCCGCGTGCAGGCGGACGTGGAGGTCAAGAAGATCATTGGGGGCTTCCTTCTCCAGGATCGGGACCTGGAAGCGGAGCAGGCGGGGGACATGAAGGTCGTCACCGAAGCCCAGCCCGACCAGGCCCAATTGGATGAGCTCGCTTTTGCTCAAACCATCGCAAAACATGTGAAGTCCAACGCCATCGTGTTGACCGGCAACCGCACCGTGTATGGCGTGGGAGCCGGCCAAATGAGCCGTGTCGACAGCGTGCGCATGGCGGTCCTAAAGGCCGGAGATCGCGCCAAGGGGTCGGTTATGGCGTCCGACGCATTCTTCCCCTTCCCCGACGGCGTTGAAGTCGGCATGGAAGGGGGGGTGGTCGCTGTTGTGGAGCCGGGCGGTTCCATGCGCGATGACCAGGTGATCGAAGTTTGCAACCAGGCCAAGGTCCCCATGGTCTTCACTGGTATCCGTCATTTCCGCCACTAGCGATCGAATAGTATCCGCGGAGCCCCGTAATCCTGCCCTCAAACCCCACCCTAACCTCCCCCAAAAATGAAGTTTCTAATCGCCTGTGTCGCCATTCTCGTGCTCTTTGGAGCCTGTGGTGTTTCTTCTTACAACGGAATGGTCACCAAAGATGAAGCCGTCGGGAGTTCCTGGAGCGAGATCCAGAACCAGTACAAGCGCCGTTTCGAATTGATCCCCCAGCTCGTGGCCACGGTCAAGGGTGCAGCCAATTTTGAAAAGTCGACCATGATCGAGGTCACTGAAGCGCGCACGGCGGTGAGTAAACTCTCCACCGATGACGGAGCTCTCAAGGACCCTGCTCAGCGCGAGGCCTACATGAAAGCCCAAAAAGTACTTGGCTCCAGCTTGGGCCGCCTGCTGGTCACCGTGGAGCGCTATCCCGATCTAAAGGCCTCACAGAATTTCCTGGGCCTGCAGGACCAACTGGAAGGTACGGACAACCGAATCGCAACAGCTCGCCGCGACTACATCGAGTCCATTCGCAAGTACAACACGACCGTGCGCAAGTTCCCCGCTCGATTGGTCGCTGGCATGTTTGGCTTCGAACCCCGCGAGCAGCTTGAGTTCGAAAACGCAGCCACAGAAAAGACGGTTCCGACCGTGGACTTCGGCAATTAGTAGCCGGCTATCTGGCTTCCACTCCCGCTGAATTTCCATCAGGTATTCCATGCTTCGATCCCTTGTCCTCATTCTGTTCGGTTGCTTTTGCCTCGCCCCATTTCTGAGCGCGTCCACCCAGGTGGACGTGCCCAAGAACGACGGCTGGGTCACTGACAACGCGGGGATCTTGACCGCTTCCACCGAGCGCAAGTTGGAGGCATTGATGGAGTCCTATCGGGTGGGCAGCAGTCACGAGATCGCAGTCCTAACCGTTCCTGAATTGGATGGGACGTCCATCGAGCGCCTGGCCCTAGAGGTTGGACGTTCTTGGGGCTTGGGGGAGAAGGGCAAGAACAATGGTGCTCTGCTGGTCGTTGCGTACAAGGATCGCAAGCTTCGTATCGAAGTCGGCCGCGGCTTGGAAGGCGAACTGACCGACTCGCGCTGTGGACGCATCATCCGCGACATAATCGCACCCTATTTCCGCAAGGGCGATACGAACCGGGGCATCGAGGAAGGCGTCCTTGCCATGCATCAGGTGGCCGGTGGTGAGTACGGGGTACTCAAGGGGCGCGGCAAATCCCGCAGTGATTTTGGAGGCGTCATCATAATGATCCTCGCCCTCCTGCTGATTGGTGGAGGTCGTATGGGCATCTTGCCATGGATCCTCATTAGTGGTGGTGGAAGTGGCCGGGGCGGTGGATTCGGCGGTGGATTCGGCGGTGGAGGAGGCGGCTTCGGCGGCTTTGGAGGCGGCGGAGGTTTCTCCGGCGGCGGCGCATCGGGGGGTTGGTAGCAATGGAATACTTAGCAATGTTGATACAAGCACAAGAGTGGCAAGGCGCCGGACACAAGGCCGGGCCCTTGACCGCATCCTGGAGTGCGATGCAATGGGCGAGTTTGGTGGGCACGATCCTGCTGGCAGTCGGCCTCTTGGCGCTGATCCTGATCGCCCTGCGTCGCCATTCACGTTACAAGGCCGTGGGCGTTGTTTCGGAAAGCGAACTCGCGGATATCAAAGAAGAGATTGCAAAGGCGGAGCAGAAAACAACCGGCGAGGTCATGGTCGTGTTGCTGGAGCGGTCCGACCGTCACCCCGCAGCCTATTGGTTGGCAGCGATCAGCATGCTGTTTGTGGGTTCGCTGGTCTTGGGCGCATGGCTGCCTTGGCATCAACCCGGACTGTTGTTGCTGGTCCAGTTGGGATTGGCGGCTTTTGGCTTCGCCCTGACCAAAGGGCTCCCCGACCTGCACAGCAGGTTCATTTCTCAGGCTCGGGCCCAAGAGATGGTAGACGAACAAGCCATCCAGGAGTTTCACAGGTTGGAGCTGCGCGAGACCAAGGGTCGAACCGGTATCTTGCTCATGGTCAGCCTTCTCGAGCATCGGGTGGTTGTTCTTGCGGATGAGGGCATCAACTCCAAAGTGGATGAAAACACCTGGTCCCAGGTGCAGCAGGGAATTTTGGGGCACATTCGAGGCGGGCAGATGGGACAAGGTTTGCTCGAGGGAGTGCGTACCAGTGGTGCGGTCCTTGCTGAGCATTTCCCTGGTGATGGTGGCTCCGAAGACTTGCCAAACGTGGTGGACGTGCGGCACGAATAGACCCTGCGATCACCCCATTTCGACACCAGTTCCCCGGGCGGTCGGGATGAAAAAAGAAAGGCGGCTGGCCATGGCCCGCCGCCTTTCTCTGTTCATGTGCTGCTCTGATTCCTAGTTGCCTGCCCCTGTGTATGGGGGCGTTTGCGATCCGGGGCCTGCGGAGTCGCGCTTGCCCGGGGGATTGGGCGCGACAAGGGGACCGCAGCACCCATCGCCGGGATTGTGAACCACTTTTATCGGCTTGCAAGAGGCCTCGATGTGGATGCAAGGAAGGAGACCATTTGGGCCATCCTCCGCAATCGGCGAGGTGAGAATGAACGGCTTGATCGGAGTGTTTGTATCGATGGACGTGACCGCTTCCACGGTCATGGGCAGGAAGTCGGTGCTGTTGGAAATGGCGCCTTGCGTTTCCACTTGTTCGGTGGCTTGGCAAGCAAAAAGGGATGCGCAAAGAAGCGCAAGAGTGATGGGGGTTTTCATGGGGATGGGTTGTGGATTGGAAAAAGGTGGTCGTGGTGTTGTTCAGGCTGTCCGTACGACAATGCGAACGGAGTATTGCCGCAATCTGTTGGTGGTTTACCCAAGGTAAACCGTCAAGGGGACAATTTGAGGCACTGGCTCATCTAGAGCGTGCACGAAAAGAGGGTCAGGAATCCTCGATTCCCGATCCTCGGCGGTGGTTTGGGTGTCCGTGTTAGGACTGCTCTATTCGTCTCTTTCGGGGAAGGGTCCCACGTAAACGATGAAATCCGCGCGTCCTTCGTCCTCTTTCCTGAGAGTTTCGGACCAGGTGTCTGAGACGGAGATGACCAGGATATTGGCATTTGGTTGCTTGCGGCGCAGCAGTTCGAGTGTACCACCGTTGGTATCGCAGTGGAACTGGCCGACTACAAGGAAGACGGGCTTGTTGCCATCACGAATGGCTCGTGCCGTGCTGCTGGACATGGTTCCGTCCCAAAGGGCCTGGGAGCGGAAAACAGAACGCATGGCCTCCGTGGGTTCGACGACCTCGGATTCTCCGCCTTCATCACCGTCGTGCCCACCGTTCATGAATTCAAAGAAACGTTGTTGGTAAGCTTCGCTCGGGAGTTTGGCCGGGATGTCGAACATGCGCTGCTGCTCCGGGCTGAGGTCTACCAGGGCTTCGTAGCCTAGCTTGCGGGCTGCCGTGGTGTAGATGCGCGGGGCATTGGCTGCGTAAACGGGGCGACCGGCGTCCTTCGATGCCACAATCATTTGCTTGTGGTCGTTGACGTCGCAACCCCGGGATCCGCGCATGGTTTTGCCCAGCCCTTCCCAGTCGATGATTCCGGCCACGTAAGCGTCGAGCGCGAACTGGCGATCACGGGTGACGAATTCCAAGGACAGCGCCGTGTTCTCGTGACGCTCAAGGCTGCCTTCATAAAGCAGCGCCGCATAGGGCAGTCCCAAGGGGTGGGCGTGCAGTTCACCGATGATCACAACATCGGCTTCATCCACTCTTTTTTCTAGCTCAGTCCAAGTGGCGGAGTCGCCGGTGGTGCCGTCGAATAGTTCGAGGCCACGGAGCAGATCGTGGGTGGGGAGGGCGGGCGCCTCGACAACTTTCGTGGATGCGCAGCCAGCGAAGAGAGTCCATCCGATAAGGGCGGAAGATGTGGTGATCTGGCCGAGCAGGCCCTTGCGGGGGAAAATCATGGGCACAGCCTACTGCGGAATAGGGCGGGGGGAAGGCTTAGCAGGTCGTGGAAAAACACCAATTCCCCGTCGAGCCTTCACAAGCCGCTTGGCTGTGTTGTCAGAATCCCGCGAATAGGGCGGCTATGCAAGGGACCCGGGCGCCTTGCCAAGCGATTTGTGAGGACCCGCCAGGAAACCGTTGATTTTCAGGCGGCTCTGCTAGACTAGTGTTTCATGGTGCCAGGCAGCCATTCCGAGCCTCAGCAGGGTCTTTCGAGTTTCTGTGAGGGTGCGGTTTGGTAGCGGCCTCGCCAAAAGTCTTCGGGACATGATCTCTATTCGCAGGGATCCGAGCATGTCCTCGCAGCTGGGTGCTAGTTTGGACCGGTACCATGGCGCCCGGTCGCGGTGGGTTTTTACGTCTTGCTCCCACCGATTGGTGCGCAAATACCAGATGACCACGATACCATAGGCTAGTGTTTCGCACTTTTAAGCGGCCCTAGGCGGCCATTCCAAGCAGCTTGCGGGCCTTTTCCAATTGGGCACGGGTGCCTATTCTGAGTGGGTGTCGTTGAATGCGATGGAGCTGGATAGCCTCTCGCACCGCATCGAGCATGTCCCCTCCTCAGAGTTACTTGGCGTAAGTATCACCAGCTTCGAGATGGGGGTGTGCGACTAACAGAGCGCAGACCACGAAAGTTGATCAGTGAGGGCCCAGACGCAGCCCTGAGAAGTGCGAAACACGAGCATAGACGGTCCAGAGACATGGGACGGTCCGTTGTACGGTTTTTTTTCC
>JAAETM010000234.1 GCA_024228395.1 bacterium | reverse complement strand
GTCCAAATCGAAGCGATCAGCCTCCATCCAGAGCACCCGATTTGTCTCCTGAAGCACATCCCGAGCCATTTCGGCATCACCCACCAGCGTGTAAGCAAAAGCGTACAAACGGGATTGGCAGTCGGTGAGAAGGCGCGCAAAGCGCTCGAATTGTGGTTGGTTTCGGCTCATTGGGGGTCGTCCGTCGATAGCAATGGGCGGGGCCTGCGCCCATATTAACACCATAATCAAAAAACTCTCGAATGACGATTCTCGGAGTGGGTGCACAAGGGTGGGGTCACCTTGGGCTAGCGCCAGCTTCTCACCTCAATTTTCACCGATGGCTAGCAAATCGATTCCCTGCGACGTGGATCGACCTGTCAGGTACCCGTTGTCCGAGCTTCGGCAGGGTCTTGCTGATCTAGCCTTTGGCTTGGTGACTCTTCAATGCGTGCTCTTCGTGCACTTCTGCGACGTTCCTGGCAGAATAGGTCAATGCACGAACACCCTTTCGATGCCGCGGCTCCTGAGTACGACGAGAGCTTTGTTGGCCTGGCTCCTGGCACCTGGTTCCGCAGCTGGGTATGGAAGCACGCAACGCAACTCTTCAAGAGCGGAGACGAGATCCTTGATCTTGGCTGTGGTACCGGCGAGGACGCGGTTTTTCTTGCGAAGCAAGGAATCCGAGTTCATGCCGTTGACATCTCTCCTGGGATGCTAGAGGTGGCCCGCGAGAAGGTCGAGAGGGCCGGGCTGGAGGACCTCATCACCCTCGAGCGTGGAAGCCTCACGGCGATTGCGTCACATGGTGATCGGCTATGCGATGGTTTTCTCTCCGACTTTGGACCGTTGAATTGCCTTGAGCACTTGGCCCCCTTCGTTGAAAGTGCAGCGCGCTCGTTACGTCCTGGCGCCCCCATGCTCCTGGTTGTGATGGGACCGGTCTGTCCATGGGAGATTGCGTGGTACCTCATGCACCTGCGTTTTCCAACCGCATTCCGCCGCTTGACGCGTGGCCTTGATGCGCCCGTCGGCGGCGGCCCAACGATCAAAGTTTGGTACCACTCCCCGCGAGCACTACGGCGCGCATTGCGCGATCATTTTGATGTCCAGCGCTTGATTGGTATCGGAACGCTCGTTCCGCCTCCCTACCTAAGTGGGCTTGTTACAAGAGCTCCACGTTTGTTCAAGGGGCTCAACAAACTCGATCGGCGCCTTGGTCACATCTTCCCTTTCAATCGATGGAACGATCACTATATGTTGATTGCGACCAGAAAGTGAACACCTCTCATCGTCGCATGACAGTCGTGAGTGTTCGACTTAGGAGAAGGGGTTAGGACTTCGCAGAGGTTGAGACGTCCTTCGTTGCCTGGGGTTTCTGGAAGAGGCCCCATATCGCGCCAACTCCGATTGTGCCAGCCCCCGCAACAATGAACTTGAGCGCGTACAGTGCCTTGGTGCCCACCGAGAAAGTGTGCGCACGCGCGCTGAAGAACGAGGACCAGTTGTGCAAAAGGCGAACGGCAAACCAGTAAAAGAGCCGAGGGTAGCGACCACGGAAAGAAAGGCGATTTTCGTTGCGCCGACTCCACGCGTAATCATCGGACAACAGATGTTGAACCTCATCATAGAAAGTGGTCCCCTTGATCGGGAAGGCCACGGTTCCACCGCAGTAGTCGGGCTTCAATTCACGGATCATCCCCATCGTCTTGAGCAGATCGCCAAGTGTCTCTCCGGGATATCCGAGCAGAATGAACAGGCCGACTTCTATCCCTGTGTCCATGGTCTTCTTGACTGATTCCTTGACCAAATCGACACCAAACCCTTTACCCATCGCTTTGACGATCTTGTCTGAGCCGGATTCAGCGCCGTACCAAATTCGAAAACAACCCGCAGCCTTCAAGCCCTGAAGAATCTCGGTGTCAACACGATCCACCCGTGAAAGACATTCGAAACGGGTGGTCAGGCCGTGTTCGACCATTTTGTTTGTCAGCTCAATAGTCCAGGGCTTGTTTAGCGTAAGCACGTCATCGGAGAACCAGATCTGATCGGGAGAGTATCTGGTGCGAATATACTCGAGTTCCTCGATCACGTTGTCGGTGGAACGTTGGCGCACCGCTTTTCCAAAAACCTCGCGTGAACACCAGGTGCATGAGTAGGGGCAGCCTCGGGTCGTAATCAGGTTGATTGATGAGTGGCCGTGGCGTTCTCTCCATACTTCGCCGTATCGATCGAGGTCGATGGCCTCTCGGTCCGGATGAGGCAAGGCGTCGAGATCGCTAATGCGCTCAGGTGGGGGGGTCGTAATCATGGAGTCCTTCATTAGAAAGAGCCCTGCAAGCGAAGAGAGGTCAGCGTCAAAGCCATCTTTTGTTAGACGTGCGACGAGCTCCACAACCGTCCGTTCCCCTTCGCCACGAACTACAGCGAGTGCACCAGCTTTCAAGTAGGCCTCGCCATCTCCGGTGGCATCCGGGCCTCCAACAATTACTGGGATTCCTTGTGCATGCGCCTTTGCAATAACGCTGAGCACTTCATCGCGCGTAATCACGTTGGCGTAAAGTCCCAGAAGCTCCGGTCGCTCTGTGGAAAGCCTGTCGGCTAAGTCTTGCGGTTTGCTAAACGTGCTGTCGAAGACTTTTACGTCATGCCCAGCTTCCTTTAGGGCTGCGGAAATGTACAGAAGCCCCAGCGGTGGGTAGGGCTTCATAATCCTCTGTTCGTTCTGATCGTTAGAGAGGAAATAGCAGTGTGCCAGAAGAATCTTCATCGGGGAACGAGTCCTTGGGTTTGGAGCGGGGATTGTGGTCGGGATCGATTTCCTCGCTCTTGTCGTGAAACGCTTGTGCAATCGTTTCTTCATGGCTGAGCCCGTGGAAGCGGAGCTCAACACCATTCATCGCCGAGCGCAAGACATCCTCAGGAACTTCACCGCCATGGGAAGCATAGTGCGCGAAGAGGCGCCCCTTAAGGAAATACCGCAAGAACCTCTCGAGGGCATTACCAAGACGCCCACCAAAGAGACGTTCGAAGCAATCTACAGTCCAACCGAGGATTCCACTTCGCTCGAGCGTTTCTTTGTCGGCGGCCACCGAGTGCTCGGCATTTGGGAAGTGCTCGAAGGCCCAGTTGTTTGCCTCTTGGAATTGCTGGCAAGTTGCCCCCCCAAATAGGGGCCGAGCCTGCAACACCTCGCGAGCGGTATAGAAGTTCTCTCGAGGCAGCCGAAGGTGGTCCACGGAGAGATAGTAGTTTGCGCACAAAAAGCGTCGGGAGAATATTCGCTGCAGAACTCCGATGAAACCAAAGACGAACCAGAATCGATTCGGAGAAGTCATCACGAGGAAATCGATGTCATCCCCAGGGCGGGAGTTGCCCACAGCCAAGGAGCCAGTAACAAGCACCCCGCGGATGAAAGGGATGTTGCCTAAGATGCGCATCACCCGACGTGCAATGCGCCATCCCTTCTCAGAGGCATGTCTGCGTTCGTGCCGAATCGCAACGAGCTCTTCCCGCCCCCGAAGGAAATAGAGACCATCCTTTTGTTGCAACGCCTGAGCCAAGTGGAGATTGCTACCCACTTCATCGGCGAGTTGCTGCTGGGACATTTCTAAAGGGCAATAGCGATGTAGCTCGGCCAAAGTCAGGGCGAAGTCAAAAACATCTCCATAGACAACAGGGAACATCAGGCATCGCTCGCGGGGGCTGCGAGGCGCTGCATGGGAATGTCCCCTGTTTGTGTCCTTCTCTTCTGTCATATTGTGGAGAGATTTTGAGTAGTTTGAATCGGTCTAAATGGGATCGAAAGAATAACGGTGCCCCGAAGTGCACAGGCTATCATGAAACTCTGAATTCAACCACCGAGAGAATTATCGGGGAGGAATTACCTGTGGAGTGAGGTCGAGGACCAATTCACTTCCCCCAGCTCTGATCTCTGGAGCCTGTCTCACCACGACAAATTGCACTTCCTCTCCTGTAAGCAGACTGTTCGGATCTGCGACAGAAAGCAGCTTCACACCCAACCTGATGGTGAGCGTTCCATTCAATGGCGTGTATGAGCGGAATCGGCTGACCCGGATGATCGACCCTGGATTCGCTATCTCTGGAGTACTGCTCGCCAAAGGCGACAGGACAAAATGAGTGTCGACCTCCCCACCATAGTCATGCGCTCCGAATAGGCGTACTTGTGCGACATGGCCCCCCTCCGCAGTCTCGTCAATGCCCCATGTCACGTCGATACGTACAGCTTGCGGGGCCTCAACTGGAATTGAGGCGGTCACCTCATGCAGAACAATGCCACCTTGAAAAAGGGCGAGTGGATCGGCCACCGGCGCTTCGGTCAGTACTTCGAAAAGGGAATGGTCCCCTTCAGAAGGGGCAAGCACACGGAAGCGGAAGGCGGCATGACGATTTTCGCGCGGATCGAAATAGGCGCTTTCAAAGCGAAGCCTGTCATTCAGGTCGCGCCATAGATAGGAACCGAATTCCCACCGTGGGCTCCAACCTCCAAGAACAACGTATTCAGCCTCGCGGAGCGCACGTTCTTGGAAGGAGAGGGGTTCCCCAACCTTGGGCGGGGCGGTGGTTTGAGCATCCATTGACCACAAATCCAAAAGACGCACGCCGGAAACTGTAACCCAGGAGGCTGGCCCAGTATCTGCGATGGGGTAACGGTGTGCCAAGATCCAGGGAGCGATGGTGCCCCAGCTGCCTTGTCGGTCGGAATCTAACTCACTTTCACAGGCATTGAGCGTGGCAGCATAAGGCCTGTACGCCAGCTGTTTTTGTTGTGTCCAAGCCGTACGACAGAAGAGAATGGCCAATACAAAGAGTCCGACAAGTTGTATATGCCGAATCTCACCTGGGAGTATTCCTCGAAGAGAACTAGCGAGTTTGTCAATCCAAAGAACGGCGGACGCGGCCGACACCACGGCGATCAAGGGCGCGATAGATGCCAAATATCGAAGATCCTCGTAAACAAAGAAGCAGAGGAAGAAGAGAACCAGACCAGTGACCGTGAAGACGAAGTCCCCTTTGTGGCGCTTCACATTCCAGAACCGAGCAACGATCCACAGACCAAACGGAAAGACGAGAGCCCAGGTCAGGTCTTTGCCTCCCTCTCGGACAAATACAGAGTTGCGTGCGCGGGCCAATGCCCCTTGAACCCAGGAAATAAGGCTGCCCGAATCAGAAGCCCCTGCCCCTGGGGCATGGCTAGCCACGGAAGCGCCCATGTGTTCAGAATACACCGAGAAGTGAGTTCGAATGCTCAGGAAAGGCTCTCCCAGGTAGAGCGTGTCTAAGATCCCCAGGCACAAAGGAGCAATCATGAGCCCCAGAAAACAACGCGGTAGATTGGATCGTTGTCTGGATAACAATCCTGTGGCGGCGACTGCTGGCAAGACAAGAAGGGCTTGATACCTGCAGAGAATGGCGATGCCCAATAGTAAACCCGCACCAATCGGGCGCCCTGTGATCCAGCAAAAAATAGCCCAAATGATGCACGCAGCAACAGGGATATCGGCCAAGCAGTCGGTGGACCAGTACCCGAAAGAGGGTAGTACTGCAACAAAGAGGGCGGCTAACGCTCCCGCCCGTGCATCCAAAATTTCTCGGCCGAGGCGGTAGGCTCCGAGCACCGCAAGAACATGAAAGAGGAGGGGAAGCACTCGCCCTGAGGCAGCACCAAAGGGCCCCTCCATAAATGCCCCCTGCAGCGCGAATTGCCCTGCGACCATACCCGAGAAGAAACAATTGCGCATTGGCGACACGGGGACCACCGAATCGGTGAGCAAGTCATGGGCAATCAGCAAGTATTCGGTGCTGTCCGCGATCAGGGGTCCATCCACCCGGACGAGTGCATCGGCTCGAAAGAGAACAAAGGCCAGCACAATGGTGAGCACGGTAAGCCATCGCAATATCATGTAGTTCCTGGGTTCCCTTGATCGGCGAGTTGAATTTTCATGGGTATGAACGAGCGCGGCATTCCTAGCATATACGCAGCCTGTGCTTCCTAGGGTGCATGAATCGGTTTCTTGATAATTCCCCCGCCTCCCGCAGTCCCGGAT
>JAAETM010000233.1 GCA_024228395.1 bacterium | reverse complement strand
TGCCGCCACCGCACCGCCGATCCCCTCCCCGGAGGCCCCATTTGGTTGCCAATTGCCTACAATCCGTCCCATACTCGCCCCCGCTCTCCACCTCGCTTCCCCCCGCTCTCCCGAAACTGCCCGCTTGGAATTCCTATCCACAGAGTCCTACTCCACGTGAGCCCTTAGGGCCTCGTACAGACCTGCGTTCGCTTGCATGAAGAACTTCATCAGCTCGTCGTAGGCGGGGCTGTCCTGGTAGCCGATGCCGTAGGAGCGTAGGCGGGTGCGGTCGGGGCCTAGGGCAGTCGAAGAGGATCACGTTGGAAAGGCGGTCGCCGTCCTCCTGCATGACCTTGGGCCAGTTCTTCGAAACGTCCGCCTTGAGGGTCAACAAGACCTCGGGTACGTAGCTGACGATGTGCAGCTCGTTGGTGCCCTCGTCGCCAATCTTGGCCCCGGGGGTGTAGTTGGTGCGGATCAGCCCCCCCACTCTGAGGTCCACCTCGGCCACAGGAGCGGCCCAGGCCTCCCAAGCCCGCGCCGATGGTGTAGGCCGCCCAGACCTTGGCTACGGGGGCCTCGAGGATGACCTCCTCGATCAGGATGCGCTCCCCCGCGGGGGTCGTTTCGACGCGGCTGGTGATGGCCTGGGGCTCGGGATCCTGGAGTCCGCCAAGGAGCGGGAGACCGAAGGCGAGGGGCAGTAGGAGTCGTTTCATGGGGGTTCTAGGGGCCTGGGGGCCCGATTCTAGCCAATTCCCTCAAGGGGGCTTGCGTGCACTGGTGATATGGCCTTATATATCACCAAGCAAGCCATGCAGATCACCCTTCGAGTCCGGCCCGGGGACCCCTTGCCCCTCTACCAGCAGATCGTTCGCCAAATCGAGGCAGCGATCGCGGGGGGCAGGCTCAGTCTCGGGGACAAGCTGCCCTCCCACCGGGAGCTGGCCCTGGAGCTGGTGGTGGCGCCCTTGACCGTCAAGAAGGCCTACGACCAGTTGGAGTCTGGGGGCTGGATCGAGACTCGCCGGGGCCGGGGCACCTTTGTGGCCGCCGTGCGCCAGGAGGGCGGGGAGGTGCGCGAGCACCTGCGCCAACGGGCCCTCGACCTCTGGCGGGAAAGCCAGCTAACCGGCGTCAGCCTGACCGAATTGATCGCCCTGATCCGGGAGGTGCGTGGCGCAGCCGCGGCCTCGGACAGAAGCAAAGACCCTGCCCAAAAGCAATAGCCCGCAATCCTCCCCCAAGGAGACAGAAGAATGACTCACCCCAAGGACGAGCTCGTCATCGCCCTCGACAAGCTTTGCTTCTCGTTCGGCTCCAACCTCTTCGCCGTGGCGAACGCAGACTTGAAGGTCGAACGCGGCGAGGTGGTCGGCTTCCTGGGCCGCAACGGCGCGGGCAAGACCACGCTCCTGCGCTGCATCGGGGGCATCCTCTCCCCCACCAGTGGCCAGGTCAGAGTCTTCGGTCAGGATCCCCTCGCCGAAGGCTTCGAAGTGAAGCAGCGCCTGGGCTACGTGGACGACGAGCGCTCCGACATCAAGGATCTCAACATTCAGACCTGGATGGAGCTCCACGAGCAGCTCTTTCCCACCTGGGACCCAGACTATGCCTCGGGTCTGCTGGAACGCTTCGAGCTGGTTCCTAAGCGCAAGTTCAAGCACCTGTCCAAGGGTCAGGCGCGGCTCGCGGCCCTGATCGTCGCCCTGGCCCACCGGCCCGAGCTCTTGATCCTGGACGAGCCCTCCGGGGGTCTCGATCCCGTGGCCCGGCGGGTCTTTCTCGAGCTCCTGCTGCCCGCCATCGACGAGGATCAAACCACGGTCCTGTTTTCGTCGCACCAGCTGCAGGACGTCGAGCGCATCGCCAGCCGCATCGTGCTGATGAACTACGGCCAAATCGTCATCGACGAGCCCATCGACCGCGTGACCGAGCAGCTGACCCTCGTGGCCTTAGCCAGCGCGACGGCGGAGGAACGCCGGCAGCTGCAGGGCTACTCTGGAACCCTCTCCGAACGCAGGCTGGACAACGGGACCAGCCGCTTTCTGATTCACGGAAGCGAAGGCGAGCTCAAGATCAAACTCGATCTCCCCTTTGTCCGCACCAGCTACCTGCCGGTCAACCTGGAGGACCTCTTCCTGGAGACCATGGGGTCCGACCAATGAGAACTCAGCTCCTACGCACCTACGGGCTGAGGTTCTGGATCCTGGCCCTCTTCCTGGGCCTGGGATTCCTGGTGGGCACCTTCTTCGCAGCCCTCAAGGCCGACGATCCGAGCAATGTCGGCAACAGCCTCGTCCTGCTAGCCGCCTCCTTCGCTTTCCTGTCCAACTGGGACATGAAGCTCGAGCACTGCTATCGCCCCGAGCTGCTCTCCCTGCCTCTGACTCCGCGGACACTCTGGCGCCACTTCATCGCCGTCTGGCTGCTGCGGCTCGGAATGTATGGGGCGGGAGTCCTGGCCGGTATGCAGGTCAAGCAGGTGGCCGACTTGGACACCCTGGGCTACGTGGGCCTCGGTGTCCTCGGCACCGTGCTCTTCAAGGCCGCCCAGGGCCGCCGCGAGTTCCGCGTGGTCCTGCCCCCCGGGATGGACGAACTGCCCGAGGAGCAGGACAACCTCGAGCTCACCTGGATCCTGCCCTTCATCTTCGCCTTCCTGCTGGCCTTCCCGGTCGCCCAGTACCTGGGGCCCTGGTTCCTCGCCCCCTGCCTGCTTCTGGCGATCGCCTACCTCGTGCTACACACGCCTCTGCCCATGGAGCTCGAGACTCCTGTTTGGCTGCGCAGCAAGCGGCCCAGAGGACGCAACTACCTGAGCGCTCCCGTGGCAGCGGCAGCCTCTGCGGCTGCAGCGCCTGCCCGACAATCTGTTTCGAGCACCTCGATCCCGGCCCCAGGCAAGCGCGACGTTCCCAAGGCGATCCCCAAGGCACGCAAACCCTTCCACCTCGGGCACCACTTGCTCAAGGGAAGCTTTCGCGAGGCCGGCACCTGGTGGATTGGCCTTGCAGTCCTGCACTTCTCCGGCCTCGGCACCGGGCTCCCGAAGCTCTTCTTCGTGCTCGTGCTGATCGGCTGGGCTCTCCATGCGGCCGCCATCGAGACCGCCAAGCTCGAGCCCCTGCCCCTGGACCGCCGCCACGCCTTTGACTGGAGCATCGGCCTGCCGTTAGGCCTGGGACTCCTCTGCATTGCCCTGCCTGCGACCTTTCGCGAAGCGGGCGAACCTAGCTTTGGCTTTCGTCTGCTGGTCGCCCTGGCCGTGACCTGGCTCGGCGTCGCTGGCTGGATGGAGGGGCGCCGCACGGGAGCGGCAGGGGAGGACCTGCAGAGCCGCCTGCTGCGGGGGGCCCGCATGCTAGTCCTGTCGGCGGGGGCCATCCTGCTGCTCTTGGCTTTGGCCCTGCGCATGTTCCGCGGCCCCACACTCGGTGGCTTCGCGGAGACCGTCCCCAGCCTGCCCCACCCCACCGGCGAAGTGGCGGGCTGGGCCCTGCTTCCGCTCTCCCTGGGGCTCTGCGCCTGGGCCTGGTGGGACCTGCGCCACCGCTATCGCGGTGTCCACCTGTCCGACTAGCCCAGCGCAAGTCACTCGGTCGGAATTGGCTGCCCCTCTTCATCCCACTTGTAGTGGGGCTCGGTCGGGTGCCCGCAGTCGTAGCGAAGCTCGATCCAATCCCGCGTCGCTCTCGGACCCGATTCCGGAAAGCCTACCCCAAAGCTAACCGATCACGCCGCCGCAGCTCCGGGCCAGCCATCCCTGCCGCCCCTAACCTCGAATGAGCAAGGTTGTTCCCTGCACGCGGCCACCCACATCCCCGCAAACGACCGCGCCTTACGCGAGCACCTCTGCCGGTACATTTCCCGCCCCCCTCTCGCCCAAGGCCGCCTCTCCCTAACCGACGACGGCGGGGTCCTCTGGAAACTCCGCTCCCCCTTGGCGCGACGGCACCAAGGCCTTTCGCTTTGACCCGCTCGTTTTCATCGAGCGCCTAGTCGCCATAATGCCCCACCCTCGCGAACACCAGCTCACCTACCACGGCGTCTTCGCCCCCGCGTCCTCCCTACGCCACCTCATCGTGCCCCGGCCCTCTGCACCTGACCCCGAAGACGAACACTGCCACGGGTCCCCCACCGCCACGGAGCCCACGGAGCCACCCGAGCCCACCACC
>JAAETM010000232.1 GCA_024228395.1 bacterium | reverse complement strand
TCTTTCGTTCCTGGCCTTCATCGCTTTCATCGCCACCATCGCCGCCGCCGTGCAGCTGGTTGAGATGACGATCGATAAGTTCTCCCCCACGCTCTACGCATCCCTGGGAGTGTTCCTGCCCCTGATCGCAGTGAACTGCGCCATTCTGGGCGCCGCGCTGTTCATGATGGACCGCGACTACGACCTGGCTCAATCCACCGTGTTTGGCCTCGGTTCCGGCGTCGGTTTCTGGATGGCCATGGTCGCCCTGGCCGCCATCCGCGAGCGCCTCAAGTACTCCAACGTCCCGCCCGCCCTGCGCGGTCTGGGCATCAC
Organism: bacterium; assembly: GCA_024228395.1. Classification (GTDB taxonomy): domain Bacteria; phylum Planctomycetota; class UBA1135; order UBA1135; genus NORP259. Next base: position 19,767 of record JAAETM010000232.1, on the reverse strand, counting down.
CTTCATCATCTCCGGCCTGATGGCCATGGGCTTCTCCATCTTCGGAGGTATCCAGCTCTAAGGCTGGAGGGTTCAAACCATGGAAACTGTACTTCTAGGAGTGGGCATGTTCACCGCGGTGGTGGTTGCCCTTGTCATCGTCTTGCTGATCGCTAAGAGCCAATTGGTCTCTAGCGGTGCTGTCAAGATCGTCATCAATGGGGACAAGGACGGGGCTGTGGATGCGGCCGCCGGCAGCACGCTGCTGTCGACCTTGTCCGACAAAAAGATCTTCATCCCCTCCGCCTGTGGCGGCGGTGGCACCTGTGGCCAGTGCATGGTCCAGGTCGACTCGGGTGGTGGCTCCTTGCTGCCCACCGAAGAAGGTTTCATCAACCGCGGCATGGCCAAAGAAGGCTATCGCTTGGGATGTCAGGTCAAGGTCAAGCAAGACATGGAGATCCGTGTCGACCCTTCGGTCTTCTCCGTTGAAAAGTGGGAGTGCGAAGTCATCTCCAACGTCAACGTGGCGACCTTCATCAAGGAGTTCAAGGTGCGCTTGCCCAAGGGCAAGAAGATCGACTTCACCTCGGGCGACTACATCCAGATCGAAATCCCCAAGTACGAAACCTCGTACAAGGAATTCGACGTGGAAGAGGAGTACCGCGGCGACTGGGATCACTTCGACCTGTGGCAATTCACGGGCAAGAACGACGCGCCCCTGGAGCGCGCCTACTCGATGGCCAACTACCCCGCGGAGGGTGACGACCTGGTGATGCTCAACGTGCGTATCGCCTCTCCCCCGCCACGCATGCCGGACGTGCCCCCGGGCATCGGCAGCTCGTACATCTTCAACTGCAAGCCTGGCGACAAGGTCATGGTTTCGGGACCCTTCGGTGAATTCCACATCCAGAAGACGAGGCGCGAGATGTGCTTCATCGGCGGTGGTGCTGGCATGGCGCCCCTGCGCAGCCACATCATGCGCCTCTTGCAGACCGAGAAGACCGACCGCAAGATGACCTTCTGGTACGGAGCCCGCTCCGTGCGCGAGATGTTCTACGTGGAGGAATTCGACCAGCTGGTCGAGGAGAACCCGAACTTCAAGTGGCACGTGGCTTTGTCCGATCCGCAAGAAGAAGACAACTGGGAAGGCTACACCGGCTTCATCCACAACGTGGTGCTCGAGAAGTACCTCGCCAACCACCAGGCACCCGAAGACATCGAGTACTACATGTGCGGCCCGCCCATGATGAACTCGGCGGTCATGAAGATGCTTGACGACCTGGGCGTGGAGCCCGAAATGATCATGCTCGACGACTTCGGTGGCTGATCGGAGCCTGGCACCCTGCCTGCGTATCCGCTCCGGAGCAAAACACCCCGACCTGAAATGACCTTCACCCATCGGGCAACAAGCATCGCCGCGACCTTGATCGCTGCGATGTTTTTGTTTGCCTGCACAAAATCACCAGAAGCTTCCCCGGTCGTGCGCGTGGGCGGCAACACCATGGGAACCACCTGGGTCACAACCCTAACCCCACCCGCGAATTCGTCCCTTGGGGAGGAACAGTGGACCGCCCTAATCCAAGTAGCACTGGACGAAGTCGAAGGCGCCATGAGCACCTACCAGGACGACTCCGACCTGAACCGTTTCACCCGAGCCAAAACAGGCGAGGCCATCAGCCTCTCCACGCACACGCAAACCGTGCTGCGAGCTTCCCGCCAAGTCCACCAACTATCGAACGGCGCCTTCGACCCCACCATCGGAGCCCTCCTGCAACTCTGGGGCTTTGGCGCCAAGCGCTCCAGTGAAGTTCAAGAGCAAGCTACAGACACACCCGATCCCGCGGACATCGCAGCCCTCTTGACAAGTGTGGGCCTGTCCAAGGTCGAAAGCAGCGACGGGGACGCCTCGATCTTCGCACAAGATCCCGGCGCGCTCTTCCTGGACTTCTCAGCCATCGCCAAGGGTTATGGCGTGGATCACGCGGCACAGACCCTACGCGCCCAAGGCGTCCAGAACTTCCTGGTCGAAGTCGGTGGCGAAGTGGTGGTGCTGGGTGAACGCCCCGGCGGCGGTACCTGGCGTTTGGCGATAGAAAGTCCGTTCGCAGACCGCCCCAAACTCGCCGCACGCATCACCTTCACCGACCGGGCCCTCGCCACCAGCGGCAACTACCGCAACTTCCGAGAGCTAACCGGTGGTACAATCATCTCCCACACCATCGACCCGCGCACGGGTCGACCAGTGCTCAACCCGCCCGCCAGCGTTTCAGTGCTGGCCCAAAGCTGCATGCTGGCCGACGCCTGGGCCACAGCCCTTTCGGTACTCGGTCCCCAGGGCCTGGAGATCATCGAAAGCATCGACGGCCTGGAAGCACGCATGGTGATCACAGCCCAAGGCGAAGAGCCCGAGCGTATTCGCACAACAACAGGATGGCCCACCGTGCCCTAGCGTGAATATGGTGCCTGACACCGTATTCGCGTATCATGGTCTACGAATTCCACTGGACATGACCATGCGACGAACACTCATACGCCTTTCAGACCTGTTGCTCCTAGCCCCCCTTGGTTTCGGCCAAGCCACCCTGCAACAACACGATCTCAAGGTCGTATTAGAACCGGAGGCCCACACTCTAGTAGTGCACGACTCAATCCAGCTACCCGCCGGTTGGAACACCGCAGGAGCGACCTTCTCCCTCGACGAGAGCTTGGAGGTTCTGAAGTGCACCCCCACGATCACAAAGAGCGAACCCGGCGAGGATGGCACCATGGTCCATACGCTCGACCCGGCGTCCGACGCAGACTGGATCGAAATAGCCTACTCAGGCACGTATGACTTCGGTCTCTCCGATCAAAAAGAAGAGTACAGCCGGGGCATGCGCGATACGCGCGGCACGGTGGGCCCCGAAGGTGTGTACCTAGCGGGCGAAAGCCACTGGGTGCCCCGTTTGGGCGATGACCTGATCCTCTTCGATGTACAGATCACCGCTCCCGAGGGGTGGCATGTGATCAGCCAAGGCCAGGGCTCGTCCGCCGAGGCCGATGCACCCAAGGGCAGGAGCCTGGCGCGCTGGCAAACCGACCAGGGCCTGGAACAGGTCTATCTGGTGGGCGGTGCACTCAACCGCTACGTCAGCCAAAGCAACGACACCGAAACCCTGGTCTACCTGCACGCGGACGAACCGGGCTTGGCGGTCAAATACCTGAACGCGACCGGCCGCTACATCGACATGTACTCGGAACTGCTCGGCAAGTATCCCTACGGCAAGTTCGCCCTGGTCGAAAACTTCTGGGAGACCGGCTACGGCATGCCGTCATTCACCTTGCTGGGCGAGCGCATCATTCGCATGCCCTTCATTCTGCACAGCTCCTACCCCCATGAGATCCTACACAACTGGTGGGGCAACTCGGTCTTCGTCGAATACGAAACTGGGAATTGGTGTGAAGGCTTGACCGCCTACATGGCGGATCACCTGATTCAAGAACAACGCGGCAAGGGAGCCGGTTATCGCCGCAACTCCCTGCAAAAGTACCGCGACTACGTGAAAGAGGGCAACGACTTCCCCCTTTCCGAATTCCGTTCGCGCCACAGTGCGGCCACCGAAGCTGTGGGTTACGGCAAGTCCCTGATGCTCTTTCATATGCTGCGCAGGCAACTGGGCGAAGAGAACTTCCGCATGGGACTGCGCACCTTCTACCAGGACAACATCGGCAAGCGCGCGTCCTTCGCCGACGTTCAAGCCTGCTTCGAAAAGGTCTGGGAAAATGACTTGGGCAGCTTCTTCGTGCAGTGGGTCCAGCGCACGGGCGCACCCGTGCTCGAACTCACTCAAGCTGAGGTCAAATCCAATTCGGAGGGCTTCGAACTGCTCCTGGAAATTCAACAGACCCAGGAAGACCCCGCCTACAACTTGGAAGTTCCCGTGACGATTCAAATGGAGATGGGCAGTGTGGCCCTGACTATTGCCATGGACAGCAAATCGGCCAGCGCTTCGCGCGCCCTGCCCATGCGGCCGATCTCGGTCACGGTGGACAGTGAATTCGACCTGTTCCGCATGCTCGATCCGCGCGAAACCCCGCCCACCATTGGGCAGGTCTACGGTGACACCGAGATCCTGGCGGTGCTGCCTTCGGTCAATCCCGAGGAAGCTGAGCGCTACAAGGATCTGGTGCGCGGTTGGGAAACGGCCGAGCATCACATCCGTTTCGTCAAGGATTGCGACATGACCTCGTGGCCCAAGGACCAAAGCGCATGGATCCTGGGAGCCAACAACCTCTGGGTTTCCAACCTGACCAAGCTCAACCAACAAGCCATTGTGTCCGAGGACCGATCCGAAGTATTGCTGGCGGGCGAGGCGATCACCCTCAAAGACCACTCCCTGGTCGCACTCTGGCGCCACCCGGACAACATGGAAAAGGTCCTGGCATGGCTGGTTGTCGAACCCTCCGCGGCCACCCCCGGCATGCAAGGCAAACTTCCCCACTACGGCAAGTACTCATACTTGGCATTTGAGGGCAACGCTCCCAACAACATGCTCAAGGGTCAATGGCCCGCGGTGGGTTCACCCCTCGTACGCGACCTGCGCACGGATCAGGCGACGCCCATGCCCGCAGCAGCCCCACAGGAACGTGCCGCCATGGCCGAGCTGCCGCCTGAGTTCTCGGAGCGCAAACTCATGTCACACGTAACTTGGCTCGCAGACCCCGCGCGCGAAGGTCGCGGCCTGGGCAGTGCCGGCCTGGACGCCTCTGCGGAATACATCGCCAAACAAATGAAAGCCGCAGGCCTTCAACCTGGCGGCGATGACGGAACGTGGTTCCAGAATTTCAACGTGAATCTGGGGCCCCAAAGCCCTCCCATCCGCGCCTGCAACGTGATCGGCCTGCTGCCCGGAACGAACCCGGAATGGAAAGATCAATCTGTAGTGCTCAGCGCCCACTACGATCACCTGGGTTTCGGCTGGCCCGATCCCCACACGGGCGATGAGGGCAAACTGCACGCCGGTGCCGACGACAACGCCAGCGGCGTTTCCGTCATGCTCGAATTGGCCGCAGGTTTGGTGGGCGAGGGCGCTCGCCCGCGCACGCTCGTGGTCGCGGCCTTCACCGCCGAGGAGTGCGGCCTGCACGGCTCTCGCTACTACGTGGAAAACCCGGTGCTGCCGCTCGAGCAGGTGCGCGGCGTGATCAACCTGGACACCGTGGGTCGGTTCGGCGACAAGGGCGTGAGCATTCACGGCTGCAATACCGCTTCGGAATGGCAACACATCTTCCGCGGTGCGGGTTTCACCACCGGCATCAAGAACCAGATCGTCATGGGAGGTGCGGAAGCCTCCGATCAACAGAGTTTTGTGGAGAAGGGCGTGCCCGGCGTGCAGCTCTTCACCGGAGCCCACGGCGATTACCACCGCCCCGGCGATAGCATCGACCAAGTCAGCTCCAAGGGCCTTGTGCAGGTCGCCGTGTTCGCCAAGGAAGGCGTGGCTTACATGCTGGAGCGCGAGCTGCCCCTCACCATCACCATCGAAGGCTCGACCATGCCGAGCAAGGGTGATGGGCCCCCGAGCGCGCCGCAGGAAGGCGGCCGCAAGGTCAGCTTCGGGACCGTTCCGGACTTCGCATTCGAAGGCCCCGGCGTGCGCGTGGACTCGGTGGTAGCCGACTCCCCCGCTGCCGAGGGCGGCGTGCAGGACGGCGATATTCTCCTGGAAATCGCAGGCGAAGAAATCGAGGACCTACGTGGGTTCTCCGAACTGCTGAAGACCCTGGAACCCGGGCAAACGGTGGATACCATCGTGCAGCGCGGGGCGGAGGAAGTCACCTTGAGCGTCACCGTGGTAGCGCGTTAAGCATGCGAAGTCCTTCCCGATCCAAGCTCCTACTCGGAACCATTGCGGCGACTTTCCTGTTGACCTCGAACGTGGGGTCCCAGGGAGTTCGCCCCGCTTTTTGGCAAGTGCTGGAAGCCGCGGTGGCCAAGCAGGAACTCGGGGAGGAATTCGAGCGGGTACTGGAGCATATGGCCGGGGTCCCGGCGGGCCGCGAGCACGTGCCCCACCGCCTCTCCCGGGTGAACGACGGTTTGACCCATCCCTGGCTCCCGCCGGCTCTGGCGGCGGACCTCAAGCAGCGCCTGGCCAAACCAACCTCCAAGCAATGGGGGTCGCCCTTCCAGAGTGTGATGCCCGATGCCGCGCTGTGGCTTGACCTGGAGAGCTACCCCGAACAAGCCAATTCCCAGGGCATGGAGCGCTTCAACGGGCTTTGGCAAGTCGTTCGCGACCCAAGTACAAAGGGCATGGACCTTCTGCGGGCCTTGAGCGAGTACGTGGAAGAAGCCCACTACCTGCTGGATGCGGCCCATGCCGATCTCAGCCCCGACCAACGCTCCCTGCTCTGGGAGGAGTACCAAGGATTCTATGACGCCTGGACCGAGCGACATGATCCCGAAACGGAACTGGGTGACGAGCAAGTCGAAGTGTTGCGCGCCTACACAACCCTCTTTGCGGAGCTGAAATCGGACCGTGCACGAATCTTGGCGGTATCTGAAAGTCTACTCGGATTGTCGAACCCCATCTTCATGAAGTCCCTGGCCAGGCGCCTCGGTGGCGTGCGGCAAAAGGGAGCCGAGGAGAAACATGGCGTCGACATTCGCGCGGTGGCCGGCGACACCGATTGGACGCGGGTCATTTTGAGTGGCACGGGACAAAGCAGGCACCATCGAGCAGCCGCACTGATCATCGACTTGGGCGGTGATGATGTTTATGAAAATGCAGCCATGGCCGACAGCGAGGATCACTTGGTCAGCATTGTGATCGAATTGGGTGGCAAAGATCGGTACGAAGCGGGCGATCCTGGTCCAGTGTTTACCGCCGGCGGTGTGGCCTTGCTCGTGGACCGCAAGGGCGACGACACCCACGTGGCAGAGCGCCTCGGCCAAGCCGCCAGTATCCTGGGTGTCGCGGTCCTTTTGGACCTGGCTGGGAATGACACCTACGAGGCCCATGATTATGCCCAGGGGCACTCCACCTGCGGTGTGGCCTTGCTTTACGACCTGGCCGGAAACGACAGCTACTGCGCCCACGCCTTCGCCCAGGGCGGCGGTATCGGCAACGGGCTCTGCGCCCTGGTGGATGGCGCTGGCGATGACCAATACTTGGCCGACGGGCAGTGGCCCGACGTCTACGGCGACTCGGGACCGGACGTGTACCATGGGGCATCCCAGGGATACTCCACCGGTATCCGCGCCAACGTTGCGGGTGGAGTGGCCGCCCTGATCGACCTAGGCGAGGGCAAGGATCGTTACCAAGCGGGTAGTTTCAGCCAGGGTGGAGGTTCTTACTTCGCCTTCGGATTAATGTTCGATGGGGGTGGCAATGACCAGGCACTCGGATCCAGGTATGCCCAAGGTTTTGGTGTGCACCAGGGGATCGGGGTCAAGTGGGATACAGGTGGCGACGACCTGTACCAGTGCAGGTCGGTGGCCCACGCAGGCATGGCTTGGGATGAAGGCGTGGGATACCTGTTGGACGACACGGGCGACGACATCTATCAAGTCGGCGACCTGGGTTGCGGTGGCGCAGCGCAAACAGGCATTGCCATCTGCATCGACAGTGCCGGAAAAGACCGCTATCTGACGGGGAAAAGCAGCCAGGGGGGAACCGGCGGATCGGACTACCACAACATTCCTTCGATCGGTGCGTTGATCGACCTGGGTGGAGACAAGGACGAGTACACCATGGAAGGCCGCGCCAACGAAACCCTGCGCGCCACGATCGGCGTGCAGTTATTCCTGGACTGCTCCGCCAGGAGAATGTCCAAAGCCCTACGCGAGAAACCTCTGCGCTAGTTTGTGCCGCGAGAGGAGGGGGCCGGCTGTGCCCGCACTTTTCTTGCGCAGGTGGAAGGATCGGGTGGAAATCCCGCTGCCGTTGTAGAATAACCCCAGCCCATGCAACTGCGCCCCTACCAACAAGAAGCCCTTGAAGCGGTACGCGCTGCGTATAAAAAGAAACACCGCAGGGTGCTGGTGGTCATGCCCACGGGCACCGGCAAAACCGTCCTGTTCGCAGAAATCTCACGCTTGGCAAAAGGGCCAGTCCTGGTCCTCGCCCACCGCCAGGAACTCGTCCAGCAAGCCCGCGACAAAATTGCTGCGTGGTGTGACGACGTGGTCGCGGTCGAAATGGCCGACCGGCGCGAGCTCACCAAACCCAACGGTCAACGCCCCAAAATCGCGGTCGCTAGCATCCAGACCTTGCAGCGTCGCCTCTCCGCCATCCCGCGCGACGCCTTCCGCATCGTGGTCATCGACGAAGCCCACCACAGCACCGCCGACACCTTCAAGGAGGTCATCGAACACTTCCACGCCCACATTCTCGGCGTCACCGCAACGCCTGAGCGGGCTGACGGCGTCAAGCTGGGCAAGATATTCACCGATGTGGCCTTCGACTACGACCTTCTCACCGCCACCGAAGCCGGTTGGCTAGCCCCCATCCGCTGCTTCCTGGTCAAGACCGAAGCCGACTTCAGCGGCATCCGAAAAATCGCCGGGGAACTCGCCACCAAGGGCGTGGAAAAAGTCCTCACCCAAGACCTTCACCTGGTCGAAATGGCCGCGCCCATCCTGCGCGAACGGGGCGAACGGCCCGGCATCATCTTCGCCGCATCGGTAGCCCACTCGAAAGCCCTAGCCCGCGTACTCAACGACATCTCCGGCGACCCCCACTGCGCAATCTCCCTGGACGGCACCCACAAGCTCGAAGAACGCGCCGTGCAAATCGAACGCTTCCGCCGCGGCGAGGTCAAAATCCTGGTCAACTGCGCCCTCTTCACCGAGGGTTTTGACGTACCCGAAATCGCCCTGGTCGCCGTCGCCCGCCCTGTCATGTCACGATCCTTCTACGCGCAAATGGTCGGCCGCGGCACGCGCATCGCACCGGGCAAGAAGGATCTGCTCGTGCTCGACTTCATCCCCGCCAACTGCCGCCACTCCCTCGTGCAAGCGGTGGACATCTTCGGCCGCGACAAGGAGGAAGTCGTCGACCGCGCCCGCGCCATCGCCGCCGCCACCAGCGAAGAGGGCGAGTCGATGGAACTCGAAAAAGCCCTGGAACTCGCGCGCCAGGAACAGGAAGCCCAAGAAGCCGACGTGGTCTACCAACTCCTGCGCCGCGACCCCTACGCAGCTGTCGGCATCGACCTGGATCACATCTCCAAGAAGCCCGCCCACGGCGGTCCCCCCACCGAACAGCAGCTCAAGACCATCAAGAGCGCTGGTCTGCCCCCCAAACTGATCGAGTCCTACTCCAGCTCCCAAGTCGAGGAACTGCGCGAGTACCTGCTAGACCGCAAAGCCGTAGGCCTCTGCACCCCCCGCCAAGCCAAGCAACTGCTAGCCCTCGGCGTCGACCCCCGAGAAATGTACCGCGACGAAGCCATGCAACTGCTCCGGGAAGCCAAGGCCAAAAAGTAACCCACCCCAAAGACATCACTCCACCCTACACCCAAGGATGGAAGCTGTCGGCAGATCGAACCTCCACCGGCATGCAGCCACCCCGCGCAATGGCTTGCGAGCAGCACGAAACTCCCCTACTTGCCCAGGTCGATCTGGTACAGCTCAGGTTGGTTCTTGCACTCGCCACGGTCCTTTTTTTCGCACAGGCAATCGCCGATCTTGGTCCCGTCGGGCAAGCGCCCGCTGCAGGAACCGTTGAGGGTCTTGCCTTGGATTATCACGCCAATCGCCATGGCGGCCACGGCCACTAGGAAGAAGACGAGGGCTGCGATGAAGGTTTCCATGGGCGCATTCTAGTCGCGATCCGAAGGCGTTTGGCCCCCAAAAATCGGATTGATCTGCACCTGGAAACCATGGGTTCCCCCCTCGTCCGCCTGCGCGGTACCCGGCACAAAGCGATTGATCAGCTGGGCATTGGTCGCACTATGGCCTGAGAGCCTGGAGGCCCGATAGCGCCCCCCGGCTAACAAAGCCATGGGAAGCATCAGTTGATCCGCCAAGTGCTCCTCGACGGGGCAGGTGCCTGCCAAGGAGCGCTTGACTTGGCTGGCCAACCTCTTGGCCAACCGCTGGCCGGAAACCCCGGGAGAACCAAAGGTCGTGAAGACCTGGGTCACATGTTCAAAAACCAAGTGCACATCCAAGAAGTTGCCAGGACCCACCGAGGAGTCCATATCCAGGACCCGGCGACGCTCCCGCGTCCAATGCAGGGCGCGCTGGATAGCACCCCACTCGCGGTCGGCCACACCCGGATCCACGTGGGCACAGCCGATGTGCACCGCGTGGGACCCTTCTTGTCCGCGTTCCTCTAAAACCAAAGCACGGGCGGGCCCCGGCGAGATTCGAGCCACGAGGCAACCGCCACCCGCCGGATAAAAACCAGGCCGCTGCAACTCGAGTTGCAAGCCCACCCCCATGCGCCGAAGCTGCGGGGCCAGGCTGGCCTCCATGAAACCGAACGCGGGCGCCATGGGGTTGTGGGTTCCGCCCTCGATGCGCACGGTTGATTCACCGTCTGCTAGCATCAGCGCGGGCAAAACGGTTTGCAAAACGAGCAGGGTGCTGCCCGCCGATCCAATGCTGAAGGAGTAGTCGCCAGCACGCACAGACCCAGGCTGAAAGCGAATTTCTCCACTGCCCATCTCAGCGCCCTCGATTTCGCCGCCGCTGATTTCCGCCGCGGCACGCACGCAGGTCAAGTGCTGGCGCAGCAATCCGCCGCGCTTGCGACCGGCGCGAATGTGTGTCATGTGCAAGGGCCGTTGCAAGGCAACGGCCAAGGACAGAGAGGTGCGCAGGATCTGCCCACCGCCCTCCCCCTGGCGTCCGTCGATTTCGATGTAGTCCTTCATTTCAACCTTTCACGCAAACTACTTGGCGCAATGTATGCACGATGTCCACCAGATCGCTCTGGGCTTTCATCACGGTTTCGATGTCCTTGTAAGCAGCGGGCGTCTCGTCGATAACCGCTTCGTCCTTGCGACATTCCACGTGGGCGGTGGCCGCCGCGTGGTCCGCCGTGCTGAACAGCTTCTTGGCTTTGGTGCGCGACAACAAACGTCCCGCGCCATGGCTGCAAGAGTGAAAACTATCGGCGTTGCCTTTACCACGCACGATGAAGCTCTTAGCGCCCATCGAACCGGGAATGATGCCCAATTCGCCTTCTCGAGCGCTTACAGCACCTTTGCGGGTCACCCAACAGTCCTCGCCGAAGTGGGGTTCGAAATTCACGTAGTTGTGGTGACAGTTCACGACTTGCACATCGGCTTTGAACTTGGGAATGCCTTTCAAACGCGAAACGGAATCGATCACGTTTTCCATCATGACCTGGCGGTTCACACGGGCGAAGGTCTGGGCCCAAAGCACCGCTTCCACATAGTCGTCGAAGTTCTCAGAACCCTCTTTCATGTACGCCAAGTCCTTGTCGGGCAAGGAGCCGAGCAGGTCGCCCATTTCCTTTTTCGCTTTCTCGATGAAGACCATGCCGATGCGGTTACCCACACCACGCGACCCGGAGTGCAGCATGAACCACACGCGCTGCTCTTCGTCCAAGCACACCTCGATGAAGTGGTTGCCTGTCCCGAGCGTTCCCAGGTGATGCAAGTTGTTGGTGTTCTTGAGCCCGGGTGACTTCTCGCAGAGCAGATCAAAGCCGGTGCTCAAGTGTTCGTTCCAGAGGTTCCCCGCCCGTGTGGGCACATCCCACCAGGAACCCTTGTCCTTGCGCCGACCGCTCGTGCGCCCGTGGGGCACGGCGCGCTCGATCGTGTTGCGCATGGGCTTCAAGTCGTCGGGCAAATCGCTGGCGGTCAACGTGGTGCGCGTGGCCATCATGCCGCAGCCGATGTCCACCCCCACCGCGGCGGGGATGATCGCGCCCAGGGTGGGGATCACCGAACCGATGGTGGCGCCGAGGCCCCAGTGCACGTCGGGCATGACCGCGATGTGGCTGTGGATGATGGGCAACTGCGCGCTGCGCAAAAGCTGGTCGCGGGCGTTGTCAGCGATCTCGACACCGCGGGTCCAGGCCTTCACGGGAACGCGGGAGCCGGTGTAAGTGTCGTAGTTTTGAGTGTCTTGATGCATGGTGATCCCCATTGATTGTGATCTTTGCTTGCTGCTGAAACGAGGGCCGGTTGGCCCGGGCGACCCGGCTGCAGCCACCGGGTCGCCCAACGTGGAATCGAGCCGTCCAGCCCGGCGACCCCCGTGCCCGTGCCCAATCAGGACCGCCGGGCGTTGGCGGGTGTCGCTTCCACGATCTAGATAAAGCGAGCAGCGTGCCAAGGGCTCAGATCCCAGCGGAGCAAATGGTGCGAACCGTTTCCCAGCAAGGACTTAGGAACACTTCAGCGAACAACTGGAATCCTAGGCCATGCCAACGGGCCCCTGGACCCGATACTCTATTATCGTCACCGATACCAAAACCCCATGAAACCCACCGTCATCATTAGCAACCTGGGCACCAACCTGGACGGCCCCACCCACCCCCAGCGCTGGGAGCGCTGGCGCCCCACGGTCAGTCTCTTCCAACAGGACGACCTGGAACCAGCGCGCCTGGTGCTCTTGCATGACCCCAAGTTCGGCAAGCTGGCGGACACCGTGGAGCAGGACGTACTTTCGGCGTCTCCAACGACCGAGGTGCAACGCCACTCCCTCAAGCAACGGGACCCCTGGGACTTCGCGGAGGTCTATGCCTCCCTGCTCGACTTCGCAGAGAGCTACCCCTTCGATCCGGAGGCGGAGGACTACCTGGTCCACGTGACCACGGGCACCCACGTGACCCAGATCTGCCTGTTCCTGTTGGTCGAAACCGGTCGCATCCCCGGCCGCCTGGTGCAAACCTCCCCGCCCAAGGCGCGCAAGCGCGGCCACGCTGCCCTCGGCACCTACAACATCATCGACCTGGACCTGTCGCGCTACGACCTGCTCGCCGCGCGCTTTGAAAAGGAGCGCCAGGAGGGCGTGGACTTCCTCAAGAGTGGCATCCCCACGCGCAACAAGAATTTCAACGCACTCATGGATCGCATCGAACAGGTCTCGATCCGCTCCGATGACGCGATTCTGCTCACCGGCGCCACGGGTGTTGGCAAGACGCGCCTCGCCCGCCGAGTCTTCGAACTCAAACAACGTGGCCCTAGCACGGCGGGCGGATTCGTGGAAGTCAACTGCGCCACCCTGCGTGGGGACGGCGCCATGTCGACGCTCTTCGGCCACAACAAGGGCGCCTTCACCGGCGCGCTCAATGACCGCGACGGCCTGCTGCGCAAGGCGGACAAGGGCGTGCTCTTCCTGGACGAAATCGGCGAGCTCGGCCTCGACGAACAAGCCATGCTACTGCGCGCCCTCGAAGAAGGCTGGTTCCTACCCCTCGGCAGCGACACCGCCGTGCACTCGAACTTCCAACTGCTCGCAGGCACCAACCGCAACCTGGGCGAAGCCGTTCGCGCTGGCACCTTTCGCGAGGACCTCTTGGCACGCATCGACCTCTGGACCTTCGAACTTCCCTCCCTCAAGGACCGCACCGAAGACCTGGAACCCAACATGGACTTCGAGCTGGCATCGATCAGCGAAGAGCGCGGCCGAACGATCGCCTTCAACAAAGAAGCGCGCGCCAAGTTCCTGAGCTTCGCCACCTCAAGCGCCGCTATCTGGCGCGCCAACTTCCGCGACTTCGGCTCCGCCCTGCGCCGCCTGGCCACCCTCTCCGACGGCGGCCGCATCGGCCTGCCCCTGGTGAAAGAGGAGATCACACGCCTAAAGACCTCCTGGCAGAACCTGGAAGATCCCAGCGCCCAAGGCGCCACCCCACTCGTCGACGCCCTCCTGCCCAGCGCCAAAATCGACCCCTTCGACCGCCCCAGCTTGGAGCTCACACTGCAAACCTGCCGCCAGAGCAAATCCCTAGCCGAAGCCGGCCGCACCCTCTTCGCAGTTTCCCGCACCCAACGCAAATCCACCAACGACGGCGACCGCCTACGCAAATACCTAGCCCGCTTCGACCTGTCCTGGGATCAGATCACGGGTTAACCCCACAACTCATTTGCTCGTGTCCCCACCCGTCACTTTGCACAGCTTGGCTGAATACGAACCGAGCCCAGCCAAGCCGATCAAGGGACTGAGACCTCCCACACTGTCGACCCGGTGGAAGCTTCGATAGCGAGACTCTTGCTTGAAGAATGCTGTTGTTCCCCGCCCATATAAACGACGCTATCCGACCCGCCAAAGAGCCCTTCCCCATTGGTCGAAATGGTTCCTTCGAAAAGTTCCACTTGAACATCGAAGGTGCCTACGGGCATAGAGCGGCATTCGATGCGACGCTTCACTAGATCAAGGGTCATGGCTGGGGACGAGGCAAGTCCCTGACAGCGCTGACCGTCTTTCAAATAGAAAGTGCGGTTCATTGCAAAGAGATCACGAGCCCGTTCTTGCGCATCGACCAACATGACCTGCACGCTTCCCGTGTCAGGCAGGATCCACTCGGGCGGCAATTGAATCGACAATTTGCCTGTTGGCATGTCGACTACAGCCTCGGTCCTTTGACCCGCCACGCAATCGATGGTCCAGCCGTCGAGTTCCATGATTCCGCCAGATCCGGCGAGCTGATAGGTTCCCGGGGCGAATGACCCGAGCGCCCAGCCATCGCTGTCTGTTTGCCCCGATTCACGCGAGGTGCGCCCCCCCCCGAACTACCCGGGGACTTAACCCTCCCCAAACGAACGGAAAAACCAACCACCGGCAGGCCGCCCGCAAGCAAGCGTAGACGAATGCTACCCACGGCGAGTTCATTCAGGTCCAAGGTGACATCCGCAACTTGACCAGGGCTGAGCTCCGCGCTCGGTTTCACCTTCGCGAACGACCACCTGTGGCCATCCAATTTGCCGTCAATGGAGCGAACACCAAACTTATACTTGCCAGCGGGAATGTCCTTCAGATGAAAGCGCCCTTCCCCATCGATCCGAATTTGGCGAAAGCGGCCCATGTTCAAGCTGATCTCACCGGGCTCGATGAAGTCCGGAATCAACAGGGTTCCGCGCACTTCGCCCATGGCGAGCAAAGGCAAGTCCCCGGCACCTGGTTTCTCCTTGGCCAGGAGGTGTGGCTCGGAGATCGCCCCGGACTGGCTCGCAAGCAACTCGTAACTCGGCGCGGCGAGCCCGGTCACTTCGAAGCGCCCTTCGGCATCGGTGTATATTTGTTTTGCGGCGCTCCCCCTGGCCACCAGATCCACGCGTGCGCCCTCTACTGCCTGCCCATTGAGCACCACCCGCCCGGTCGCTGTCCAACCAGCTTCCAAGCGCAGTATTTGCGGCCCCTTCTCAAGCACAGCCACATTCACCCTCAGGGTTTGATATCCCTCGGCCTCGACCTCCACCGCGTCCTTACCCCCCGCCGCGCGAATGCGTAGCTCCCCATCGGGATAGTGCTCGACCGCGTGGCGCAGAACATGATTCTCCCAAACAGTACGCTGACCATTGGCCGCCCTGGGCATGATCAAGATGGAGCAATCTTCTAGCGGAGTTCCGAGCGCCTTGTCCACGACTCGGAAGATATGCTTCTCGCCCAGTTGAATCGTAATGCGCACATCCTGGTCCCCGGGTTGTTAGGTGGCCTCACTTCGCGAACCATAGGGCAAGTAGTCCGGATGCAGCACACTCACACTTTGCTCCCCTGGCAACGTCGGGTAGGCCCGAAAGAAACCACCTGCGTCGGTGACCACCTGGCTAGAGCCCCTATTGGAAGGGCCGACTTCCGGCGAGACCTCCACACTCGCACCTGCCACACCTACGCCTTCACCATCCACCACGATGCCGTCGAGGGTTGGACTCGCCTGCAAGACGAAATCCACATCCCCAGCGGGCTCTCCGATTCGAACGTTCGATTCCCTTGGCCCCTCGTGCATGTACATGGGACATGAGGCACTCACCTGATTGCTACCGGGCAATACACCAAGAATGACGTAGTTCCCTTCCTCGTCGGTTCTTGCCTGCGCATACCTGTTCCCCGCCAAGGACATGATTTTCGCTTCAGGAATCCCATTGCCCACCACATCGGTCACTCGCCCCCGGATCGAAGTACCCACAAAGCAAACCAGGTCCCCGAGATCGACAACCCCCGGGTCCATCGAGGGCAACATATCCCGATAGCGCTGGGTGTGCTCAGAAGGGTGAACTTGCAAGAAATCACGGGCTCCAGCCTGCCATGGTATCTCCTGTTCAAAGCGCCCAGCGGAGTCACTCTCACAGATCCATTCGATCTCAGCGCCCATTCGCCTGAACTCCAAGGACAACCCGGCCAGCGGCTCCCCCTCCGGCGTCACCAAGCGTCCTTGAATGAAGCACATGGGCGTGCCTTCCGTGGTGGGCTGCTCCGGCTCCGCCACAATTGGCCCACGAGCATCCGCATCTTCCTCGCGACCGGAGAGCTCCACCAAAACCGGTTGCGAGAGCTCCTCACCCGCCTGGCTTGATACTGCGCTGACCTCTTTCGTGGGCTCATCAGCCCTGTTCACGAACCACAGCAGCCCCACGAGACAAAGACTGGCGACGACAAAAACGGAGCGTTTCATGGGATCAGAATAATGGAACTGGGATAAGCCAGAGGTACATCATAACGGAGACCGGAGAAGCTGCGCGAAATCCTAGCCGATGGTTCTTCAGAATAGACCGGCCGCATCCAGCGCCCAGATCCGGGCGAGGGCGCATTCGCCTAGCGCCTCGACCGTGCACTTGCCCAAGCTTGACACCAATACCGCCTAAGATCGCCCGCAATCAAAACTCCCCCCATAGAATGAAGGTCCCCTCATTACATTTTCGCCAAGGAGAGCCCCCTGAATTCTGATGCAACGAAACGCTTCCACAATCCTGCTACTGATTTTTTGCACTCTAACCGGCCTTGTGGCTCTTTATGTGAATCGACCCGACGCCGCGCAGCAAGGCCTACAAACCGCGAATCAAGCCGCAGCCGAAGAAGCCCTAGCAAACGAAGAAGAGCTTCTGGAATTGGATGGAGAGCCGGTACGGCAGCGCCAGGCAGAGCATGTCAGCGCCCCCGCCACATTCAACGCTTCCCTCCCGATGCGCCCCAGTGCAGTACCCGAAAGAACCGGGCGCATCCGCGTGCTCGTGACGGAAGAGAGCACCGGGCTGCCCGTGTCGGGATTGTTCATCGGCATCGGAGCTGCTCGAGAAGGAATCACCGCCGCTCCCCGGGAGAAACGCCATGGCGGGCCCATGGATCACATGTACCCGACCGACGCCACGGGATCTGTGACGATCGACGTGGGCGCCGATCTCGTGTGGACGATCCGCAATCGTACGATTCCTTTGCAGCGCTTGGCCCCACTGCCAGCCCCCACGTGCTTGGTCCAGCCCGACGGATCCCTGGAACCGGTGGAGATCGTCCACACCTTCGAAGAGGTTCCCGCCGTTCAAGAGGGCGCAGAGTTGACCTATTCCTATCGGGTGCGTCGGGTCAGCCGAGGGCTCTGCTGGCTCAAAATCGTTGATGCTGAAACTGGCGATGCTATCCAAGGGGCACGAGTTCTAACCCAAAGGCCCTGGGCCGGATCGATGGCGGCCACGGCTCCCATGAGTCCCTGGAAACAGGGAAAGCCCTGGCCCCGCAGTTCCGCCCCCAAAGCGACCAGCGATATGAATGGACTCGCTGGGCTCCCCTGGAAGGAGGGCAGCTCGGGAGTGTTTGAAGTCCATGCAAAGGGCTTCGCACCCGCATGGGTGGCGAACAGCAACCGCTTCACCGATCCGAGAGCCGCCAAGCTGGTGGAGCTGACACCATCCGCGTCCCTGACCGGTTCTATCGGCGGCCGCTTCGCGGGCCAGGACCTGACCGTGGAAGTCTCCGCACTAGCCAGCAACGCCCCGCGGGGTCCCACCATCCTGATGCGCTTCCAGTACCACCTCTGGACCTCCAAGCTCGATGCATCGGGGCGCTTCTCCATCTTGGGGCTGCCCCCGGACACGGACCTCATGCTCCAAGTTCGACAGGGAGACAAGACCCTCTTCTCCCTGCGCGACCCCATTGTGCTGGCGCCTGGTGAACATGGCCGTTTTGACTGGATCCACGAACCCCTGCATCCCTTACGAGCGCAATTCCTCGATTCGGAAGGTGAGGGGATCGCCAACAAACCTATCTGGCTACAAAGCATCCAAGATACAAACGTTCCACGGGGCACAATCGATACCGAGAACTCCCCACTTCGATATCAGGTCAGCGATTCAAGGGGCCGTGTCCATTGGAACGATTTGCAAGAGGGCATGTACCTGCTGGGCCCGGTGCCAGCGCACGGCAAGGCTGCGCCGGGATTCACCATTCGACTGCCCCACCCGGGCACGTTGGTCTTCAAAGCGGAAGCCCTCTCCTCGATCTCAGGGCGGGTCACCCTGGCGGGAGTCCCCGCGGCGAATGTGATATTGAGTGCAAGCCCGGATTTTGGCTCCACCTACCAAAACAAACACTCCGCCGAGGACGGCACCTTCGAATTCACGGGCTTGGTTTCCGGTCTATATGGGTTGACCGCCCACCAATTCAATTCAACAGGCAAACCAGTGTTCGCCAGGCGAGCTGCAGTACCCACGGGTTCCCGCAATGTGCTGCTCGAGCTTCAGCCCTCCTGCGAAATCACCTTGCTGGCCCGCAAGGCGAATTCAGAAGACCCCATGCCTGCCAATTGGCTCACCGGAGGTCGTCAAATCAACTTCGACAAAAGGCCCCGGCTCACCACCAATATCGGGGACTTCGGTGCTGACGGAGCCCAGCGAATCTGGGCCGAGGCCGAGGAATCGGATCGCCATTGGGTGGGACATACGCCGCTTCTGCACGCCACCCCCGGTTCCACGCTGCCCGAGACAGAAGTCACGCTCAAGCCAGCGGCCTCGGCGTTACTGCTGGGTTCCATCCCGACCGACACCTTCTTCCTGATATTCCTGAAGGATGGCACCCTCTTCAGAAAGTTTCTGCTCGCGAACGGAAAGCCCGAGTCTCCACTGTTCATGCCGCCGGGAAAGTACGGCCTGCAACTCGAAGGCCGCTACGGCACACGCTCCCTCGGTACGACAACGCTCAAACTTGATGAACCAACCGAAATACCGTTAGGGCCGCAATAACCCTGCCCATCCGACTCACTTCGCCTTGCGTGCTTGTTTGAAAGCGAAGTGGCGACCTTTTGAGACCAGCTTTATACACGGGGAGTGATCGTCATTGCCGGAGTTCAGCAGGACCTTTACGCCGTTGTTGGTACCGAAGACCACATCGAAGAGACCGCCCCGTTGATGTTGAACCGGGACTGATACCAGCGATGGAACATGGAGCCCAGCGCAGTGAGACGTAGCGGGCGAGGAGCAACCGACGCCCTGCGCTCAAGACTTCAAAGGAAGCCACGAGCCGGCAGATTATTCCTCCACCGGCAAGCCTGGCTAGTTCCCGGCGCAGCCGGGAACTAGTCGGGCTGGCGTCGTGTGGCGGAATAATGTGCGGCTCGGTACTTCCGCAGTACTTCTCTTCCTCGCCCACCATTTACCACAACCCACTCGCGAACGATTCGGAGAGACTCTACGGATGTACGGTACCGCAACATTATTCCGCCACACGACGATCGGGATAGGGGCCGGGGAGCAATTCTCCCCGGTTCCCCTCCCACACCACCGGGCATACGGGTCCGTACCACGGCGGTTCGACAGATTGAGGTTACTTTGTATCGAGACAGGGAATGCCCATCTCCTCAAAGTAGGGGTTGGTGAGGATGTGGTGGA
>JAAETM010000231.1 GCA_024228395.1 bacterium | reverse complement strand
TCAACGAAGCCTCCACCACATCGAACAACAGACTGCTCTTGCCACTGCCCGATACGCCGGTAATGGCCACGATCCGATTCATGGGGATCTCCGCGTCCCATGCGCTTAGGTTGTTGGCGCATAGCCCGCGGAACGTCATGGACTCGGATGCCGCGACGGGGACTTCCGCACCCGGCCGCACACTGCGCAAGGCCACAGCGGTCGCCCCGTCCCCCGCCAAGTAGGGTGCCATGGGGCCCTGGTAGACCACCTGGCCTCCACCATCGCCCACCCCCGGCCCCAGCTCGATTGCATGGTCCGCCGCGCGCAAGACCTGCCCACGGTGCGACACGACCACAACCGTATTGCCAGCAGCCTTGAGGGCCTCGAGGCGCTGCACCAAACGCTGTACATCGCGCGCATGCAAACCCGAACTGGGCTCATCCAAAACGACCGTCATGCCGCTCAATCCAGAGCGCAAGACCCCGATCAAACGCAAACGTTGCAGCTCGCCCTCGGACAGGCTTTGGCTCGGCCGGGACAATTGCAAATGCCCCAAGCCCAACCCGCAAAGGTCGTCGATGCGCACTTCGATCTCCTGGAGAATGGTCTTTAGCACACGCAACTGTGCATCCGTGCCGGAGGCGTTGTGCAAAGAGGAAACCACCTGCTCCAGGGGCAGAGCCAGCAGCTCCGGGAGGGTCCAGGATCCCACGCGCACATCTGCGATGTGTGCGCGCAGTCCCGCGCCCACGCAAGCCTCGCAGGGCCGGTCCGCCAGGGGCGCGGCCCACTCCGCCGCGGCCTTGGCCTGCACCCGAATCTTGGCTTCTTTCTCAACCAAAGCGCACAACCCGACCCAAGGCCCGTCGAAGGTATGCTCCCCGCTGCGCCCTCCCCGTTCGAATTTCCAAGTCACGTGATAGGCGCGCTCCCCACTGCCCCGCATGGCCAACAGCTGCTTGTCCCGGGGCAATTCCGCAAAGGGCACATGCCAATCGAAGCCCGGGGACGCGGCGTGCAAACTCGCCATGTACTGCCCCCCCGCCTCCCCGAAAAACTTGCCCGGGCGTGTGCCTTTCATGGCGCCCCCCGACAGCGGCAACCCGGGGTGGGTGACCAGCAGATCCCAATCGCATCTGGCCACCACACCGAGCCCCGAACATGCCGTGCACGCGCCCAGGCCTTGTTCCGTATTGAAGTGTCCCGCAGTCAAGCCGCAGGGTTCACCGGCGGACAAACCGATGCGCGCAAAGAGCAACCGCAGCAGGGGGCCGATTTCGCTTTGGGTGGCCACGGTGGAACGTCGCCCGGCGCGCGCGTCCCCCTGGCGCAAGGCCACCACCGGCGTCAACCCGGAGGCGCTTTCCAATGCGGGTTTGGGCAACCGACGCATGAAACGCCTCACTTGGAAGGGCAAGCTCTCGGAAAACCGACGCCAGGATTCCGCAGCCAGGGTGTCGAAGGCCAGGCTGCTTTTGCCTGAACCGGAAAGGCCCATGACCCCGGTGATTTGACCGTGGGGCAACTCCACATGCACCCCTTGCAGATTGTGGGTTTGAACTCCCCGCAGTCGAATGGACCCAGCGCCCACACTCGGGCCACGGGGTTTTTGCACCTGGCTCAAGGGCGCAAAGTCCAAGTCTGGATGCGCCGTGGTTTGCCCATCTTGCACACGCGTGCAACCATCCGCCGCCGCCCACAAATGGCGGTGGTGCGAAATCGCGATCACCGTGTGCCCCAGGTCCACCAACGCGTCGAGCGCCCGAATCAACAGCTGCACATCGCTGGGGTGCAGGCCGCGATCCGGCTCATCGAGCAGAAGCACGCTGGGCGTCGTGCGCTCGGCCCCCAAAAGGGTGGCCAGCTTGATGCGCTGGGACTCGCCGCGGCTCAGGTGATGAATCGGTTGACCCAGGGACAGGTATCCAAGCCCAAGTTTCTCCATGGCCTGACACAACCGATGCAGGGCGGGCTGCCCCCGAAAGAACTCAACAGCCTCGCTCACCGAAAGGCCCAACACCTGCCCGATGTTCTTTCCGGCGCGTTTTACCTTAAGGGTTTCCACCCCATAACGGCTGCCGGCGCAGGTTTCGCAGACCACTTCCACATCTTGCAATAGGTGCAGACCGATGCGGGTCACGCCCAAGCCTTCGCAGGTGGCGCAGCGGCCTTCCTTGTTGTTGTAGGAGAACCTGCCCGGCCCCCAACCCCGCTGCTTGGCATCCGGCGATGCGGCAAACCACTTGCGCACACCATCAAAAAGGCCCGACCAGGTGGCTGGCGTGCTGCGCGGGGTGCGGCCCAAAGGCCGTGCATCCACGGCTTGCGCCTTTCCCCCGGGCACGCCCGTAAGCTCGGCAAAAGCGCCACCCGGTTGACCGGTCAAGGCGGGCAGCAGGGTTTGAAACACCAGGGAACTCTTGCCAGCGCCGGAAGGCCCCAGCACCACATGCAAGGTTCCCAGGGGAACCTGCAGATGGGCCCCACGCAGGTTGTGCAAGGTCGCACCAACCAATTCCAAAATCCCCCCGCTGCCCTGGCGCGATTTTTCCTTGGGCTCGGGAACTTCACCCAGGGGATGCTCCGATGGATCCCCTTGAAACACGACCCGCCCCCCATCCACACCGGCGCCGGGACCCAAGGCGACCCAATGATCCGCGTGCCGCACCATGTCGGGATCGTGCTCCACCACCAAAAGGGAATTGCCCGCATCCCTGAATTCGTTCAACACATCCGTCATGCCCTGTTGTCCATCGGGGGAGAGGCCCAGGGTGGGTTCGTCGAGCGCCACCAGCATGCCGCCGAGCCCTGCGGTCAGTTGGGCAGCCAGGCGCAGGCGCTGCGCCTCGCCCCCAGAAAGGCCAGTGCTACCACGCGCCAAAGAAAGATGTGCGAGTCCCAGGCGCTGCAACCTGCCGTAACGTGCGTGCAACTCAGGAATCAGCACCTGCGCCACTTCCGACTCGGGCAGCCTGTCCCGCAGGTCACTCCAACCCTCCACGGCTGTGCCCAGGATCTCGGGCAAACACAGATCTCCAATGCGAGCCCCACGTCCCACGCGCCCAAGGCGGCTCCCTTCGCAGGTCGAGCATGCCACCGAGCGTACAAAGCGCAGGATGTTCGCATTGCGATTGCGCTTGAGCGTTTCTTCGATGACCGGGATCAGTCCCCGGTAATACCCCTGCTCGCGGGGCCGCGCGGTGATGCCCTCCCATTTCATGCGCGATTCGATCGAGTGTTTTCCGAAGGCCACTTCCAAACTCTTGGTACCGTGCATGATCACATGCCGTTGTTCGTCGCTCAAATCCCGCCAAGGCGTGTCCACATCGAAACCATGGGCCGCGCAAATCTCCCCCATCACCTCCAGGGTCACTTGACTGTAGACCGTGTACCCATTCTTGAGGGTCGGGACCAACGCTCCCCCACGGATGGAAAGCGCAGGATCATTGATCAATAGGTCCCGGTCCACGCGATCCATCACCCCCAAACCTGCACAGGCCTCGCAAGCTCCCACCTGCTGGTTGAAGCTGAAGTGGCTGCGGGTCACCGCCTCACCCGCAGGGTCCACGGCACAACGCGCGAAATACAAGCGCCAAAGGTCCAACAAACCAGAGAGGGTTCCCACGGTGGACCGCGCATGCCCCCCACTCTGATGCACACCAACGGCCAGGGGCACGGGCAGGGAACCCAATTCATCCACCTGGGCGCTGCCGAGCTTCCCAAAGAAATGCCGCGCCCGGGCTGAGAGCCCTGCCAGGTAGCGCCACTGCCCCTCGCGCACCAACGTATCGAAGACCAAACTCGTCTTGCCCGAACCCGAAGGTCCTGTCACCGCAATCCAGAGCCCCTTGGGCAGGTCCAGGTCGACCCCCTGAAGGTTGTGCTCTTTCGCACCACGCAGGCGAATCGGGTATTGCATGGGCCTAGCCTAACGGCTCCAGCCAAAGAAGAAAGGCGCTCCGGGTTTGATCCCGAGGCGCCTCCGATTCGATCTGCCACTTTCCTACAGGAAGGTGATGCTCACAGCGTTTGAGAAGTTGCTGTTTCCACCCGCCTCGCGGAACCACGACTGGAAGTTCCAGGTCATGCCCGAGGTGACGGACGTCTGGTAGGGCACCACAGAGATAGGCACATTGTCTAAATCCAACTGGTAGGAAATGGCTCCAATGTCGCCGGACAGTTGCAACGAGTCTACGATGCGACCGAAACCACCGATCTGGCCTCCGCCAACGCAGAGGTTGCCCTGGCTACCCCCAGGGTTGGTGCTGAACTCTTGGGAGGGGCCCGCCACGAACATGGTGAACTGGTCCGCGGGCAGGTTGACCGCGTGCAAGGTCACATCGTTGGCAGAAGCGATGATGGAGCCCGTTGCCAAAATCGATGCCGCATAACCCGTGCTGTTGTCCACCGCGTCGTCACAGTAGGTGTAGCCCAACCCCATGGGGAAGGGATCACTGAACTTGGGGTCGGTCAACAACGTGGTATCGGTCAGGGTGTGGAAGAACGCGACGAGGGCGTCGATTTGACCCTGACTCATGTTGAAGCGAACCGGCTGACCGCCGGGGGTGCGCAGGACAGGGGCCAAGTTGGGGTGCGCCTGAATGCCCGTGCTATAGAAGCCAAGTATCTCTTCCATGGTCGCGAAGCGTCCATCGTGCATGTAGGGCGCGGTCACCGCGATGTTGCGCAGGGAGGGCACCTTGAACTTGCCGCGATCCGCGGGGTCGCCCGTGGTCAGGAACACGCCCTGGTCAGCGGTGGTGTTGACATCCAAACCGTTGTTGGTGGTACCGGCGGCGCGGTTGAGTTGGGCCTCACCACGGTGGCACGCTGCGCAACCGAATCCGCCCGCAGGGGGAGGCACCGTGAACAACCGCTTACCCAGGTTCTCCTGGGAGGTGAAGTTCGGGAAGGGCTGGCCCGGGTTGCCCACCATGGCGCGACCTTGATCATAACGACTCTGGTAACTGACCATGGAGCGTATGAACTGGGCGAGGGCCCGGGAGGTACGACCCGTGGTGACCGTCGCGTTACCGAAAGCTTGGGTGTAGAGCGCATCGTAGAAGTCCCTTTGCTCAATGCGTTCGACCACCAGCGGTAGGGTCATGCCCATTTCTACCGAATCCTGCAAGGGCATAAGGACTTGGTCTTCAAGGGTCGCTGCGCGCTCGTCCCAGAAGAAGTGACCTTGCTCGTAGTAGCGAGCATTGCTCAACCCCATGGAGTGACGGCCGGTGAGCCCACCATCGAACCCGGTGCTCAGCTGGGCGGTATCCGAAAACCCATCAGCTTGGGAGTGGCAAGACGCGCATGAAATCGTGTGGTTCAAACTCAAGGACGGGTCATAGAACAGGACTCGGCCCAAGGCTGCACCCGGATCTGTGATGGGATTGAAACCGGGGGTGTTGTCCTGACCCACTACCGAGATAGCACCAGGAGGGCTATTCTGAAAGAAGTGGGCGGGCAGGATCACCGAGCTGTAGTTGTCCGGCGTGGAGGGCAACACAGGGTCAGGTCCCTGAGCGAATGCACTGGTGGAAAAACCAGCGCACATGAGGATGATGATTGACTTTTTCATGATATGCATGGGCGGTTCGTGGGAGACAGGAGCGAAACAGGAGAAGCATGCAAGAGTTCCGCGAGATCCAACATTTCCCATACATCATCGATCGGATTTTCGGCGTGCGTTCCATGGGTAGTGCCACACAAACCGAACGCTGAATTTAAAAGAAAACGTGCCGCAGACATCGCCCGGGGCACGCTCTGTTGAATCACCCTGAAAGGATCGACTAGCCGTCGAGAGCTTCTTCGGCAACCTTCTTCAGACGTTCCTCATAGAGGTGCAGCGGATCACCCGCCAGATCCTCGTCGGGGTAAAGCTCCTTGGTCGAATCGCGCCAAGCGTTGCGGTCCAGGCCGGTTCGATCGCCATCACCTTTTTTGGTCACCGCATCGTGACAGCCGCGCAGCCACTGCTGCCCCAGCAGTCCATCGAAGTTGAGGATGTAGTAGTATGTCATCCAACCCTTAGCCATGTGCAGCTCATTGAGTTTGTTCAAGGGCACGATCGCGCAGGCTTCCATGGTGGGCGCACGCAGGGCCAGTTTAAAGAAACGCTTCTGGAAGGAATCCCCCAGCTGGACCTTGGTCTTGCCATCACCCACATCCTGCTTTGCATACTTGGCAACCTGGAAGTTGGTACAGCGCAGGTTGTTGTTGCCTAGCTTCTCAAAGCACAGGTAACGGGCAACACTTTCCTGCACCAAGGGAAGGGCCGGCCGCACATTGCGCTTGTTCGAGTGGTTGTAGTGCAGGGATGAGAGGGAGTGACCGAGCTGGTGCACGACCAGACCCTTCATGCTTCCCGGGCGGTTTTTGCTGAAGCTCAGGAACAAGGGCTCCTCGCGGGTACCCTGCAGGGTTGTGCCCGTGGACATGACCTCAAACACGCGTTCGTCGCTCAGATTCCGATTGTACTGGGCCGGGAACAGCTCTTTTTGATACTCCGTGCTATCGGGCCCAATGAAGTACTCCTGAAAGATAGAGTCGGGAATACTCGGCAGGTCACCGTCCTGTTCCTCGACAAGTTCAGGATAAGGATCGATGGCCACGGAACGGAAGAATTCGATGGCCTGCTCTGCGAGCAGGGCCAGCTCCTTGGCGTAAGCATCTGTAATGCCACCCTCGCCGATCAGGTAAACAATGCGAATGTGCCTGCTCTCAATCTGATGGAACTTCATTCCATTGGGAGCCTCCAGGTCCACTTCCTCAACTTCGGCATCCTTGACCGAAGCACGGAATGCATCCATGCGGTCGCTTTTCTCAATGTCACGGATCTTCTTCTGGGACTTATCGAACTCGGCCCGTAGGCTGCCTCCTAAGGAAGCAAAGAGCGGAAAGTTCTCCACGTAAGAAACCAGCCCTTCCCAGCTCAATAGGAGTTGGTCGCGCGTTCGCTTCCACTCCACCGGGCTCTCGGACTGCTTCAGCTTCTTGAGGGCTTTGGCCAGCCCCAACACCTCTTGACGACGACGCTCCAAATCACTGCACACCGAATACAAACCAAAGTCGGAAATGGTTGCGGTTCGAAAGCCGCGGCCATTGCCCATCTCCACGACCTCCAGGTACTTGGACGGTACTGAAATCCTATACTTCTTGAACTTTTTGATGTGCTTGCGCTTCCCACTCTTGTCGAACTCATAGGGAACCAAGGCAAGAGGCTTGGACATTTTGGCCTTACGGGGCAGTGCGACCTGATATAGTTGCACGGGCGCGTTCAACTTCAGATCTCCGTCGATGGCAACCTCGCCAACGATCAAGTACTGGTCCCCTGCTTTCATGACGTTGTGCTTCTTGAGGAAGGACTTCATCTCTTTGGGGTCCTTAATTTTCACGAAGTAGGCCTTCACCGGCGTCTTCAACTCTTCCCTGGCCAATGCGGAAGCGGGCGGAGCGATTGCCGACAATAGAAGGCACAGCAGAAGGAGTGATTTATTGAAACTCATTTGGGGGTCCAGCGCAGAGGGGGGGGGATCCCTGACAGGATACTCCGATTCGCTGCTAGCTCAAACCCGTGGCACACATAAACGCAAATCGATGCATCGACGGTGCTCAACCCAACGGTGTTCCCGCTAATTGGTGGTATTATTCAACTGCCCAACCCCCCTCACCATGAATGCCCGCAAACTCGTCCCCCTGCTCTTCCTTGTCCTAATGGCCGGTGGAACCCACTGGGTTCTCGATCGCCCCAGCGCACCCGATCCATTATTCACCCTTGATCCGGACGGCGAGGGCAATCAACAAACAGAAGCCCCGGACGCCGCCCACCTAGTGCCCGGGGCCGACGAAGAAGCTTCCACCCAGCTAGCCGGCCAGGCCTCCACGTCCCTGCGAAGCTCCGCCGCCGCCGGTGGTCCCACGATCTCCGTGCGTGTCGCCTTCCCAGTAGATTGTCCCATCGATCCCAGTCTCAGGGTACTGGCCCTGCCCAAGAAGAAGGTCCGCCGCACGGGTGGCCGTAAATACCTGGATGCCCTGGTCCGTGGAGAGGAGCTGGACTTTCCCTGGAGTTCTGCCCCCGTGGGAGCCAACGGTTACGCCACCCTCCCACTCCCCGCTGACATCATCGAGCCTGCCCTCATCCTCGATGGAGAATTCCTTTACCTCAAAAAGGGCGAACCTGTCGACGGCCAAACAGAGATCATCCTCTCCCCCCCCCTGGGTTCCAGCCTGCACCTAACCCTCACTACGCCGGACGGCTCGCAGCCCCAGGGCACGATTCGCTTGATGGGTGGTCAGTTCTCTAACCAGAGCCCGGGTTTCAGCTCGCGGGTCTCCCCTGTGGAACAGGGACTGATTCGCGGACTGGCTCCGGATCTGAACTGGATGATCCAGCCCCAGTTGGAGCAGCACTTCTCCCACGGCAAATTGGGAGTCAAACTGAACGCTGGCGAACGGCGCGAGGTACAACTCGATCTGGAGATGGGTTGCATCGTGCAAGGCTCGGTCGTCGATGACGACGGCCAGCCCCTGGCGAAGATTTCTGTGGAGCTCGTCAACATACAACCGTGGGCGCGCATGACCGGCAAGATCGATGCCAAGACCGACGAAGATGGTCACTATTCACTGGGTCGCATCGGTTCAGGACCCAATACGATTCGAGCCACAGAGGATGGACGCAGGACCGTCACCAGCGAGGAGCTGGATTTGATCGATGGCGAAACCCGAGAGGACGTGCACTTGGTGCTCAGCTTGGGCAAGTCCATTGCGGGAACGGTGTACCTGCCCGACGGCAAACCTGCCCGCGGGGCCTTCGTCAGCGCCACCCACCGCACGAAAGTGGATGGCTTCGGCCCTATGCAACGCAAGCGCAACCAACAAGCGAGCAAGGCGGTAGCCGACAAGCAGGGCTATTTTAAGATTACGGGTTTGGAGGCCAAGAAGTACGCCATTCGGGCCAGGAAGGCCGGCCGTGGCAGTTTGGGGACCAAGGCCACTTTCCATGCCAGTGCCCCCGCGGTGGAAGCTGGCACCGCCGGCCTGCGCATGGACCTGGAAGCTCCACTCATCCTCAAGGGGCGCGTGCTCGACGAACAGAATCAACCCGTCACGGCCTTCCGCATCAAGGGCAAAGCGGTTGATGACGGCGGTCCAGAAGAGAGCCAGAAATTCACGAGCGAAGACGGTACCTTCCAATTCGAAAAGCTCGGCACGGGCCGCTGGCGCATCACCGCCAACGCGGAGGGCTACCACCAGGATGAAGCCCATACGATTCCACTGCCTGCGAACGGGACGCCATTGATCATCGTGCTACAACGCGAGGGATCGATTGCTGGCCAGGTCCTCTCCCCCAGCGGATTGCCGGTGCCCGGTGCCGTCGTGCGCGCCAACAACGGCGAAGGCCAACGCGGCTTTGGCCGCAACCGTGGCCCACGCGCAGAAGCCGATGAAGAGGGCCTATACCTGCTCGATAAATTGGACCCTGGCACCTATCAAGTCACCGCCTCCTCCCCAGACTGGGCGGACAACGAACAAATTCTGGTGGATATCACGCCGGGACTCGCGGCCGAAAGCATCACATTGCAACTGCGCACCGGTGGCAGCATCTCCGGCATCGTCCTGGAATCCGATGGTTCACCCATGACCGGCCGCAACGTGCATTGGGGCGACAATGCCATGGCCTTCGCCAGCCGCGGCCAAACCAAAACCGACAGCGCGGGGCGTTTCGAATTCAAGAACGTGACGCCAGGCAAATGGCAAGTGAGCGCCGCGCCCAGCTTCGAAGAGATGGGCGACCGCATGCAAGGCCGCAGCGGCATGGATGCCATGGGCAATTTGATGTCCGACTTGCTGACGCAAAGCGTGCAAGTCTTCGAACGTGAGAACACACACATCGAGTTGGGCGGCGAACCCAAGGCACCGGTCGTCATCACTGGCCGCGTGCTGTACCAGGGCCGCCCCCTGCCCGATGCCCAGGTGGTTGCCGTCGCCGAGGGCCAGGCGATCATGCAAGGCATGAAAACCGACAAGTCCGCCACCGATGGCACGTTTGAGCTCACCGTCGACCGCCCCGGTGCCCACGTCATCAGCGCCCACGCTGGCGCGCTCGGCATGGAGACCTTGATCGACGTGCCCAGCGCCTCCGACCTGGCTATCGACCTGGTCATCCCCTCCGGCGGAATCAGCGGCGCCGTGCGCACCCCGGACGGCAAACCCGCCTCTGGTATTCGACTCTCCTTGCAACGCAACGACGGCCTGGCCCGTGTTCGGTTCCAAGGCAGTCAAACGAGCACCGATGTGGACGGTGTTTATACCTTTGATGGCCTGCAGCCCGGCTCCTACACCGTGCGCGCAAACTCTTCCACTTTTGGTGGCGGCAACCGCAACCTTGGAACCGAAACCCGCGAGAACGTTCGTGTGACCGATGATGGATTGCAGCGCGCTGACTTCCACTTACAAACACCCGGCACGGTCCATGGCACGGTTCGAGGCCCCGGTGGTTTGCCCTTGGCAGGTGTTTCGATCTTCTTCCGCGACTCATCTGGCCTCTTGGTACGCAATCTTTCGCGCACACAAACCGATGCCTCCGGCCAATTCGAACGGGAAGGCCTGACCCCTGGCAATTACACCATCAGCGCGCGCTCCACCGACCAAGCTTGCGAAGACACCAAGCAAGTCTCCGTGCGCGACAGCAAGACCACCCAGGTGCAACTGAACTTGGAGCCCGCTACAACGCTACTCATCAGCTTGCTCGACCTGCGCGGCACCGCGCAACGCTTGCGCGTCGAGGTGCTGGACCACAATGGTCTACACGTGGAAACTGGCATGACCCCCGAGGTCATGCGCGCCCAATTCCGCCAGGGCACGTCCAGCTCCGAGAAACGGGTTGGACCCTTGCCCCCGGGTGAATACCTTGTGAAGACCTTCGCAGCCAATGGCGACTCCGCAGAGAAGACCGTGCGACTCACCGGCGGAGAGCAAGAAAAGGCCATCACCCTGCGACTCACAAAATGATTCCCCTGCAGCTCCGTCGTGCCATACCAAAACCCATGCATTCCCTGGGTTGCTGCGTTTCCGTGGCCCTCCTGCTCGTGGGATGTGGACCTGACAATCAGGCGGCTGAAGGCGAAGCACTCACCGTATTCGCCGCCGCCAGCTGCGCCGATTGGGTCACCGACTTGGTCAAACTGCCAAGCACGGCAAGCCTAAGACTGCAATTCGGCCCCAGCAGTGGCCTGGCTCGCCAAATCGCCGACGGCGCCCCAGCGGACGTGTTCATCACAGCCCACAAACGCTGGATCGAGTACCTGATCGAAGCGGACAGGGTCGATGGTCAGCCCATCTCATTCGCGTACAACTCCCTGGTCTGCGTGGCGCTCAAGTCCACCACCTTCGAAGGCCCTGCCCCCAGAAACTTGGGCAGCCTGGCCGACGCCCTCCAAACCGACGACCGCATAGCCATCGCTGACGAATCGGTTCCCGCCGGCGACTACACCCGCCAGGCCCTGACGTCCGCCAACCTACTGCCCACTCTCAAACCCTACTTCGTCGGCCAAGACGACGCCCGCTCCACCCTGCGTGCGATTGCCCAAGGCCAAGCCAAAGTCGGATTCGTCTACGCCAGCGACGCCCAGCTCGCTTCGCTGCAAAGCCTCTTCACCCTCGACCCGAGCACCCACGAAACCATCAACTACTGGGCCTGCGCCATTCGCGGGCGAACCCAGAATACACAAGCCCTAGTGTTCATCGAGAGCCTCCAGTCGGTTCGGGTCCAAGACCTCCTTCAGCGCAGTGGTTTCAGCCCCAAATAACGGCCCCGTCCTGCACTCGGGAGCCAATAATTCGTAAACTGGGCGGCCCATGGTCCCCTTCCGCGTACACCTCTCATGAGCCACGAAGAACTGCAAGTCGTGTGGCTGGCCCTCAAGGTGGGTTTGTGGGTCGTGGTGCTCTCGCTTATCCCGGGCATCGGTGTGGCATTTGGTTTAGCACGCATGCGTTCGAAGTTTAAGGGTCTGCTGCAAGGCCTGGTCATGCTGCCGTTGGTGCTGCCGCCGGTGGTCACCGGCTACCTGTTGTTGCTCTTGCTGGGGCGCAGCAGTTTCCTGGGTGAGTTGATCTATGGCCTGACCGGCCACCATATCGCATACACGCAAAGCGCCGCCGTCTTGGCCGCCGCCGTGGTCGGTTTTCCCCTGCTGGTCGAGAGCGTGCGCCTGGCCATGGAAGCTGTGGACCCTGCCCTAGAAAACGTGTCACGTTCCCTGGGCCACTCGCGCCTCAGCACCTTTCGCCGCATCACATTGCCGCTCTCCATGCCTGGCATCCTGGCGGGTTCGGTGCTCTCCTTCGCGCGCGCCTTGGGTGAATTTGGCGCCACAATCATCCTGGCCGGCAATATCGAGGGCGAAACACGCCAGATCCCGATGGCGGTCTACACCCTGCTCAACCAGCCCGGTAAGGAGAGCGCCGTGCTGCGCTTGGGCCTGGTCAGTGTCGTGCTGGCCTTGCTCTCCCTTTGGGGCTCCGCCTGGCTGCGCCAACGCCACAAACGAGGGTTCGGAACATCATGATTCGCGCCCAGATCCTCGTACAAACACCCACCTTCCAATTGGACGTGGACTTCGAATCCAAGGGCCCGGTACTCGGTATCTTTGGGCCCTCGGGTAGCGGCAAATCCACCCTGCTGCACAGTTTGGCCGGTTGGCGCAAGCCTTGCACCTGCCAAATCGAAGTGCAAGGCCGCGAATTGGCCCACCTGCCCGCCGGCACCTGGCTGCCCCCTGAAAAACGGGGTCTCGGCATCGTGCCGCAAAACGCCCTGCTCTTTCCGCACCTGTCGGTCGAAAAAAACCTGACCTACTCACCCGGCACCATCGATCGACTGGCCCATACCAAAGGCCGTCAAATCATAGATTTGCTGCGCCTCGATCCACTTCTGTCGCGCCGCACCGACACCCTGTCCGGTGGTGAACGCCAACGCGTGGCCCTGGGCCGCGCCTGGCTCAGCGACGCCAGCATGCTGCTGCTCGACGAACCCGCCGCCTCCCTGGATTCGGACCTGGCGCGTGAGGTCATCGCGCTGCTGCTGCAGGCCAAAGCCGAGCTGCAGCTGCCCATGGTCTTCGTCACCCACCGCATCTCCGAGCTCCTGGCCCTGGCCGACGACTGTCTGGTTCTGGACAATGGTCGCATCACCGCCCAAGGCCCGCCCCTGGAAGTGCTCGCGAGCCCCAAAAGCATGGACCTTGCCAACCAGGGGGGTGTCGACAACCTGTTGCGCGTCAAAATCCTCGGACACGACAGCAATACGGGCATCACCCAGGTCGATCTGGGTGACAATACGCCCCTCAACATCCCGCTCACCGACGCCCCCATCGGATCCGAATTGCACGTGGGCCTGCGTGCGGAGGACATCATCCTCTGCACCCAACCCCCGGGTCCCACCTCCGCCCGAAATACCCTGCAAGGAGAGATCCAAACCCTGTCCCCCATGGGGCCCGGCCTGCTGATCTCGATCCGGGTCGGCCACCAGGACCTACAGGCCAAGGTCACGCCCGGGGCCGCCCAAGAACTCGCCCTGGACCCCGGCAAGGCCGCATTCCTGCTAATCAAGACACATTCGTGTCATGCTTTGGCCTAGCGGGCCTCTGATTTTTCGTACCAATGCAGTATGGACTCCCCACGGGCGGTTGTCGGAAGTCTGGGTGGCGGGTTAAACTGCGAGTAGAGCTTTCCGCCTCCATACAGAGCACGTCACCATGGGTTTCTTTCACCTCCAATTCGCCCTCCTCCTTTGCATCGCTGGTTCAGCCCAATCGATCGCGCAGGAAATCGACTCCGGCGACGCCAAGCCGGCAGATGAAACAGAACAGGTTCCCGAGCCGACCCTCAAGGATCAGATTCGCCTTGCTGCGAATCGAGTTTGCATCCTAGAGGTGGCGGGATCCCGCCCCACAAAACTGCTGCGACTGGCTAGCGCATTTTTAATCGCGCCCGACCGTGCGGTAACCTCCGCCCGGTCCTTGGCAGGGGGATACGGAGTTCGCGTCCGCATCAGGCATTCGGTCACCGAGGCCAAATTGGTCGGGCTTGACTTGCTGCATGATATCGCGATTCTGAAACTCCAGTCCAGCTTCGATCTGAAGAGCGGCTTGAAACTGCACGGAACGGAATTGCTTGGCAATGAAAAGGTCGCCA
The DNA here is from genome assembly GCA_024228395.1 of bacterium. Classification (GTDB taxonomy): domain Bacteria; phylum Planctomycetota; class UBA1135; order UBA1135; genus NORP259. The sequence goes on along the minus strand of JAAETM010000231.1, from coordinate 30,265 downwards.
TTTTGGGTACGACGGCTGCCATGAATCAAACCGCCGGGCTTGGTTCACTGATCGGGGTCACGCAGCCTAGTCCCTTGAGCACTTTCGGACTCGCCAAGAAACTCTCCCATCCACGCCTTCAAGGAGCCCCCATCCTGAATGTTCAGGGCCACGTTGTCGGCATGATCACGTCGTACATACATCGGGAATCCGATACGCGCTTTCTCATTTCGAGTGCAGCCATCCTTGCTGTCCCACCCATGGATCCGGTGAACCTGACCCCCGGGTTGATCCCCGCAGATTCCAAGGCCACCGAACAGGGCATTCCTCTGTTCCTGGACGGTCAAGCGGAACGTGCCATCGACTTGCTGGAAGGAAAATCCACGCAAAGAAGTGCGCACTGGCTTGCCCTTTCTCTCATGGCCTGTGATCGAAACAGGGATGCCATCGACCGATTGAACGCCCAAATTAAGGGACATCCCAACGATCCCACGGCCTTCCTATTGCGCGGGCAAGCCCATGAACGGTTGATGGAGAACGCGGCGGCCGCGTCGAATTTCCTCGCCGCCCGCGGGCTTTCCGAGAACGGGATCTATTCGACCATGTCCCTGGCCAGGACATACGCCAAGGTCGGACGTGGGCAGGAGTCCCTGCGCTTCCTCAGAAGTCTTATGGCTCAGAGCCCTAAGTATGCGCCAGCCACCCTGCTACGCGGAGAAATCTACGCGGGTCGTTTGCGACTTGCCGAAGCGCGTGGATGCTACGAAAGGGTTTTGGATATCGATCCCGACCACCCGAGCGCATGGATTGGATTGGGGCAGATTTTCCTCATCCAGAAAAGTGCCGACAAGGCGTTGACGTGCTTCGAGCGCGCCTTGCACGCAAGCCCCACAAACCTAGAGGCCAAGATCGGCATGGTGGAAGTGCGCATTCAAGAGAAGCAATGGGACAAGGCTCTGCAACGCTTGAAACCCCTAATGAAGGAGCATCCCGCCCACGCCAAGATCATTCTGCTCACGGCCCACACCTACGGGCGCAGTCGCGAGCTTGAGAAAGCCAGGGATCTGTATGAGCAGGCGACTCTTCTTTTCCCGAGCAACAAGGATGCGTACCTGGGGTTGGGCACGACGTACAAAGAAATGGCGCAATATGAACGGGCCATTGCGGCTTTTGATGACGTGCTCCGAATCGAACCCAAGCATGCCGGTGCGATCTTCAGTGCGGGCTTTTGCTACTTGCTGCTGGGCGACCGAGGCGAAGCTCGGGCACGCTACAAGACGCTGCGGTTCATCGATCCGGTGTCCGCCGGCCAGCTTTTCAAGATGATTTACAACAAGTGATCGCCGGATAACATCGGGCCGGGATCCCGTCCATCGCCAATCGGGGCCCACGACTCTGCTGAATGCCGTGTCGTGGACCCCGATTGGCGATGCCACTTGCCCTTGGGCAATACTGTTCGGCGAGAATTGCGATCCTGTGCTAGGCTAGGCGTTCCATCGACTTGCGTTTCTGTGCGAGCCCCGCTTTCCCGGGACCTTGGCCGGTGGTGTTTTCGCTTCCGGATGGACGCGGATTGCTCCATGGAAGCCAGCGCACTGAACCACCAAACCCTGGTCCTCAACAGAGGCTGGGTGGCCATCTCCACCACCACGGTGCGGGAGGCCTTGAGCATGTTGTTCACGGGCAACGCGCGGGCGATCCGACCCGAGACGTTCGAGTCCCACGCATTCGACAGCTGGGCCGACTTGGCCGTGGAAGAAGGCGAGCCCTGTGTGCGCACCGTATCCCTCAGCATTCGCGTGCCCGAGGTTGTGGTACTCACCCACTATGGGGGCATGCCCAGGCAGGTGGCCAGCTTCTCACGCCGCAACCTGTTCCTACGCGACAAAAACACGTGCCAGTACTGTGGGAAAAAGCCTGGCACCAAGGAGCTCACCATCGATCACGTTTTGCCCAGATCACGCGGTGGGCTCTCCACTTGGACCAATTGCGTGCTGGCCTGTGTGCCCTGCAATCGGCGCAAGGCCAACCGGCTGCCCGCCGAAGCCCATATGCAGCTGGCCAAGGAACCCAAATGCCCCGCCTGGACCCCAATTCTAGAGGTCCCCGTGATCCGCATCCGGCAATCCTGGAAGCACTTCGTCAGCGAGAAATACTGGACCCTGCCCCTGGAAGCCTAGGCGGGAATACGGCTCCCTGGGAAATACGGTGTCAAACCCGTATTCCTTCCGTGGGAATTCGCCCGTCTCCCCGCAGGTTTCAGTTTCTAGGTTGAAGCCTGCGAAATGAGCCGTAACCTGTGGGACATGGCCATGCCGAATCGCACCCAAACCCTGCTCCTGGGCCTGATTGCCACCATTCTGGTGGGTTGGGTGTTGAGCACGGGCGCCGCCATTATTCAGCCCATCGTGATCGCCCTGCTACTGGCCATCATGCTGCAGCCGGTGGTGGTGACCCTGGCCAAGATCGGCATTCCCCCGGCCGCTACGGTGGTGGTGATCACAGGTGCCCTCTTTATGGGCTTGGTTCAGCTAGGCCTCGTACTGCAATCCAATGTGACGAGCTTCATTAGCTCAGCATCCGTTGCGGGACAAGAAAACCCGGGCGGATGGGATAAGATCAAAGCCAAGCTGGTCGAAATAATCTCCGGGTGGGAACTGCCTGAAACAGTAAAGCACTACCTGACCACGGCCCTTGGGGAAATGGACATCGCCGGCTTGGGAGAGGGTCTCCTGGTCTCCAGCGTAGGTTTCCTGCGCGGTCTGGTCCTGGTCCTCATCTATATGGTGTTCATCTTCGCGGAGCAGGCCATTTTCCGCCGCAAGATCCTCTCGATCGCCAACGAGCGCCGGGACGAAGCCGCTGAAATGCTCAGCACCATGGGCCGCGGCATCCAGCGCTACCTGGGCGTCAAGACCGTGGTCTCCTTCCTGACCGGATCCCTCTGCTACGCGGTTCTTCAGAGCCTCGAGATCCCCTACGCCCTATTGTTTGGCCTGCTGACCTTTCTGCTGAACTACATCCCCACCTTCGGCAGCATCATCGCGGGCATCTTCCCCATGCTCACCGCCTTGACCATGGATGGCGGCGTTTCCAAGGCCATCATCGTCACGATCACCTATCTGGCCGTAAACCTGACCCTGGGCTCCTTCATCGAGCCCAAGATCCTTGGCCGCGAATTGAACCTCTCCCCCCTGGTCGTGGTCATCTCAGTGGTGGTTTGGGCCGGCCTTTGGGGCATCGTGGGCGGTTTCCTGGCGGTCCCCCTCACCGCCGCCCTGCAAATCACCCTGGCCAGCTCCGACGCCACCCGGCCCATCGCGGTCATGCTTGGAAGTGGACCTCGAAGGGACCGGGGCAAGCTACAAAGACTCAAAAAGACCCTGGAACAGGAAGAGCAGCCCGATTCCTGATAGGTAGAACCTCTCGTCGGCGGAAGGTTTTTTCGACTCAATAGTAGCGCCCTCGTCGTTCGATCAACTAATCTGGATTGAACGATGAATATATCGAACGCAACGCGCCTCCTGAAGGCCCTGGGTGACGAAACCCGCCTGCGCCTGCTGCACCTCTGCTCCCTGGGCGAGCTATCGGTTTCTGACCTGGTGGAGATCCTGAACATGGGCCAAAGCCGGGTTTCGACCCAACTGACCCTGCTCAAGGAGGTCGAACTGGTCATCGACCGCAAGGTGGGTCGGCGTAGTCTGTATTCCCTGGGCTCCGCCGGCCAAGGCGCACCGCTCACTGGCATCTTGGCCGAGCAAAAGGACAGCATCGAATTCGCGGATGACCTGGCCGGCTACCAAGCGCTCACCCAACGCAAGGAACAGGAGTCGCGCAGCTACTTCGACCGGGTCGCTGCGACCTTCGGCGAACAGGAACTGCCCGGCCGCACCTGGGAAGGCCTGGCCCGCGCGCTCCTACAGCTCGCTCCCAAAGCACGCTACGTGGATCTGGGCATCGGCGACGGCTTGCTGACCCTCATGCTGGCCGAGATCGCCGAGCACATCACCGCCGTGGACATCAGCCCCGAGATGCTGCACCAAATGAAACTGCGCGCGGGCAAAAAGGGCCTCGACAACATCGATTACGTGGAGGGCGAAATCGAGGACTTGCCCATGGAAGACGGCCAGTTCGACGTGGCGGTTTTGAGTCAGGCCTTGCATCACGCAGATGATCCCATCAAAGCCCTCACCGAAGCTCGCCGTGTGCTGAAGCCTGGCGGGCGACTCATGGTGATCGACCTCTTGGCGCACAACGAAGACTGGGTACGCGAACGCTTGCAGCACCGTCACCTGGGCTTCACCGAACCCGACTTGAAACGCATGCTCAAAAAAGCGGGCTTCGAAAACACACAGATCACACGCGTGGCTCGCGACCCAAGTCCTCCCCACTTCATGACCCTGTTAGCCACCGGATTCTCCAACGCTTTGACGCCCACAGCAAAATGAGTAAGGCACAACAGTCCCCCATCCCGTCCGATGTGCGCCAAGCCCTCGAACAGGGCTTGAAAGAACGCATCCTGATTCTGGACGGTGCCATGGGCACCATGATCCAGGGCTTCGGCTTGACAGAGGAGGACTTCCAAACCAAGTCCACGCAAGCATTGCCTGGCTCCATGCTAGGTAACAACGAAATGCTGTCGATCACTAGGCCCGAGGTCGTTCGATCGATTCACGACGACTTTTTGAAGGCCGGCGCACACATCCTTGAAACCAATACGTTTGGTGCCAACGCCATCTCGCAGGCGGATTTTGCCACCGAGAGTTTGGTAAGTGAACAGAACCTGGCCTCGGCGCGCATCGCCCGCCAAGCTGCCGATGCGGCCATGGCCTTGGATCCATCCATTCCGCGCTTCGTTGCCGGCGCGATCGGCCCGGCCACTAAAACCCTATCGCTCTCCGAACGTGTGGACGACCCATCCTTCCGATCGATCACCTTCGACCAACTGAAAGCGGCCTACCGCGAGCAGGTCGAAGCCCTGATCGAAGGCGGAGTGGATACTCTGATGGTCGAAACAATCTTCGACACGCTCAACGCAAAAGCCGCCCTGGTCGCCATCGACGAAGCCCACATCGACCTGGGCCGCAAATTGCCGATTCAAGTTTCGGTCGCGATCACCGACGCATCGGGCCGCACGTTGTCCGGCCAGACCATCGATGCCTTTTGGCACTCGGTCAAACACTCGAATCCCATCTCCGTGGGTGTCAATTGTTCCCTGGGCGCGAGCGACATGCGCCCCCACGTGGCAGCCTTGGCGGACATTGCGGACACCCACGTTTCGAGCTACCCCAACGCCGGATTGCCCAACGCGTTCGGCGAATACGACGAAGCTCCCGATGTGACCGGTGCGCTCTTGCGCGAGTTCGCTGAGAGTGGCCTTGTCAATATGGTCGGCGGCTGCTGCGGCACATCTCCCGCACACATCAAGGCCATCGCACAGGGTGCGCAAGGCCTCACGCCCAGGCAGAAACGCAAGCGTCCCAAACGCCGCGGCTGGGTCGCCTTCAGCGGCTTGGAACCCCTGGTCATCGCCGGCGACTCAAACTTTCTGATGGTCGGCGAGCGTACCAACGTGTCGGGTTCCCTACGCTTCAAACGTCTGATCAAGGAGGAAGACTACGATGCAGCCCTCGAAGTGGCCCTGGATCAAGTTCGCGGCGGCGCCAACATCCTGGACGTGAACATGGACGACGGATTGCTCGACGCACCCGCCTGCATGACACGCTTCCTCAACCTGATCGCCACCGAGCCCGAGATCGCACGCTTACCGATCATGATCGACTCCTCCGATTGGGAGGTGCTCGAGGCGGGCCTACGCTGCATCCAGGGTCGCGGAATCGTGAACTCCATCTCGCTGAAAGAGGGCGAAGAAGTGTTCTTCGATCACGCACGGACGATCCAGCGCTACGGCGCCGGTGTGGTCGTCATGGCCTTCGACGAAACCGGCCAGGCCGAGACCACGGAACAAAAGGTGGCCATCTGCCAGCGCGCCTATCGCCTGCTGACCGAAAAGTTGGATTTCCCCCCGGGCGCTATCATCTTCGATCCGAACATCCTGGCCATCGGCACGGGCATCGAACAGCACGACCGCTACGCGATCGCCTTCATCGAGGCCACACGAACGATCAAGGAAACCTGCCCCGGAGCCAAGGTCTCCGGCGGCGTTTCGAATCTGTCCTTCGCCTTCCGCGGAAACAACGTGGTGCGCGAAGCCATGAACTCGGCCTTCCTGTACCACGCCATCCGTGCGGGCATGGACATGGGCATTGTGAATGCGGGTCAATTGGTGGTCTACGAGGACATCCCTGCGGACCTGCTCAAACATGTGGAGGATTTGATATTCAATCGTCACGAAAACGCCACGGATGACATGGTAGCCTTTGCGGCAACGATCACGGGTGGTGGCAAAAAACGCGAAGTTGACCTGTCCTGGCGCAAAACCGGAGTTGCCAAGCGCCTCGAGTATGCCCTCGTACACGGCGTCGTGGACTTCATCGAGGAGGACACCGAAGAGGCGCGCCAGGAACTCGGCCAGCCCATCCACGTCATCGAGGGCCCGCTGATGGACGGCATGAAAGTCGTGGGTGACCTCTTCGGGCAGGGCAAAATGTTCCTGCCCCAGGTGGTCAAGAGTGCGCGTGTCATGAAACGTGCCGTGGCATACCTGGAACCTTTTTTGGAAAATGAAAAGCAGACCAGGTCCTCCGCCGGCCGCATTATCATGGCCACGGTCAAGGGCGACGTGCACGACATCGGCAAGAGCATCGTGGGCGTGGTCTTGGGTTGCAACAACTATGAGATCATCGATCTGGGCGTGATGGTACCCACGGATCAAATCCTGAAGGCCGCCGTGGAAAACGATGTGGATATGATCGGACTCTCCGGCCTGATCACCCCATCCCTGCGGGAAATGACGACGGTTGCCAGCGAAATGCAACGTCAGGGTATGGCTATTCCACTGTTGATCGGCGGGGCTACGACCAGCGCACAACACACGGCGGTCAAAATCGCGCCAGCTTACGATCACCCGGTAGTCTACGTGCACGATGCATCCCGTTCCGTGGGAACCATCAGCGATCTCATGAGCGAGAATAAGTCCGAGACCTTCCGCTCCCAATTGCTTGAAAATCAAGAGCGCATCCGCGAGTCCTTCGCGGGCCGCCAAGCGAAAGAACTGCTAGGCCTCGAAGCGGCCCGGGCCAACGCCACCAAAATCGATTGGAAGCCCGAGGACATCAATACCCCACCCTTTCTCGGACAGCGCTTCCTTGAGGACGTACCACTCACCGAAATCATCCCTTACATCGACTGGACCTTTTTCTTCAGTGCTTGGGAACTGAAAGGCAAGTATCCGAACATTCTTACCAGCGAAAAGTACGGTGCAGCAGCTACTGAACTCTTCGTACAAGGCCAAGCCATGCTGAAGGAGCTCTGCGAAGACGGCGAGCTCCATGCGCGGGGCGTGTACGGTTTCTGGCCCGCCTCCGGAGAGGGCGATGACATCGTTTTGTACAGCGGCAACGACCGCCGCGAAGAGCTCTGTCGCCTCCCCATGTTGCGCCAGCAAACCGTGCACGAGGACGATCGCCCCAACCGCTGCCTGTCCGACTTCCTCGCACCGCGCGCTTCGAAAATCCCCGATTATGTGGGCACCTTCGCCGTTACCGCTGGTATTGGAGTCCGGGAAATGGCCGAGTGTTTCGAAGCCCAGCACGACGATTACAGTGCCATCATGGTCAAAGCACTGGCCGACCGCCTGGCGGAAGCCTTTGCCGAATATCTGCACCAAAAAGTACGCCGCCAGTGGGGTCTCGAAAAGCGCGGTGCGCTTTCATACGACGATCTCATCGCTGAGCGCTTCCGGGGGATCCGACCCGCCCTCGGTTACCCCGCCTGCCCGGACCACACCCCGAAACGGACCCTTTTCACCCTCATGAACGCACCAGCCCTGGGCATCCGCCTCACCGAAAGCCTAGCCATGAATCCCCCAGCTAGTGTTAGCGGTTTGTATTTAGCCCACCCGGAATCCAAGTACTTTGGAGTGGGTCGACTCGGCCGGGATCAGGTGGTGGATTACTCCAAGCGCTGTGGAATGGCACTGGAAGAAACCGAGGAGTGGCTGGCTCCGTACTTAGCGTACGCGGCAAATGCTAAGTAGTTCCTTCAAAAAGGCACTCCTGCCAGGGGGGCTTGGTTCGGGGGGGTGTGTCTCACCCTTGAACTTCGCGAGGATCGTCTTGAGACGGGTTTCGTTATTCAATTTTTCCAAGTCTCTGGAACCTAGTATCTGGGGGACTCTCGACGCGACGCCTTTTCCACCCCACCGAAGCGGATACCACCGAGTCCTGCCACTTCCATCGTGAACAACACTCCCCTCCCAGCACCCACCCTTCTCGACAGTTGGAACCTGCTCAAAGGCCGCTTGCATCGTTTGATGCACCTCCCTCAGCACGAGCAGGCCTTGGAAGAATTACGCGAGTGGTTTTGGGAGGGTGCCTGTGCAGAACTCTCCGAAAAGCACAGCAAGATCCTGCGTTCCAACAACACGGCACGGGCAAACTTTGAAGCCCTTGCCACCATCGACATGGATTGCGGTCAAAGCCGAAGTATCCTGCGCCAATTGATGGAACATGGCAGTCCTACCGATCAAGAGTGTCGCTTGCTCCAGGAGATCGATCAGGCGCCCTTGCGCCTGGTCCAAGTGGTCACCACCGACAGCACCGGACTGCAAACCGTTGTCGACCTACACACCGAAGAAGTGTTGCACTTGGAGAAGAACTCGTGGCCTTCGGAAATCCAGATAGGCACCACTTATCTGGCCCGCATTGCCTGCTTCCCCGGCATATCGATCTGGGCTGGACCCTGCTTTTCCATTCCCGCTGACCGTCAAAACCAATTGCGGGTGGAAGCGGAGGAAGGGTTGCGCACCCTGCGCCGCGCCCCCGGAGCCGGAAATCGTGCCGATCGCGAAAGTTTCCTGGTGGACCTCAGCCACCTGTGGGCCCAGAACCTGCTCCGGGATGACGCGCAAAAAATTGGATTGCCCCCCCTCTTCACCCTGCTGCGCGGCGCGTAGATCCTGACAAGCCGGGCCACCCGCCCAAGAGTGAACAGCATGGTTTGCCCACATGGCCGCCATGCTGTTGCCATTTAATCCAGATGGTCCGGTTGGGGCAGCTGGCACGGATCCGGGAGGATTCTTCGGGTCAGTTCTTCCGTCGATCAAAGGGACGAGCCTGTGTCCATGGACGCTTCAAGCGGTATCATCGAGTACTGTCCCATGCTTAACCACTCCACATCCAAGAGTGCCGCTACCCCGCCGAAGACGCAGAACGCGCTGCTCCAGCTCCAAGGCATTACCAAAATCTACCCCATGGGTGAGGTCGAGGTGCACGCCCTGCGTGGGGTCGACTTCGATCTGAACGCGGGTGAGATGCTGGTGCTGCTGGGACCATCTGGAAGTGGGAAGTCCACCCTGCTCAACATTCTGGGCGGCCTGGACGTGCCCACCGCTGGCCAGCTGTTCTTCCATGGGGAAGAGCTGCCCGCCGCGGACCGCGCCGGCCTAACCGAATTCCGACGCGCCCACGTAGGGTTCGTTTTCCAGTTCTACAACCTGATCCCGAGCCTGACCGCGCTGGAGAATGTCAAGCTGGTGACCGACATCGCCACCGACGGCATGCCCCCTGCTGAAGCGTTGGAACTCGTGGGCCTAAAGGAGCGCCTGCACCACTTCCCCGCCCAGCTCTCCGGCGGCGAACAACAGCGGGTTGCCATCGCGCGCGCCGTGGCCAAACGCCCAGCTGTGCTGCTCTGCGATGAACCGACGGGCGCCCTGGATGTGAAGACCGGACGCGTGGTATTGCAGGCCCTCAAGGACATCAATCAGAACCTGGGCACCACCACCGCAATCATCACCCACAACGCGGCCATCGGAAAGATGGCCCATCGCATCGTTCACATCGCCGGCGGGCGCATCGCAAAAGTGGAACGCAACCCGAACCCAATCACCCCAGGCCAGGTCGATTGGTAATGATCTTGCGAGCCATCGATGTGAAGGTCCTGCGCGATATCCGCCGGCAACCGGGTCAGATGCTCGCTATCGTCATCGTCATCGCTTGTGGCGTGGGCGTCTTTCTGGGCATGACCTCGACCATGGGCTCCCTGAAAACGGCCCGGTCCACATACTACGCGGAACAGCGATTCGCCCACGTGCTCGCGCCCCTAAAACGCGCGCCGGAAAGGGTACGCCGCAGACTTGCCTCGATCCCTGGCGTGCAAGGGGTACAAACCCGGGTACTGGCCGATGTCACCCTGGATGTGCCGGGGATGGAAGAGGCCGTGACCGGTCGCCTGATTTCGATCCCGGATCATGGCCCTCCCAGCGTGAATGACCTGCACCTGAACCACGGGCGCCTGCCCGAGGCTGGACATGAGCAGGAGGTGCTCGCCAATTCCGCATTCATGGAAGCCCACGGATTCAGCCTGGGCAAGCGCATCGCTGCGCTCATCAATGGCCGGCAGATCCATCTCACGATCGTCGGCATTGCGCTTTCACCGGAATACACCTACACGTTGGCGCCCGGCATGGTGCTGCCCGATGACCGACGTTTTGGCGTCTTCTGGATGCGCCGCGAGGCCCTGGCCTCTGCCTTCGATATGCGCGGGGCCTTCAATGATGTGTCTCTACTGCTCTCCCCCACAGCGCAAGTCCAGGACGTGATCAAGCGCACCGACAGCATCCTCGCTCGCTTTGGGGGCCTGGGCGCCATCCCGCGCAAAGATCAGCCATCGGCCTTTTTCCTGAACAACGAGATCACGCAGTTGGAGGGTTTTTCCGTGATGATCCCCTCCCTATTCCTGGCCGTGGCAGCCTTCTTGCTACACGTGGTCTTCGGAAGGATGATAGCCGCGCAACGGGGGGATATCGCGGCGCTCAAGGCCTTTGGTTATCGGGACAGGGAGGTGGGTTGGCACTACACCAAGATGCTCGCAGTGGTGCTGATTGCCGGCTGGCTGCTCGGTTTGCTGTTGGGTATGGGGCTCGGCTCGTCGATGACCAGTCTGTACGCGAAGTACTACCGATTTCCTGAACTCGCCTTCCAGGTGGGCATGAGGGAACCGCTCATCGCCCTGGTTGTCAGCTCCATTGGCGCCGGGCTGGGTGCCCTGGGGTCCATTCGACGCACGATCAAACTCCCACCCGCCGAGGCCATGAGGCCCGAGGCTCCGCCCACCTACAAGCGCACCCTGGCGGAACGGTTGGGCGTGGCCCATCGTATTCCAACCTCCCTGCGCATCGTGCTGCGCGAACTGGAGCGCAAACCCATCCGCAGTTTGCTGTCGGTGGCGGGTGTGACCATGGCCACGGCATTGACCGTGGTGATGGCGTTTACCATGGGCTCAATGGAGCACATGACCCGGGTCCAATTTGGCCTGATCCAACGCGAGGATGTGCAACTGAGTCTAGTGAAGCCCCGCTCCACAGCGGTGCTAACAGAGCTGGAACACCTGCCAGGTGTGCAATATGCAGAACCCTTCCGCAGCGTTCCGGTGCGCATGTTATCCGGCCGCAATGAGAAAAAGGTAGCCATCGTCGGCATCCCCGCCAATTCCCAACTGGTCGGCATCCTGGATACGGATCTTCGCAACCTGACCGTGCCATCACATGGTTTGATGGTGGGCAGCAAGTTGGCTGAGGTCCTAAACGTGCGCGCGGGTGATTCTGTGCGAGTCGAAGTCCTTGAGGGGGATCGACGCATTTGTCAAGTCGAAGTAGCCCAGGTGGTCGAGACGTTCATCGGCATGTCCGCCTACATGAGCCTGCCCGCCGTGGCGCACCTGCTGGGCCAGACCGAGACTCTCAATGGCGCTCGCCTGCTGGTCGACGAGGACCAGTTGGGTCGTTTGCATGCTGCGGTGAAACGCACCCCCATGATCTCCGGGGTCGCCGCGCGCCACAACGTGCTGCGCCAAATGCAAAAGATGCTGGATGACAACATGGGCGTGATCGTGTTCTTCAGCGTCATTTTTTCGATCGTGTTAGCCTTCGCCGTGCTGCACAACACGGCACGCATCTCCCTGGCGGACCGCGCCCGTGAACTGGCCACCCTGCGGGTCCTGGGTTTCCGACGCTCCGAGGTCTCCGCCATTTTGATCGGAGAACTGACCATCGTCACCCTGGTCGCCATCCCCATCGGATTACTGGTGGGTTACGGCCTGGCCGCAGCTATGGTGCAAGGTCCCGGATACAACACCGAACAATTTCGCCTGCCCCTGGTCGTAACCCCCGCCACCTACGCCACCGCCATTTTGGTGGTGCTGGGTGCCGCGGTGGTCTCCGGCTGGAATGCCTGGCGTGCCCTCGATCGGTTCGACATCGTGGAAGTCCTCAAGACGCGCGATTGATTGGGCCCGATCGGCATAGAATGAAGGAGAAGCAATCATGAAGACCCCGATCAGATACCTGCTCTGGATAGCCGTCGCCGTGGCGGTGGTGGCCGTGTTCAAGCGTGCCTTCGAAAGCACGCCGGTGCCCGTGGACGTAGCCACCATTTCGGCCGGGCCCCTGTTGGTCACCTTGGACGATGATGGATTCACCCGGGTGCGTGACCGTTACACGTTTTTCGCCCCCACCGACGGTCGTTTGAGGCGCCCGGCGCTCAAGGCCGGAGCTCGGGTACAACGGGGTGAAACCCTGCTCTTCGAGTTCGAGCCCCTGGCCCCGCGGCCCCTCGATGCTCGCAGCCGGGCCGAGGCCGAGACCCGGGTGGAGCGTGCCATGGTCGCCGGCCAAGCCGCCGAAGCGCGGATCTCCAAGGCCGAAGCACAACTCACCTTCGCAAGTGCGACCTTTAAACGCAGGAAATCCCTCGAGGCCCGCGGCCTGGAAGCGCAGCAGGACTTCGACCGGGCCAAGCGGGATGAACGCATGGCAGCGGAGGACTTGAACGCGGCCCGCTTTGATGCCCAGGTCGCATACCTCGAAATCCAAATCGCCCGGCTCGCCCTGTTGGACGAATCGAAACTGGGAGTGAATTCAACAAACGCGCTGCGGGTGATCGCCCCCATGACCGGGCACCTGACCCGGGTTTTTGAGGCCAGCGCACGCACGGTCAGCGCCGGAACCCCGATCCTCGAGATCGGTGATATCTCAGCCCTGGAGTTGGTCGCCGACTTCCTCTCGCAGGACGCCGTCAAGGTCGAACCAGGCATGCAGGTCCTGATCGAAGGTTGGGGCGGTGAGCTCGTAGATGGCCACGAGACGACCTTGCTCGGCAAGGTGCGCCACGTGGAGCCCAGCGGTTTCACCAAGGTTTCCGCCCTGGGCGTCGAGGAGCAACGCATCAATATTCTGGTGGACCCGGATAGCTCGAAGGATGGTTGGCCAGCCCTGGGGGACGGCTATCGGGCCGAGCTACGCATCGTCGTTTGGAGCTCGGAGAACGTCCTGATCGTGCCCACCGGGGCCCTGTTCCGGGAGGACGGAGCTTGGATGGTCTTCGTGGTTCAAGCAGGCGAAACACATCTTCGACCGGTGAAGCTCGGCCATCGCAACGGCTTGCAGGCCGAGGTGCTCGACGGCCTCAGCCCCGGAGAACAGGTCGTGCTCTACCCCAGCGAACTGGTGACCGCTGGGACCCGGGTGGACACGCGCCAATAGGGCTTGGGGCGCGAAAAACAGCCCAAATCCCGGCCGGGATCTGGGCTGTATGTGCTTGGTGACTGGGGCGAGGGCCCGCTTCCGCCTATTCGTCGCTGGCGTAACCCACGGAAAATCCGGGAGCGTCGCGCAGGGCCATTTTCTTGAGGCGGTCCGCGACCATGCTCAGGTGCAAGGCATCGTGGCAAACCCAAGAGGCAAGCAAATCGCCGGCGCGGATGGGACCGCTACCAGGATGATCGTGGGTTTCCGTCCAGGATGCCGTACCGATGGTCTTGAGCCACGCCACATTGCGGGCACGCTCCATTTCGAACTGCTGCAGGCTGAGTTTAAATTCACGCTCGTTGAAGCCATTCTCCTGCACGCGACCTCGGGGATCGAGGGCGGGCCAAGGGGCTTTAGGGTCGTTCAGCAATAACTCCAAGCGAGTGCGGAAGTCCAGAAGGTCCTCGTCGCCCAGGTGGCACACGATCTCCAGAATCGACCAGCCGCCATCGGACGGTCGCCACCGGGCATCGGCGTCGGAAAGTCCTTCGAGCAATTGTCGCAGCCCCTTGGCAAAAAATGCCAAGCGGCCAATGAGTAGGTCGGGGTTCATAGCGGTTTCTGACCAGGATGACAGGGGAGCCAGACAAAAGGATCCAACCCCAATTCAGCCCCCAGCCTACCAACATGCGACCAAACGGCGGGGTCCAAGTCTCGCAATGCACCCATCTAGGCACTCGCATCCCCGGGAACGGGTCAAATCGGGTGAAATATTGCCATCAGGTCAATGTTTGAGTCTTGTCGACGTAACCTGAAGGGTGTGCCCCACCTGTTCCGTGCCCGGGCGAATCAAAACACCCCAAACCCCCATTCACCATGCGCTTCCTACTAGTACTCGTTCTGACCGCCCTCGCCGGGCTCTCCGGTTGGTGGACCGTGTACATCCGTGGAATTCTAGAAGAGAACAAGGATACCATCCGCCAAAAGGATGAGACCATCGACAGGCTCGGGGAGGACCTGGAGGAGAGCGAAGAGCTGCGCCGCCGGCTCGAGGTTTCCCTGCACCTGCTCAAGGTCGATCACCGGGTGGCGCGCATCGAGGTTCTGGCCCAGGGACCGAACCCCGAAAACCCCACTCAGATCCAGACCACGATCCGCTTCCAGGACCTTGGCGAAGATGGCGAACCTGTGGATGAAGGCCAGGAAATCGTCGTGCTCGGCAAGAAGGTCTACTTGGAGTCGATGGTGATCAAATTCGAAGACGGTTATGTGGAAGGCGGCGACTTCCTGCGCGGCTCCTCCGTATGCCTTTTCACCCGCATGTTCGGCGACGAACAAGCCCCCCGGGACGGGGAACCGATCGACACCAAAGGAGTGCATCCGCACCCCTACGCATCCGCTGGCGACGGGGAAGAAGACACCTACCATGCGGAGCTGTGGTCCAGATTCTGGGACTACGCCAACGACCCCAAGCTTGCGGAGAACAAGGGCGTGCGTGCCATGCACGGCGAAGCTCCATTCATCGAAACCCGACCTGGAAAAGTGTACTTGGTTGAATTGCGAGCCTCCGGCGGGCTCTCGATCGACCAACAGTAAAACGGTACAGGATGGGGCCCATGCTGGCCCCAAGGTGCACAACCCCGAGCATGCCCGATTCCAAGATCAAACCGCACGCTCGGCGCAAGAGACGCTTGCTGCTGAAGGCCTTCCTGCTAGGTTCGGTTGGAGTTGGGCTGGTAGCATTTCTACCCAATCACATCCTCAATCCGCTCGTTCGGCGTTTGGCGCCAAAAGCCGCGAACTGGGCCGGGTGGGATTTGCAACTGAGCGGTTTGAGCGGGGCGCCTTGGGGCACTTGGCGCCTGGAAGGGCTCACGCTGGCGCCATCCGACGGCCAAGGCCCTTTGCAATCCTTTCAGCTAGACGAATTGCATTTGCAGGCAAAACCCAAATTTTGGCTGTCACCGCAATTGGAAAACATTGAGGAAATCTGGGGACGCGGGGGTTCGGCGCAGGTGCTGATTTCCGAATCCGATGCAGCCCCGGAAGAAACGAATGCAACGCCGATTCTAGATCTCGGGCCCTTGCCCCGGTTGGACCTGGCTGACTTCCAAGTTCACATCCAACGACCCGGTGTGGACCAGCTTCAAATCCAAGGGTTGCGACTGGGCCTCAAAAAAAACCCGAACAACGAATCGGGGAGCATCCTCGCCATTCGAATCGATGATGGCCAGCATCTACCCGAAACGGGGCCACCCCGCACCTTTGGCCTCGATGGTTCCTTGCATCTGACCGGAAATGACCTGGAGGTGCGCGAGTTCCAACTCACCCAACAGGGCGGCGGTGAAGCGAGGCTGCTGGCAAACCTGGACTTGACATCCCTAACCAGGCCGGTGGGAGATTTCTCCGTGGCGATCACCGACTGGCCCACCGCGGAGCTGGGTCTTCTCAATGTGCGCGCAAGGGGGGAACTCGAAGCGCAAGGCGTGCGCCTCGAGGAGCTGGATGGCCATGCGGGTCAGTCCACCGTGCTGCGCTTGGAGACCGTGTCCGTCCCCTGGCCTGCTGACGATGTGGACATCCTGTCCAACATCGAAGCCAACGTGGTGGTTGGCGGCTCCGACTTGGACATCTGGCTCAAATTTATTGCCGGGGAAGAGGATCCCTCCGGCAAGGATTGGCCCCTGGGTAGCTACAGCCTGGAAGCCCAAATCTCCAGCGGACTGGTACACGTGCAACAAGCGCGTGTCACGCTTGAACACGGGGACTGGCCCGCGCCCCTCTTGCTGTCGACCAAGGGCGACCTGGCCGTGGATCCTGGGCGGGACGTGGAAACCAACCTATCGGGGTTGATCTCCATCGGCAAGGGCAAGTGGATCGACTCCAATTCCACCACCATGGAATGGCCTTCGATCACCGGGAACTTCGCATTTGAAGGCACTTGGCCCACGGGCAAGGGTCACTTGGAATTGCACAGGAGCGACGTGCATCTCACCTTGCAAGACCAAACCCAGGTACAAACAAATTGGTCGGGCCGCTGCGACTTGCATGACGGGGCATTGGAGTTGCGCTCCCTCGTCGGGCAATTCGGTACCGACGGAACCAACCTGCCGGGGGAACTTCGAGTACGAGGGAAACTCCCAAACATCGAGGCCCTGCAAAACGATCACCGGGAAGCACCCCTCCAGCTACAAGTCAATCTGGCCATGGAGCGCCTCACCCCCTTGCGTAGTTTACTGCCAGGCCTGCGCAGGATTGAAGGTCGTGCCCGCGGGCAAGTTTCGGTCAGCGGCACATTGGGCACACCAAAGCTGCAGGGATCCATCGACGCGACCGCGGACTCGGTACGCTTCGCGACAGGTGAATCGATCAGCCACGTGATCGCCCAGGTGGCCTGGGCAGATTCATCGGAGGGCACTTTCGAATTGAAGAGCGAATATGGAGGTGCCCCGATCGATGTTCAGGGTACCGTGATCCTCGATCAAGGCCAAGCCAACTGGAACGCCACGGTGAACGCCCAGAACTTTCCCATCCTGCGCACACCCGATGCGCGGCTGCGTGCCGATGGCGATCTGCGAGTCCAAGGCCGCGGTGCGAAATTCGACGTCGAGGGAGATGTGCATTTCACCCATGGTCGACTTCAGCGGGACTTCGATTTGACGGGGTCCTTGTTGGCCGCCGTGGATGGCCGAGGGAACACCGGAGACCGCACGCCTGACCCGGGAAACCCGGAGGAGCTGCTGGAGGTTTCCTTCCCACCCGACTGCAGCCTGAACGTGAATTTGTCCACGCGCAAGCCGGTGGATCTGATCTCCGACTTGGGCCGCAGTTCCCTTGAAATCGAGGGCCGCCTGATCGGTCGCGCCGGACGCCTGTACCCCGAGGGAACGGTGGTCTTGAACGGTGGGCGGATTTCGCTTCCCGGCAGCACGTTGACGTGGAAGCAGGGTGTGGTGCTGCTCCCGAAAGGTGGCGGCGTGCCTACTATCGAAGCCCAAGGCAACACACGCCTGTCCGGACACGATGTCACGTTGCGCGTACACGGTCCGCTGAACGCCCCCTTGCTGGACCTGAACTCCACCCCCCAAAAGCCCGACTACGACCTTCTGATCTTGTTGCTCACCGGAGAACTGCCCCAGGGTCGCGATTGGACGCGCACCACGGAAAGCCTGTCCCTTTATCTGGCCAAGGACGTGTTGAGGCGCTGGTTGGGTTCTGAAGCCAGCGATGGCGAAAGCGTCTTGGATCGCCTTGAATTCACCACGGGTCGTGAGGTCAGCGACTCCGGATTGGGCACCCTGGAGGCCATGTTCCGGTTGAAGGGCGATGTTTCTGGACGCGGCAAGGCCCTTTGGATCACGGCGGAACGGGACCGCTATGAGGACATCAATTTCGGTCTCCGTTTCATTCTACGCCCCAGATGAAGTACCCGTCCCTATCCACCGCGCTTTGCCTATGGGGCTTGAGCGCGTGCTTCTCCCTCCAGTATGGTCCGGGGCAAGGGGAGCCTGCAGCCCCTGCGCAAACCCCTGCGCTAGAAACCCAGGCAACCGAAACGACTCCCCACCCCACGCCCCAGGTGCAGGCCCAAGCGGTTGAAGAGCAAAGGGAAACCCCCTTGCGCTGCTTCTTTGAAGGCCAACGCTTCCTGGACGAGGACGCCTTGCTAGATGCCCTGGAATTCGAACTCGAGGCCTGGCAAGAAGGAAACTCGATCGATGTGGTTGCGGACGACTGCGCGTATCAGTTGACCCAGCACTACCGAGCCTTGGGTTTTGGTTCGGCGGCTGCATTTGCCGAACCGGGCCAGGATGCCGCCGGGTCCCTGATCACCTTCGCTATCCAGGAAGGGCCCCAAACCCTGGTTTCTGACTTTGATGTTCCGGGATGGGCCCCTTCCCAAGGCGTTTCCATCGACAAACTCAAAGCCCTGTATTCGACTGCGAAGCAAGCGCCTCTCGTGCAGCGCCATCTGCTCGGCCTCTCCCGGAAGGTCCGAAATTTCTATCGATCCCTCGGTTTCCTGGATGCCACCGCTGAAGTGGCCACCATCGAACCGCTACCCGATCAAAGCACGGAATTCGAACGGTTCGTGCGCATCATGGTTCCGCTGCAACCGGGTGCCCAATACATGCTAGCCGGCGTCCACCACGACCTTGCCACCGAGCTGGCAGACCGGATTGGCATGCGGGATGCGATCGATTCCGCGCAAAGCACCCTGAACGCTCCATTCCTTCCAAGTCAGGTCCCCAAGTGGGTGCGTGCAGCCGACAGTACGTTGACCGGTGCCGGGTACCTGGATGCCAATATTCAAGCCTCGGTAATCAAGGACGAAGGTGAGGCAGAGGTGACCGTGAACCTGCACATCCAACCCGGTCAACAGGTTCTGCTCGGTAGCATCGTTTACCCGACGGGACTCCAGGTGCGTCAGAGCTTCCTGGACCGGCAGGTCGGGTTGCGCCCTGGAAAGCCGCTCAGCGCCAAGATCATGGACGACGCCCTGGCCAACCTCTATCGAACCGGACTCTTCCGCACGGTTCATATGCAAGTGAGGGGATCGGGACCGGAGCGGGACTTAGTGATCGAACTCGAGGAGTGGCCCACTCGGGAGACTTTCATCGAACCCGGCTATGGCTCCTTCGAAAGAGCGAGGCTGCGCGTGGGTTGGCGCCACCACAACGTGTTGGGTGTGGGCCGCTCCCTGCGAATCGAAGGAGTCCTAGCGGAAAACGCAAGCCGTGCCCTGCTCGGTTGGAGCGATCCATGGACCCTGGGAAGCGACTGGGTCCTCGATTTGAACGCCGACGTGGCGCAACGCAAACTGCCGGCCTTCACCCGCTACTCCAGTGCAGCCGGCGTTTTCGCAAGCCGATCACTAGGCGACTACAATCGCTGGACGGTACACACCGGTGCCCGCTTCGAGGAAATCCGCTTGAACGATGTGCGCGTGACACACCTGATGGGGACCGAGATCGAAGATGATCTTTCGATCACGACCCTTGAAACTGGCTTGGCCTACGACAATCGCAATCATCCGTTGCTTCCTAGCGATGGGCAAAAAGCCCACCTCACCGTCCAGCAAACCCTGGATGTCTCCGGGTCTGCCAATGCTTTTGCAAAGGTGCTGGGTGGTTGGTCCTACTACATTCCGCTATCGGAAAGCAGGGTGTTGTCACTGGGTGCGCGCGGGATCGCTGTGTTCCCGAATGGTGGCGCCCCTCACCCCCTTGGACTGCGGTTGTTCTCCGGGGGCAACAATTCGGTGCGTTCCTTCAAGGAATCCGAATTGGGCCCGCTAGATGGTGATGGCACGCCCTTGGGTGGGGAAGCTTCGAGCACCTTTTCCATCGAGCTCAATCAACAGCTTGGGGCCAGTTCCTTCCAAGCTGCGGCCTTTGTGGACGTGGGCAACGTGGTGCCCACCGCACGCGACCTGTTTGAATTCGATGACCTGGAAACGGCCCTGGGGGTGGGATTGCGCTATCTGCTCCCCATTGGCCCTATGCGCCTGGATTGGGCCCACAACCCGAATGCGGGCGAGTTTCAGAACGATTGGGTCCTGCACTTTTCCGTTGGTGTTGCTTTCTAGTAGGATCCGACTGTGAAAACCTCCAAATGGACCCGCAAGCTGCACCGGGTCGGTGCACTCGCGATCGCCCTGCCCCTTTTGATCGTCATCGTCACCGGCCTTCTGCTCGACTTCAAAAAGCAATTGGAGTGGATTCAGCCCCCTACCCAAAAGGGGCAAAGCACAACCCTGAGTCTCCCTTGGGACCAGGTTTTGCTCGCCGCAAAAGAAACCCCCGAGGCCCAGGTGCAGAGCTGGGATGACATATCGCGCATCGATGCTCGACCGGGCAGGGGCCTTCTGAAAGTGCGCTGCGAATCCGGCTGGGAGATCCAACTGGATGGCACCAGCGGTGTGGTTCTTCACAGCCAGTTACGCAAATCCGATTGGATCGAAGGCATGCACGATGGGTCCTGGTTTCACTCCAAGGTGAAGTGGTTCATATTCCTGCCAGCAGGTGTGCTGCTCGGCCTTCTGTGGGCCACGGGCCTATATCTCTGGTGGCTGCCGGTGAAGATGCGCCGCAAACGGCGCAAGGCCGCTACAAGATAACCGTACGATCTATGAGATCCGCGGGCAGCACCTTACGAATGAGATCCCAAGCCTGCCTACGGTCGTAGCGCAGGGAAAGGTGTGTTAGCACCAAGTGTTCACACTCGAATGCATCGGCATGTTCGCGGATTTCATCCAAGTGGATGTGTCCCACGCTGCGTGCCTTTTCCACGCCCACGCGTTCGTCGAGGAAGGTGGCTTCCATCACCAACCGCTTTGCCGTGAGTGCTTTTTTATTGTCCAGAAGCCCTTCGATCCGAGTATCCCCTGAAAAGGCAAACTCGACCCGATTGACCTCGAAAGTGATCTCCTGGCCGGACTTACGCAAACGCGCCAGATCATCGCCAGGGAGACCCTCGAAAACAGGCAGCAGCTTCGAGATCCTTGAATACAGCAAATACCCCTGGCTCACCACGCGGTGATCGACAGCGAAGGGCACGACCTGTTTGGAGCGATCCAATTCCAGGACCTCGCCTGGGGCCAACGGGATCAGTTCCGCTTGCAAGGGTGCCTTGTCCAACCGGCGCCAAACGGCGAGCAAGTCTTCCACATCCGCCAAGATCTCCGGCGGCAATATGTACCGGCCAGGCTTCTGTCCCATGAGTTCCCGCAGGGCGATGTGGTTCGCGATGCCACCCAAGTGATCCAGGTGCCCATGGGTGATCAGCACGGTATTCGCTGGTACCTGGTGATAGTCCACGGCCCCGACATCCACCAGCAGTTTCCAGCTTGGCAATTCCAGGCATGTGCGAATCCCGCCCGTCGAAATTCCTCGCATGGACATACCGCCCAGATCAATGGATGAATTGCCGTGCTCAGTCCCCATCGCGATCAGTCGTAGGCGCTGTCCCACTTGGCCATGGCAACACGACGTGTGCTCAGCCATACCTCGAGGGCGCCCTGTGCGGGACCGGTTTTCGCGTCAGGTTCCCGGAAAGCCAGGCCGGCGCGCACGGCGTCCTTCAACCCTGTGATATGCACACGATCGGCGGTTCCATTCCAGACCACATTGGCGCCTGGGATTTTGAACTCCACGTCAAAGGCCTCTCCGCTTCCCATCCATTCGATTTCATCAGCGTGCAAGGCGAAACCGATGCCTTCTTCGGTGACATCCTGAACATCGAGCCGGAAGCCTCCCCCATCGGGGGTTCGCACGTCGGCCTTCATAGAGCGGCCGAGCTCGGGCAAAACGCGCAGCAAGCGACGGCGATTGAAGTACTTCAGATAGTAGGGTTCAATGCGAGTGAACAACTCGTCCGAATCCATGATGGAAAAACCGAAACGCGAGCGGCCATCCTTTGAAGCCAGCACGCTGACCACATGGGCCTGAACCAGAAGCTCACTGCGCACACGCAGAGATCTGAATAACAGGTTGGCGCTCACTCCGACGGAGAGCTCATGCACCTGAGACGTCTCCATCTGCAAGCTCGCCCCGCCAGCACTGACGTCCAAGACGTCAGCAACGACCACTTCACCCGATTGGGGCATCTGGACATGGCCCGTCAGCGCATGGGTCTTTCCAGGCGCCTTGCGGTAGTACTTGCGGGCGTCTGCCGCGGACTTGTTCTTTTTATTTCGACCGAAAAATTTCAAAGGCGAGTTCGACAGCAAGGCATTGCAACTTGCGGCACGTGGAGTGGTTCTATCGGGGGCCTGGACCTGAATCCAGGAGAGGCCAACGGCCCTAGGAATGTCACCCTCAAGTGCCACCTGACCTGCGCAACAACCAGAAAATGCCAAGCACAAAGAGAATGGGCAAGAGTTTGGAAACCAAGATGGCCAGTGTTGCGAGGGGGATCGACATGGAGGTCCTACGCGGCCCATGCTAGCGAAGCTACCACCCCCGTTTCACCCCTATTGAAGGGGAAAAGGACCCAACCCCGCTGCAGGACCTCCCTTGGGCCCGTCAGGGGGGGGGGTGACCCAAAAGTTAGGGCTGCGGGTCCATACGCAAGCGGAGCCTGCTTCCGTCGGCCGGTAGGGTTGGCTGACACTCACTTAGGAGCTTCTGACGCGTCAAGGCCTCCTCTAGGGTTTGAATGCCCACAGCCTCCATGGCGATCAGAACCTCCCCTAGGCGCCTACCATTGAGGCTCTGCAGGTCGAGTGCCCGACTCAACTGTGCGGTGGAGAGCTTTCCCGAACGGATCAGTAGCTGGCCTAGGCTATTCTCGATGGTGGCGTGAAGGGGTGTCTCAGCGTTGGCAAGGGGCCCATCACCACAGGGCGGGGGGGGGGTCAGTTTCAGATACTTCATGGCCTGGGGAGTGTCTTTCGTGCTGAGGGCAAATTCCTCACCCGGAGTGGCCTCCACCCAGTCCACCAGGGATTCGAGCAATTCTCCAATCGCAGCCAGCGCCGTGTTCTGATCCACATGTCCCTTACGAATCAACCCACCCATCAGGGCTTGAATCGACCAAAAGGCCCGCGCTTGGGATTTCCTATTGGGCGAACCCATGCAGTCAAACACCTGCTTGAGCGCTTCCCGTCCGCCGAACAGGGACTGCTTGGTGAACGCACCAGGATCCTTCAGCGAATAGATGAAAGGTTGAAGCAATTCTCGGATGTCGTTTTGTTTTGAACTCATGGCTTGTATAAGCGCGGGAAGGGGGGAAGGCGTTTCTCTTAGAGTTTGGAGCACTGGGATAAGGTGGCTCGATCCTTGTATCAGTTCTGATCTGAATCTGGGGCAACCGCATCGGAGGCCACCTGAATCGCGGTTCGCTGCCATTCCATGACAGCAGCAACAAGTTGGTCTTCGACCTGGGCAACGAAGGGTGTTCGCACGGGATCGAGGGCGAACCCAACCCGACGGTGACTGCCCGCCTGGGTCTCGTGGACCATTTGCAACGTGAACTCCAAGATCTCACGCGACTGGGGCAATTCCAAGAAGGCCTTAACGGGCTTATCACGGGGAACCTGCAAGCGATCCTTGCTGGCCAAACGGATCGACAAACCGCCGGCGGAAATGTCGTGCAGCACGTGCGACGCTTCGTGGCCTCTCCATTGCAGAACCACCGTGCATCTGCGAAAATGGCTCATGCGCGGATGTATGCGAAAGTTCTGTCTACGGTTGAAATAGCGCCAAGTTTCGCTTTCGCCGAGCTGTTCGGCTAGGGAGGCCTGATTGCTGAATTCCACGTCCACCAGATGGGTATTCTGCTCCTCGGTCCATTCCTTGACAACCCCCACAACGTGCACCTTCAACCCACTGAGCATGTCATAAAAATTCAAGCGTACAGTGTCGCCCACATCCATGACCAACGCATTGTCTTTGGACAGAAAAAAGCCAACTCCATCCATGCTCAAACCGGTGAGCTTCGTGGGTAGGCTCTGGCCGTTGATCTCCATCAACATCTCCACCTCATCACTACCGGTGCGAACGCGGTAGTGCTTTTGGGAGGTCTGTTTGCTGATGTGAGACATGGGGAATCAGGCGTGGCTCACCAGGAAAACTGCACACCCATTGCGACCCAGGCCCAGTCATTTTGACCCATGGCCCGGATTATGGTTTCGTCCTGAACACGGTTGATGGCTGCGATACCAAACACCGAAGTCCCAGGCTGAATGTGCGCGCGATACTCGAGCTGCATCAGTGCATCGGAAAATCCCACCAGCGGACTGAAATCCATTGCATAATCAAAGAATCCATCGTCATAAGGGGCCTGCCCCACTCCCAAATCGATGATAATCTCAGACTTGGACAGAAAATTTGGCGTGGTCAGGTCCACATCCTTGCGCTCGCCCCCCCAGTGGACGATGCCCTCCACCAACCCATCCTGGACAGGCTCTGCCGTAACCTCCAGATCTTTGTCCGAGGACGACAACACCTCAACCGACGACACCGCCAGAAGGACGGTGGTTGGGACAAATTCTTTGTGCTTGGCAGCGGCCAACTCGGTGGTTCCACATGAAGCGAAACCAAACAAGGCGGCCACCAGCAGCGAGATATAACTCCGGTGGACCATGGTGGGTTCGGGCCAACGCCCTTAGCTGCCCCTATTCGGCCACCCGTTTGGTCGATCTATAAAAAAACTTCCTAACTCAACTTGAGATTGGAGGCCGCGCAAGCGTTACCCTTGGGCCATGCCGCCCCAGCTGACCCCCGCCCCCGAGTCCTTTTGCCCAAAATCGACCCCGCCGGGGTCCGAGAACTGGGTGAAGAGGATCTTCCGCTTCGACCAAGTGGATTCCACCAATGAGGCGGCATTTCGCGCCTTAGAACAGGGCAAGGCACAGGACGGCGATGCTTTCGTGGCCACCGAACAGACCCTGGGGCGTGGCCGGAGAGGTAGCCGGTGGTGCTCCGAACCCGGTCTAGGCCTGTACGCGAGCTTCGTATTGCAACCAGCAATGCCTTGGCCGGGCCCCTTGATCACCATAACAGCGGGACTAGCCACTCGAGACGCCTCGACTCACCTGGGGCTAGAGCACTCTCGACTGAAATGGCCCAACGACCTGCTCGTGGGAGACGGCAAACTGGCTGGCGTCCTGGTAGAAAGCCGGGCCTGGAGCGCCCAGGACCCGGTTTATGTGCTTGGAATCGGGGTCAACGTGGGACAGACGAGCTTCCCCGAAGAGCTTAGCGCGGAACGCCCGGTGGTCAGCTTGGCCCAACTGGGCCTGGACGTTGGCCAGGCCGAAGCTCAAAACGCACTCTTTGCAAGCCTCGGCAGGCGCCTGAACCAAGCCCGCATGGCCCCCCGCGCCCTGGCCTGCGACTTCCTGGCGGCCCTGGAATTCGGCCCGTCCCAGGTCCATGTACAGGTCGCCGCTGAGACCATCAGCGGCCGAATTTCGGGTCTGGACTTTGACCGGGGCTTGAAAATTTCCACCATCGGGGGACGCAAGCGTTGGATCCCCCTGGAGCATATCCGGTCGGTTTCAAACGGACCTCCCGACTAGCAACCTGGGATGCGATCTTCGTACACTTCCGCACGCCTGAAACGGCCTCAGACGAGCCGGAGCTTCCTGGCTCCCTGAAAAACCAATCCCATGCAAAGAACGGACGGCAGAGAAAACCACCAAACCCGAGACATCGAGTTCATTCGGGGCTTCACGCGCAAGGCCCAAGGTTCCGTGCTAGCGTCCTTTGGCGGTACACGCGTGCTTTGCACGGCCATGGTGACCGACAAGGTCCCCCACTTCCTGCGCGGCAAGGGCCGGGGCTGGTTGACGGCCGAATACTCCATGCTGCCCAGCTCCACCGACGATCGCAAATCCCGCGATCGCTCCGGCAAGGTGGATGGCCGGTCGGTTGAGATTCAGCGCTTGATTGGGCGCTCCCTACGCGCAGTGATCGACTTCAAGCAGATGACCGAACGCACGATCTGGATCGATTGCGACGTGATAGAAGCCGACGGCGGCACGCGCACTGCGGCCATCAGCGGCGCTTATGTCGCGCTTCACGACGCCCTTTCTTGGATGGACGAAAAGCGCTGGTTGCGTAACTGGCCCCTCAAGGACCAACTGGCTGCGGTTTCCGTGGGCGTCGTCGACCAAGCCTGCATGGTGGACCTGGATTACAAAGAGGACAGCCAAGCCGACACCGACATGAATCTGGTCATGACCGGCTCGGGAGAGTTCATCGAAGTGCAAGGCTCCGCGGAAGGCGCCCCCTTCAAACGCGAGCAACTCGACACCATGCTGGAACAGGGCGAAAGCGCCATCCAGCACATCTTCGGCTTGCAGAACGAGATCCTCAACCCCAGCTGAGCCCATGGAATTGCTGCTGGCGTCGGGCAACCCGAAGAAAGCTCTAGAGCTGCTCCAAATGCTCGCCCCCCTGGGAATCCAGGTGCTCACACCCGCCGATGTGGGCGGCCTGCCCGAGGTGGACGAAGACCAGGACACCTTCGAGGGCAACGCTCAGAAGAAGGCCGTGGGCGGCGCGCTGGCCAGCGGCCGGTACTGCCTGGCGGACGATTCCGGCCTGGCGGTCGACGCTCTGGATGGCGCCCCGGGCGTGCATTCCGCCCGTTTTGCCAGCCGGCACGGGGACGATGCTGCCAACAACCAAAAACTGATCGAGAAGCTCGCCGGCACCCCGGACGAGGCCCGCGGCGCGCACTTTGTGTGCTGCCTGGCCCTTTCCGATCCCGCCGGTCAGATTCTGTGCACCACCCGGGGAGAAGTGCACGGACGAATCTTAAATGAGCCCCGGGGCCAGGGCGGTTTCGGATACGATCCCCTCTTCCGGGTGCACGAGCCAGAGAATGCCTTCCAAGGGCGTTGCATGGCCGAGCTTACCGCCCCAGAAAAAGGCTCCATCAGTCACAGGGGTCGAGCCCTACGCCAACTAGCGGAGCTCATCCCCCTGCACCTGGGAATCCCCCCCATTACCGAACGTTGAACCCCGGCCCGCGCTTTCGATAGCGCCGTGCCCCAAGCTGACCACTCCAAGCCACCGTGGAACCCAAGTACATCCGCAACTTCTCCATCATCGCCCACATCGACCACGGGAAATCTACCCTGGCCGATCGCATGCTAGAGATCACCGGCACCGTCAAGAAACGTGACATGCAGGCCCAACTCCTGGACGACATGGAGCTGGAGCGCGAGCGCGGCATCACGATCAAGGCGCGCTCGGTCACCGTGCACCACCAATACGAGGGTCACGATTACGAGCTGAATCTGATCGACACGCCCGGCCACGTGGACTTCAACTACGAGGTCGAGAAATCGATGCAAGCCTGCGAGGGTGCCATTCTGTTGGTCGACGCCGCCCAGGGAGTGGAAGCGCAAACCGTGGCCAACGCCTACCTGGCCATCGAAGCGGATCTGACGATTGTGCCCGTGCTCAACAAGGTCGATCTAGCCCATTCGCGCCCCGACGAGGTCGCCGAAGAAATTGAAACCAGTTTCGCGATCGAGGCCACCGACGCCCTGCACGTTTCCGCCAAGACCGGCAAGGGTGTGAAAGAGGTGCTCGACCAAATCGTAGAGGAGATCCCGCCGCCCACCGGCGACGCATCCGCCCCCCTGCGCGCCCTGGTCTTCGACGCCGTCTACGACGACTATCGCGGCGTCATCGTCTACGTGCGAATCGTGGACGGTAGCTTGAACAAGAAGGACAAGGTGCGCTTCATGAGCGCCAAGACCAACGTCTCCTTCGACGCGCTCGAGATCGGTCGGTTCATGCCGAAGTTGACGCCCTGCGACACATTGGGCGTGGGCGAAGTGGGTTACTTCATCTCGAACATCAAGACCCTGGGTGACGTGCGCGTGGGCGACACGATGACCATGGCCAGCAATGCGGGCGGCGAAGTTCTGCCCGGCTACAAGGAACCCCAGCATATGGTGTTCGCGGACTTCTACCCCACCAGCCCCGGGGACTACGAAGGCATGCGCGACGCATTGGAGTCCTTGTCCCTGACCGACTCGTCCTTGACCTTCGACGCGGTCACCTCCGACGCTCTCGGTTTCGGCTATCGCTGCGGTTTCCTGGGCCTATTGCACATGGAGATCATCGAACAGCGCCTCGAGCGCGAGTTCGATATGGACATGATCCAGACGGCGCCCTCGGTGACCTACGAATTGCTCAACCACGATGGCACCGAAAGCCTGGTACACTCCCCCGGCGCCCTGCCCAACCCGGACAAGTTCGAAGAACTGCGCGAGCCCATCGCCCGCGTCTCCATGCTGATGCCCACCGAATACATCGGTCCGGTCATGCAGATCTCCACCGACCACCGGGGCATCTTCATCCGCCAAGAGCACCTGTCGCAAAGCCGCGTACAGTTGATCTATGACATCCCGCTGGCGGAGATCATGTACGACTTCTACGACAAGTTGAAGTCCTCCACGCGCGGTTTCGGCACGCTCAACTACGACGTCACCGGCTACAAAGCCGACAAACTCGTCAAGCTCAGCATCCTGGTGAACGGCGATGAAGTGGACGCCCTGTCCTCCATCGTGCACATCAGCCGCGCCGACATGCGTGGCCGCGCCGTCATCAAAAAACTGCGTAAGGAAATCCCCCGGCACATGTTCGAAGTGCGCTTGCAAGCCGCCATCGGATCGAAGATTTTGGCGCGCGAGAACATCGCCGCCCTGCGCAAGGACGTGACCGCCAAGTGTTATGGCGGCGACATCAGCCGTAAGCGCAAGCTGCTCGAAAAGCAGAAAGCGGGCAAGCGCCGCATGCGCCAGGTCGGCAACGTGGACATTCCCCAAAAAGCATTCCTGGCAGTACTCGGCGGCGACGACAAGTAACGGCACCCATGAGCAAGAAGAAGGACAAGGACAAGGAGAAGGACAAGGAGAAGTCAGCCCACCCGTGGCGGGACAACATCGAAGCCATCACGATCTCGATCGTGATCATCGTGTTGTTCAAGTACTTTATCCTCGAGGCCTACAAAATCCCCACCGGGTCCATGCAGCCCACGTTGATGGGTTGGGATAGCGGACAACACAAGTCGGATGTCTTCGACCGCGTGCTGGTGGACAAACTCTCCTACCACGTGCGCGACCCCGAGCGCTGGGAAGTGGTCGTCTTCAAGTACCCGCTCGACAAAAGCAAGAACTTCATCAAGCGCCTCTGGGGTATGCCGGGCGAGGAGATGCAGGTGCACTGCGGCGACGTCATGGTGCGGCAACCCGATGGGGAGTGGGCGATTCCTCGCCGTTCCGACCACCTCTTGGAGTCGATGCTCAAGAAGCTCAACTCAACGGGTCAATGGCACTTGCCCGCAAAGGGTTGGAAACTCCAGGGCGATGATCTGATAGCGACAGCCGAGGGCCAAGCGAGCTTCCCCCGCACCCGGTCCACAGTCAAAGACCGCTACGGGGATGGCTACCCGGGCGACATCGGCCCGCTGATCGAGCGCACCAAAAAGCGCCTGGCGATCAACGACGTGGGAGATCTGCGCCTGCAAACGGAAGTGTGTCCCGATGCCAAGTGTCGCAGTGTGGAATTCGAGTTTCGCGAAGGTATCCGCCGCTATCGCTTCAGCATTCCTGGTCCGGCCAACTCTGCCCCCGGACCGGCCACTTTGACCATCAGCGGGCTTATTGGGTCCGACGAGGTCGGTCCCGTCCTGAGCGAGGAGATGTTCACCCTCGAAGCCGGTTCGTGCAGCACCATCCAAGTGCAAAACATCGACGATCAGGTACGTTTGATGATCGACGGCGATGTGATCATCGAAGCCGATGTGGAAACGGTCCTTCAAGTGGACTTGACCAACACCGGCATCAACCTGCGCAGCACCGGTGGCGGCGCAGAGTTCCGCGGCATTCAAATCTGGCGTGACATCTATTACACGTCCGACCAAAAGTACAACCAGTGGAACATCCCCGAGGGTCATTACGTGATGCTCGGAGACAACACTCAGGACTCCTCCGACGGCCGTGATTGGCACCTAACCGGTTACGAGATCCAAGGTGAGGATGGCGCGAAAATGCAGGTGCATGGGAATCCCCGGGACAACGAAAATCCACAGGTGGTGCCTGGAGCCATCGGGGGCCCACAGATATTCTTCAAGGATCTACTGGGTGAGCGCCACGTATTCCGCCAGAAG
>JAAETM010000230.1 GCA_024228395.1 bacterium | reverse complement strand
GACGGTTTCCTCTGCCGTGACGGCAAGGCCGACCGCGTTCTTAGTCCACACTGCCGCGGCGGCGACCATCCCAGCAAACGCCAGTTTCCCGGCCTTACCCAACGCCTCGAAGTCGCCGGCAGCTTTGTTACGGAACTTGGATGTTGACTCTTGGGCCTGTTTGGTGGATTGGCGGAACTGTTTCGAGTCCAACGACAGGGTACCCTTAAGTGCAAAGTCTCCGTTACCCATCAGTGGCCTCGGTTCTCTGCCCAATTCGGGTCAACAAACCGCGACAGTGGGGCGTCATCTGGTTGGGCTTTGACGAACTCGACACGCATACCCTTCGGACGTTTCTCGCCCACCGCTTCATAGATACGTTCACCGGCTTCACACGCCGCGCAATGCCCCTGTTCCTCTGTGAGGTCCGGCCATTGGGATTCACGCACACCACAGGACGGACACCGGGTCCGTTCCCATTCGTCGCCGAGCAACCAAGCTGCCCGGTCAAAGCTAGAAGCGTCCAATACATCAGAGAGTTTCAGTCCTGTCCGGTAGG
>JAAETM010000229.1 GCA_024228395.1 bacterium | reverse complement strand
GGCTTTGGAAGCGGCTAGGGAGCGGGCTTCGGTTAGCAGGGTTTGCGCCTTGGTTTTGTCGCCGGCGAGCCATGCGACGCGGCCTCCGAACCAGCGGGCGGGGATGGAGCGCGGGTTGAGGCGGGCGGCGTCGGCCAGGTGTTTGGCCGCCATGGTCAGGTCTCCGTAGCGGTCCACCGATTCAGTTTTGAACATGAACGCGCCACTCTCGATGAAGTTACGCCCATCGCGCTTGCCCGACTCGAAGATCACCTGGCCATTGGCATCGGTCACATCGATCTCGACATAGGCTGGATGGGGTTTGGAGAAGGTCCTCCTTCTCCATTGGGGGAACCGTGCATGCTCTGCCAGGGCCACCTCAAAGGCTACCTCAAAGCGGAGGGTCCAAAGACCGGCGAGTTGCGAACCTACTTACTCAGCAAGGTCCGCAAGGCACTCCCCGATGTATTTGGAATATCGAGCTAGGAAGTCACTGCCGACCAGAACCCACTTCAAGGTTAGTGCCCGGTTCTTGCTTACCAAAAACGACAAGAAGTCTCATCCACGGGCATGCCAAATGGACCAGACCTAACCACATTTGGCATTGTCCATGGAAGGTGAAAGCCCACCGACATGCCAAGCCTGCGCCCCCCGGCCCTTGCCACTTTCGACACATTCTGCATTTTCAAGCCTTCCGTTCACCCCAGTTGCATGCCAACGGGCCCACTCTTGCCTCACATTCGGCTAGAATCTATCCAATCGCACCGCCTACCCCCATCCTCCAAGCGCTCGTTCGCTCCAAGCGGTCTCCTTAGAGTTTCATTCCACTGAAATGCC
Organism: bacterium; assembly: GCA_024228395.1. Lineage (GTDB taxonomy): Bacteria > Planctomycetota > UBA1135 > UBA1135 > NORP259. The sequence continues at coordinate 1,919 of JAAETM010000229.1, read as the reverse complement.
CCCCCCTCTCAGCAAACTAAGCATTCACGGATTCAAGTCCATACGCGCCATGGATGAGTTGGAGTTTTCCAACCTTAACGTTCTTATCGGAGCCAATGGTTCCGGGAAGAGCAATCTCATCTCGTTTTTCCGAATGCTCAGACACCTCGTAGACGGTGCGCTCGACGAATACATCCGCGAGGCGGGGGGTGTGGGCGATCTGCTTTTCAATGGACGAAAGGGCACGGAACATATGAGCTTTCGAGCGCGCTTCGGGATCCGCGGCTACAGCTTTCATATTACGCCTGGGCCCCTTGAAAGTGCCTTCCTGACCGACGAGGAACGATTCTACGAGCACGGACAAACCGGGTGGTGGAATCTGCCTGCATCGGGTAGCTGTCTCTCCTCACTAGTAAAAGAGGCGAAGAGCAGTTCCGACCAAAGTAAATATAGTAAACCCGTCTACGACACTATCGCATCCTGGCAGATCTATCACTTCCACGATACCGGCCCCACCGCATCCATGCGGCACGCGGAAATTGTCCAGGACAACAAGGTCCTACGGTCTGACGCAGCAAACATCGCCCCTTATCTACTGCGTTTGCGATCCGAAGGTGACCCCGCCTACCAAGAGATCATCAATGCCGTGCGCTTAGTGACTCCATTCTTCGACCATTTCGGGCTTGAGGAACTATCGCTTGGGCAAGCGCAAAAAGTCTCACTCTCCTGGCACCAGAAAGCCTCCGATTTTCCGATGCAATCCTACCACCTCTCGGATGGCAGCCTTCGATTCATTTGCCTAGCGACAGCCCTGTTGCAACCGGAACTACCATCCTGCCTCATCCTCGATGAGCCCGAACTCGGTTTGCACCCAGCTGCAATCCACCTGCTGGCTGAGTTGATCCATGACGCAGCCAAACGAACCCAACTGATCATCGCAACCCAGTCTCCCGAACTGATCAATCAGTTCGAGATCAAGGATATCATCGTCGTGAACCACGAGGGCGGCGCATCCACTTTCTCCCGTCTGGACGAACAGGACTATTCCACTTGGCTTGAAGATTATTCCATTGGGGAACTCTGGTCTAAGAATGTGATCCGCGGAGGACCCAATTTTGGTTGAGGTATACGTAGTCGTGGAGGGCAAGACAGAGATGGACTTGGTCAACAAACTGATAGCACCACACTTGGCTGAAAAGGGTGTCTACCTTTACCCGACCATGATTTCCAAGAAGGGGCAAAAAGGGGGTGACGTGCGCTTTAGCAGAGTCGCAAACGACATTGAGAAATTCCTCAAACAACGTAGGGACACCTCGGTGACCACCCTTGTCGATTTCTACGGCATCAAAAGCGATTGGCCCGGGTACGAAGAATCACGCGCAGCGACTCCGCACACGGAGAAAGCCCGCATAATGAACGAAGCGACTCATCGGGAGGTAAATCGGCTGTTTCCTGAAAGCAACACAGAGAGACGGTTCATCCCCTATGTCTCCATGTACGAGACCGAATCCCTTCTCTTCAGCGCGCCCGAGGTATTGGCTGAAAAACTTAATATTCGCCAGCAAGAAGTGATCGAGATTCTCAACCAGTGCGGGGCGCCTGAGGAAATCAACGACTCCTACGAGACTAAACCTTCTAAGCGCCTCAAAGGACTTTCACCGCGCTTCAAGAAAATCTCTACTGGTATCGCGATCGCAGAGGAAACAGGCATCGAGCGGATACGGGCAGCCTGCCCCCTATTTGGTGCCTGGCTGGGAATAATGGAAGACCTGGCAAACTGATTACACACTAGACCCCGTAGGTGGATAGGAATTCCAAGCGGGCAGTTTCGGGAGAGCGGGGGGAAGCGAGGTGGAGCGCGGGGGCGAGTATGGGACGGATTGTAGGCAATTGGCAGCCAAACGGGGCCTCCGGGGAGGGGATCAGCGGTGCGGTGGCGG
>JAAETM010000228.1 GCA_024228395.1 bacterium | reverse complement strand
TATGTTCTCGGGGCTGATTAACACGGCCTACACACTCGCTGTCTACGCTTCGCAGCACGGGTCGCCCCAGTGCCACGCAAGACTCGCTTCCGGTTGGCTGTCTAGCCTTGTCCGGACGGGTGATGTCCCCGTGGGACTCCAGTAGAAGTTTCAATTTTTCATATTCCCTTCCTCCAAGCTTTGCCTGGCGCAAGTTGGTGCACAATTGGTAAGCGAGTTTGCATGGACCCTACCCCACCCTGTTCAAGCAGGTGCAACTTCTGACTTCGGCATGCCCGTCGCCCTATTCCCGTTCTTGATTCGACAAGGCAGCGCGTCCTCCGCTTGCTTCCAATGGCGGTGCGGCGCATGCTGCTTGCCACCGGAGAATTGCTAGCACCAAAATATGGTGTTCCCCGTGTAGCCTGAACCCTTGTCGCACCTTCAAACCTTTTCAAGGCAGGAAGTCCGGAACAAGTTGTCCGTACCGGTCTACACCAAAATTGGGCATGGGGCCCTGCCGCTCTGACGTTAGAGGACTCTGTGTACCCTTGAAGGGCAATCCGACCCAACCACCGTCAGCTTCCCAAGCTGAATGTCGAGGGTTCGAGTCGCTTGGCCGCTCCACTTCTTTGTAAGCTTGGGGCCTCGGAATTGGAAATGGGGTCGCGATCGGCGGCACCGCTCACTGAGCCGCTTACATTTCAGATAACCATGCTTGAACATACTTCCATGCTCGCGATGATTGGCTTTCAGGAGCTGCTTGTCCTGACCTTCTTGGCCCTGATCTGGGTCTTGGCTCCTATCGCGGCCTATGCTCTCATCCGCAAGCAGCAGAATCGAAAGCCCAGTGGGATTTGGATTCTTCTGATGTTCCCGTTTGGTTGGATGGCCTTTCTGGCCGCCATTCTGTCCGGGTCGTAGGCAATTCACCCAGGCTTTCGGGCTTCGTAGTGAAGGCGGTTGTTGGCGCCCAACGGGCCTCCACGGTAGCACCAAACGGCGCTCCGCCAGGCGCCACGGTTTCAGGCAAACGGAACGCCGCAGCCACCTCCTCTTGGATATTACGACGTTGTGGTTGACCCCCCGCAGCGGGCCTGCAATCCGGTATGGAGGGTGCTGCAATCGCTGCATGGGTGACGAACCCTTCGTGATTGAAAACCACCACGTCGCCCCTTCCAAACACTCGGTGAATTTGTCAACGATCTGATCCAAGCGTTGGGTCACCCAAGCACGCCCACCGGCGTGAACCTCGTGGCGCTTTCCGGTACGCAGTCCCAAGAACTCAAAAGTGCCTGTGGATGCAGGTGTGGTGAGTGGGATGACTCGGCGGGTTTTTGGTCCCTGAGGGGGAGACTGCTTGGGCGTACTGGGGTGGGACCGCTTGGCCACCCCTTGGCTTTCGTGCACCAACGTCCGTGCAAGCGCTGCCCCGGCTAGAAATTTCCAGACGCAGCATAACGATCCAACACGGAGCGGAGCTCCATCCGTGCGACACCCTCGGCACTTTGGCTTTGGTTTGGCCACTTCTTTGGCGAAGAGTGTTTCATGTGGGGGAGGGTAAAGTCTATTTCCGACTGGAGCGTCTGGCTTCCAACCTGGTCTAGATGGGCTGAGGTCCTGTGCGAGTATTATTAGAGCGCACAGGGCCTCCCTTTTTTTTGGAGTGCTGGACGGGTTCGCTCGGGGTGGGAAATCGCGATCAGGCTTCGATGAACGCGATCAAGCGTTGCACGCAGGCGTCCACGAAGGCGTCGTCCTCGGCGGCCAGGTCAAACTCTTCGACCGTCACGCAGGCGGGTAGGTTGGCCTTGAGGGTTTCGAAGAAGGCTGCATCGCCGGCGGGATCGTTCAGAGGCCCCCCTTCGATGGAATAGCGACTGGTTCCGCGCTTGGGCAGCATCATCGTGGCTTTGCCTGCTGTCGAGCGGGTCAGGCGGGCTGCGATTTCTTGGGCGACTTGGCACCAGCGTTGCTCGTCGAGGCGCGGGGCTAGGATGATCGGGTTGTGGAATACGACCTTGTGATCTTTCCACAGGTCGGGGACCTGGTTGGGTTCGACCAAGAGGCCGATGTGTTCGGCGCCGCCGGGGCAGAGGACTTGGGGCAAACCCAAGGATCCCGCCACGGTCAGGCGTTCGGGTCGGGCAGCGCGCAGGCCTTCGAACAACTCGTCGGAGATTTCGCCGAGTGCATAGTCGAAGACCGCTCCGATGAGTCCTTCTTTCATCATCTGTTCCATGGCCAGGCCGCCCGAGCCTACGGCATGGAAAACGATGACCTCGTAGCCGCGCTCGCGGAAGAGTTGCACGGCGCGCATGGCGCCGTCGGTCAGCACGCCCAGGTTGGTCATGCCGATCACCGGCTTGCCATCCTTGGCAGCCACGACGGTGCTGGCCACCTGGACCATGCCCCAAACGGCACCGGCGCCGTTGGCCAGGATACGACGCGTGAAGGGGTTTAGGCCCAACAGGTCCCCGACGGAGGGCATCATGGTGATGTCCTTGATGCCCACGAAAGCGGAGGTATCCCCCGAAGCCACGGTGGAGATCATGACCTTGGGAAGCCCGTAGGGCAGGGCTTGCAGAATCGCGCAACAATTGCTGGTGCCCTGGGTGCCCCCCATGCCGAGCACGCCGTGAACTTCACCGGCTTCGATCTGTTGGAGCAGGATCCTTGTGGCGCCGGCCACCATGACCGGGGAGGCCTCCTGGCGCGTGGGATTGGCGCGTAGCTGGGAGATCGACTGGCCGCCCGCTTGGGCGATTGTTCCGTGATTCACATCCGCCGGGAATCCGGCCTCCCCCACCACGCCCAGGTCGAATACGAGTGCACGCCCACCCAGGTCTTCGATGCAGGTTTTGACCCAGGCGGTTTCCTCCGCCTTGGTGTCCAGGGTTGCGAGGATGGCGATCGTCTTGGTGCTCATGGTTTTTTACTGAAACGCAGGGCGCGGAATTCGGAGGCCGCGGCGGAGACCGCGCGTTCGATGGGCAGGCGTTCCGTGGAGGAGCCGGTCCACAATCCGTGGGTGCTGGTGTGATCCAAAATGTACTGGCCGTCGGTTGGGGTCTCGAAGGCCGCGCCGTGGGCGATCAGCAAAACGTCGGGGTGAACCTTTCGAATTTCCCCGTAGGCATGTTCGGTGCGCGCCGCCGTCTGCTCGATCGTCTCGCCGCTGTCGTAGCCGGTTTGGCCCCCCTTGGTGGTGCCCGCATGGAAACAGAAGATGTCGGGTTTGGCCTCTTCGACGATGCGCAGGCTGTCCTCTAGATCAAAGGCTAAACCGATGGAAACCATATCCATCTCCTGGGCTAGGCGCAGCATGTCGATCTCGTTTTGCAGGTTGATGCCCGCGCTCTCGAGCACGCGCCGAATCTCACTGTCCTTGTCCACGTAGCTGATCGAAGGGCTGATGTTGGACACCGATTCCACGCCCATGCGTTTGCAGTCCTCAAGCACCATGCGCATGTCGCGCAGGGGATCGTTGGCGTTCAAGCATGCGCAAATGAAAGCATCGCCCTTGATGGCGGGCATGATGTCCTCACGCGTATAACGCATGACCTGGTCATTGGAATCCAGGATGGGCCACATCATGCTCATGGTGCCCATGCCGTTGGAGCGCAGACGCGCACCGGAGAAGGTGTTGACGCAATCCGCGCCTTCCTGCTCGAGCAGCTTAGCCACCAGGCCGCTGCCGGCGCTGGAAATCAAAAGGGGGATGTTGGCGTCCACCTTGGCCTGCAACTTGGCCAAGATTTCGGTGCGGGAGGTTCTGGGTGTGATCATTTGCTCTCCTGAATGGGCGGGATTCCGTCCCGGTAGTCGCTGGGCAGCATTCCCTTGCGGAAGGCGTTGAAACCGAAGGGCGTGGGATTCCATGGCCCGAACATGGTGGCCTTGAGACCCCCTTCGGGGATCTGGTCCTGCATGCCCAAAGTCCAGAAGACGCCGTTGAAGAATAGGCGGCGCAGATCCTCGCTGGACCAGTCCGTGGCAGCGCCCATGGTTGTGGCCAGGATGCGTTGGCTGCGGCCGGGTTTCCATTCGCGCTCGCGGGTCCATGCCACGGGGTGCATGGGCGAGTTCTTGGCGCCTTCAACGGGTTGGCTTTCGGGCGTCATGCCATCGAGCACAGCGCCGTTTAGCAGCACCGTGGAATCCTCTGGTAGGGAGCGGATGGCGTACACGTCGGTGGTACCGAACACATCGAGCACGCCTTTGAGTACGGGATGATCGGCGGCATCCGCATTCACCACGCCGCGCGTGGCTTCTTGTCCGTGGTGCCCGTGGTGCGCTACCCAGGTTTCTCCCAGGAACTCGCCGCCGAATCCGTCCTTGGGATCCTTGCTGGTCCAGGTCCATTTGGCGTGCACGCTATCCTTTTGCTTCTTGTAATTGAACGCGTGGGTCGTTGTACGTATTCCGATGAGCGGTTTGCCCGATTCCATGTGCGCCATGACGTGCGCCATGTCGGTATCCGGCAGCTCCCGAAAACGGAGGTCCAAGACCAATAGATCCGCATCGGCGATCAGGTGCATCCCGGGAATATGGTTCGACTCATTGGGGTCGATCTCCCCTGTCTCGGGATTCTGACTGAAGAGCACCACGCATTCGAACCCGTGATGCTTCGACAGAAGCCGCGCCAACATGGGCAGGGCCTCTTCGGAACGGTATTCCTCGTCCCCTGCCACGAACACGACCGTTTTCTGGTCGGGTGATCCGGATTGCCCATCGTACACGAGCCAGCGGGGGTCTTTCTCGACCTCTGGTTTCAACATGGTCCCTGAGCAAGAGCAGGAGGATACGAGGCTGACCAAGCAGAGCGTGCACAGATAGATGAGATTTGACATGGGTGAGTACCAGGATAGTGTAGCGCTTGTCATGACATCCAGAATATTGCCCCTCGCGGCCCCTTTCCTGCTCGCCCTCGTCTCCTGCGGTAAGGAAGCGCCCCCCGCACCGGCAGGGGAGGCAATGGATGGGGACCATGGGGCCGCCATGGAAAGCATGGAATCCCCAAAACCCGTACAGGATTTCTTCCGGGAAAAGGACCGGGTGGTGATCATCGGCAGCGGCCTCGCCGATCGTCTGCAGCATGACGGCTGGATGGAAACCTACCTGCAGGCGGAGCTTGACGGAATGAATGTGAGCTTCCGCAACCAGGGCTACACCGGGGATCGGATCGACCATCGGCCGCGCAACAAGGGCTTCATGGGTGCGGATGAATATCTGAGTTTGTCCGAGGCCACGGTGGTCTTCGCCATGTTTGGTTACAACGAGGCCTTCGACGGGGATGCTGCAGGATTTGAAACCGCCATCGCCAAGTGGATCGAGCACACCAAGGCGCAGGACTACTCCGGCAAGGGAGCGCCACGCATCGTGCTCTTCTCCCCCATGGCCGCCCAGGACCTGCGCGATTCCAACCTGCCCGATCCGGCGGAACAGAACGCGCGACTGGGAGCCTACGCCGCTGCCATGGAACGCGCGGCCGAGAAGGGCCAGGTGAAATTTGTGGACCTGTTCACGCCCACCCTGCACCACTTCACCATGGGCAAGGAGGCGTTGACCATCAATGGCATCCACCTGAATGAACCGGGCAACCGCATGCTGGCCAAGGTCATCTCAAGCGCTCTCTACAACGGCATCACCCGCCGCAGCGAGTCGGACATGCAAACCCTGCGCGCCGCCGTGCTCGACAAGAACTGGCACTGGTTCAACCGCTACCGCGCCACCGATGGCAACGACGTCTGGGGTTCCCGCGCCGGTTTGAAATTCGTGGACGGCCAAGACAATGGCACGGTCCTTCAACATGAACTGGTGCAGCTCGATGTGACCAGCGCCAATCGGGACAAGGTCATTTGGGCACAGATCCAAGGCCGCACGATCGACCCCGACGACAGCAATGTGCCCGCCCCCATCAAGGTCATTTCGAATCTGGACAAACCGCAAGAGCAGGGCGGCATCAGCAAGATCGGCGACGGCACCTACCTGGGCGCTGAAGAAGCCATCGACCGCATGATCCTGGCCAAGGGCCTGACCGCCAACGTTTTTGCCTCGGAAGAAATGTTCTCCGAGATGATCAACCCGGTGCAGCTGGGCGTGGATCCCAAGGGGCGCCTTTGGGCTGCGGCCTGGGCCACCTATCCCAAGTGGGAGCCGCTCAAGGAGATGAACGACCGCCTGCTGATCCTGCCCGACGATGACGGGGATGGGGTGGCCGATCGCTGCATCACCTTTGCCAAGGTGCACAACCCCACCGGGTTCGAATTCTGGAATGGCGGCGTATTGGTGGCTTCCGCGCCCGAACTGCTGTTCCTGAAGGACACCGACGGGGATGACGTGGCCGATGTGCGCATCTCGCTCTTGGGCGGCATCGACTCCTCCGACACCCACCACACCATGAACAACTTCGTGCTGGGTCCCGATGGATTCCTCTATTACCAGCGCGGCGTGTTCAACGTGTCCAACGTGGAATCCCCCTGGCAGGCCAACCAGCAATCGGGCACCTCGGGCATGTATCGCTTCAATCCGCGCACCTTCGAGTTCAGCTTCCACGCCACCAATAGCCCCAATCCCCATGGCATCAGTTTCGACCGCTGGGGTTACCACTACGCCACCGATGGCACAGGTGGAGCCTGCTTCCAAGTCGTGCCTGGCGAGGACGGCAAGTTTGAGATGCGCAAGTTGCTGAAGCACACCGTGCGACCCGTGGCTTCCAGCGGCATCCTCTCCAGCGAACACTTCCCCGCCGAATTCCAAGGCGACTTCCTGCTCTGCAACACCATCGCCTTCCTGGGTCTCAAACAATACGACCTGGCCATCGACACGGTCACAGGCGAAGTCAACGGCACGGAAACCGAAGACTTCATGGCCTCCACCGACCCCAACTTCCGCCCCACAGACTTTGAGATTGGAGACGATGGCGCCATGTACATTTCCGACTGGTGCAATGCCATAATCGGGCACATGCAGCACAACGTGCGCGACCCAGAGCGCGACCACGCCCACGGCCGGATCTATCGGGTCACGGCGGAGGGTTGCCCGCTCGCCAAGCATGTGGACGTGGCGGGCCAGCCCTTGGACGCCCTATTAGAACTGCTGCTGCACCCCACCAACGGGGTGCGTCAACGGGTTCGTTGCGAGCTTTCCTCGCGCGGAACCGATGAGGTCATCGCGGCCACGACCCAATGGCTGGAGGGCTTTGACATCCACAAGGCCGAAGACGCGCACGCCATGCTGGAAGGCCTTTGGATCCACCAGCAACACAACATCATGAACCGGGACCTTCTGAAGAAGCTCCTGAATTCACCCGAGCCCCACGCACGACTGGCTGCCCAACGGGTTCGATACATGTGGGACCACAACAAGTCCACTCCTAACCAGCCCGAGCCCGAAGAACAGGCCGCCGCTGCCCCCACCCCGCCCGAGGGGGCCATCGCGATCCGAACCGTGGTCGAGGGCATGCGCTACGACATCGAATCCTTCACGGTCGCGGCCGGTACGCCCGTCAAACTCTGGTTCTACAACCCGGACTACATGCCCCACAACCTGGTCATAGGGCAGCCGGATTCCGCCGATGAGATTGGCCGCGCCGCCGATGCCCTGGGGGCCGAGGGTTTCTCCATGGCGTTCGTGCCCAAGAACGACAAGATCATCGCAGCTTCTGGTCTGCTCAATCGCACTCAAACCGAGTTGCTTGAATTCACCGCGCCAACGGCGCCCGGCGACTATGATTTCGTCTGCACCTTCCCGGGCCACTGGAAGCTGATGCGCGGGATCATGAAGGTGGAGTGACCTTCGATGCTTTGTCCACATGGGCAAAAGTGCGCGGATCCCGTTATCGAGGTAGTCCTGGCCCGGTGCTCCCGATCCCAGTATAACCGGCCCCATGAAGCCGATAGCCTTTCTGACCTCACCCGACCTGCTGCCCGGTTGTTCCGATCGCAGGGAGGACGCGTGGGAGTTCGACGTGCAGTTTGCTGCGCTTGAAAAAGGCTGCGGGGAGTTAGGCCTCCAGCTTCAGCCCGCGGTGTGGCGTACGCCCGAATTCGATGCCTCCGACTATTCTGCCGTGTTCATCGGTACGGCATGGGATTACGCCGAAGCTCCCGAGGAATTCCTGGCCACCCTCGATGCGATCGGAAGGGTGTGCCCGCTGCTGAATCCCCTCGAGACCGTGCGCTGGAATATGGACAAGGTCTACCTGCGTGATCTGGAAGAGCGTGGCGTGCCCGTGGTGCCCACGCTTTGGTTTGATGACGCCGCGCATGAAATCGTTGCGGGAGCCTTCGATCATTTCCGGTGCGACAAAATCGTGATCAAACCCTCCGTGGGTGCCAACGCTTGGCGCCAGGTCAAGGTGGCCCGGGGGGAAGCCTGGCCGGCGGCAGGGGAGCTCCCCCCCGGTCCGTGCTTGGTGCAGCCCTTCCTGGAAGCCGCCATGGAAGAGGGCGAACTATCGCTGATTTTCTTCGACCGCAAATTCTCCCACTCGGTCTTCAAGGTGGCAGCCCCCGGCGACTACCGCATTCAATCGTCCTACGGCGGCGTCGAAGAAACGTACGAAGTCAAAGGGGGTGAGTTGGCCTTCGCGCAGGCCGCGGTGGACGCGGTCGAAGGCCCCCTGCTCTATGGGCGCGTGGACATGATGCGCGGACCAGCGGGTGAATGGTTGCTGATGGAACTCGAACTCATCGAACCATTCTTATATCCCAACCAGGGGCCAAACATGGGTCGCTCATTTGCCGAAGCCCTCAACCGCATGCTGTAGCGGGGATACGGTGTCCTAGGCTAAGCCCCGTCCAACGCGCGACTTTCATCCAATAAATCGCGCAACATGGGCAAGGTCGTAAAGGGTTGAATGAGGGTTAAGCGTAGGAAGACCTCACCCCTGAGCCGTGTTTGCACTATATAGAAATTGCCGGCCTTGAGGACCTGCGAACGCAGCCACAACTGCTGGGCATTCCGATCGTGACCATCTCCCCCCATGTAGCGAAAGCAAACGATGTTGCACGCGGGTTCAAGGCCGAGTTCAAAGTCTTCCGCCCCCCGAACCAAGTCCGCAAATGCCCGGGTCAACCGAAGCGCCTGATCAAAGTAATCGGCGAAGAGGTCCGTGCCCAGGGCTTGCAACAGCACATACGCCGTGGTCCCCAGCGCACGCTTGGTGCACTCCATGGTGCGCGACCCCACGTTGAACCACCCCTTCTCCGGGTCGTCACCATCGAAGAGGTAGCTGGCTTCCTGGGCAAAAGCCTCGTAGCTGCGCCGGTTCTCGCGGAAGATCACGCCGGTGATCAGGGCCGGCATCAGCATCATTTTATGCAGGTCCCAAACCACCGAATCCGCCCTGTAAATGCCCGTTAGCAAACTGCGGTGCCCGTCGTGCATCAATGCCGATCCCCATGGGCCGCATCCACATGCAGCCAGAGGTCGTGCTGTTCGCAAAAGTCCGCGATGGGATCGATCGGGTCGAAGGAGCCCGTGGATGTGGTGCAATCACTCGCCACAACCCCAATGACCGTGCGCCCGGATTCTTCTGCGCGTTTCATGGCTGCCGCAAAGCGGTCGGGTCGCAGATGGAAATGATCGTCCACTTCGACAGGTTCCATGCCTCCCTCGCCCCAGCCCATGATGCGAACGGCGCGGGAAACGCTGTAGTGGTTTTCCGCCGAGGCCAACACGGTGTAGACCTGCTCCTGACCTGCCTGCCAGACATCGCTGCCCGCCTTGGCCTGGCGCGCGGCCAACAGGGCCGTGAGATTTCCAAGCGACCCGCCGTGGGTCAACACACCACCGGCGTGCTTCCCAAAGCCAATGCGATCGGCCAAAAAGCAAACCACGTGGATCTCGGCCATGGTCTGCGCCGGCCCCATCTCATACACGGCCATGCCGTTGTTAAGCAGGGAACCAAGCCCAGCGGGTTGGACGGCAAGGGATTGCCCATGGGTTACTTGCCCTGGGACCAGGCCCGAACACGATCTTCCAAGAAATGCAAGGGCAAGGGCCCCGAGCGCAAGACCACGTCATGGAAACCACGCAGGTCGAAGCGTTCGCCCATGCGATTCTTGGCTTCTTCCCGCATCTGCAAGATGCGAATCATGCCGATTTTGTAAGCGGTCGCTTGCGAGGGCATCACGATGTAACGCTCGATCGCCTTGCGACAATCCCCCTCCGGATTCGGCGTGTTTTGCACCAGATAATCGATGGCCTGTTGGCGGGTCCACTTCTTGTCGTGGATCCCCGTATCAACCACCAAACGGCAAGCGCGCCAAAGCTCCATGGCCAGGCGCCCAAAGTCCGAGTACGGATCCTCGTAGAAGCCCATTTCCTTGGGTAGGTATTCCGTGTACAAACCCCAGCCTTCGCTGTAGGCGGTGTATCCGCCGAACTTCCGGAAGCGCGGAATGTCCTGCAACTCCTGGGCGATGGAGATTTGCATGTGGTGGCCGGGAATGCCCTCGTGGAATGCCAGGGCTTCCATTTGATAGGTGGGCATGTCCTCCATGCGGTACAGGTTCGCGTAATAAGCACCCGGTCGGCTACCGTCCGGGGTACCTGAACTGTAGAAAGCCTTGCCCGCAGATTTCTCCCGATAGGCTTCTACCGCGCGCACTTCCATCTCCGCCTTGGGTAGGGTTCCGAAGACTTCAGGGAGGCGCTTTCGCATGCCAGCAATGATGGCCGTGGCCCCATCCAGGTAGGCCTGTTTGCCCCGCGCCGTTTCCGGAAAATAGAAAGCAGAGTCCGTTCGAAGATGCTCGAAGAAGCGGGTCAACCTCCCCTTGAAAGCCACGCGCTCCTGAATAACGCGCATCTCGCCATGGATGCGCGCCACCTCCTCCAAACCCATGGTATGGATCTCGTCGGAGGTCAAATCGGTTGTGGTCGTGCGTCGCAGAGCGAAGGCGTAAAAATCATCGCCATCCGGCCACTTCCAGATTCCGTCGTCCTCGGAAGCACGTGATTGCTGTTCCTCAAGAATCTGGATCAGATGCTCGTAACCGGGCCCTACCGATGAAATCAATGCGTACTCCGCACGGCCGAGCAGTGCCTCGCTGCGATCGGCGGACAGACTTTCCAGGCTCGCCAACTTCTTCGTGAAGTCCGCCAGCAAAATACTCGTCTCGCCCATATCCGAAAAGGGCCGCCCAGAGATCACATTGCGGCAATCTTGAATGACCTTGGGAAACACAAAACTCGGGGGCAGGATGCCCATGGTTTCACGCTTCTGAATATCCTTCCCCAACTGGGTCAGCATGGCCCCCATGCCTTCCAAACGCTTCAGGTAAGCTTCGGCCTGCTGCAGGTTGGTGATGCGGTGTGCACCAATCAGCAGGGAGGGCGCAGCCTTGTGCCGCCCATGCATTTGGTTCACAGGATAATTGTGGAAGCGCCAACGGTACGCTTCGAAGCGGCGTTCGGCGTCGTATTCGAACAGGCGATAGCTGAGTTGATCCTCCGCACTCAAGCGCCGCACCCGGAACTCCCGGCGCATGCGAGCCAGGGCCTTTTGCAAGCGCGAATGGGCTTCCTCCTGCGCTCGCTCGGAGCGATCGTTCCACTCCCCATTGCGATCGTCCATGCCCAGGCGGGTCATCCATTCAGGACTGTCTTGCAGCTCCCTTTCGAACACCCGTTCCAAGAACTCGTGGAAGCGCTTCCCTCGAGCGGCTTCCAGTTGGTCGATGGATTGGCAGCCCAGGAAAAGGGCACAGGTCAGCAATAGTAGGTACTTCATAGGGAGGCGATTTTCGGGCGCGCCAGGATACCGAACGTTTCACGTAGGTGTGCAATCACCCCCGACCGACAAGCTGATTTGCGGCAAATTTTCAGTCGGACGCGCCCGAGCGCATGCAGGCCTCCCTGCGGGCCCTCAACCATTTGGGCGCCTGGAGGCTCACAAAGAGGACCGGAAGCCAGGGCAGGGCCCACAATCGGGCCACACCCCAATCCATCTGCCCACCCTCAACACCGCCGATGAAACCCAGAAGCCATGAGAACCCGATCGGCCCAACCCCTATGCAAAGCACGATGGCGGGCCACAGGATGCGCAGGGGGAGCGCGGACTCCCTGCGGGTCAAGAGCCCCCCCGTTTCCCAAATGAACCAGCCGGCCAAAAGCAACAGGCCCAGGCCCCAAAACAGCGAGGACCCATCTCCCCAAACCTGGATCCCCAGAAAGAGCCCCAAGCCCGCGGTGATCGCAATACCACCGATTCGAGCCAAGACCTGAAGCCGCACCCACTTGGCATGCAGGGTCCAATACTTCTCCTGCTCGGCCTTGGTCTGCGCCTCCCCGCACTTGGGACACGGGGCCTCCCCCCGCTCGATGCGAAAAGGGTGAAAGCAATACAGACACGTGCGCCGGCCGAGGCCTTGCCGTTTGCGTCCCGCGCTGGGTTCAGAGCTTTCCATGCGCAAAGGATAACACGTCAACCACCCAAAAAACTGCGCAGGGCGTGGGCCGTATGGCCCTCACCCAATGACCCTGGAGTTCCCTGCTCCACGAGTTGCCCACCAGCGGGTCCGCCCTCCGGTCCCAGGTCCAACACCCAGTCCGCGTGGGCGATGAGGCCCAGCCGATGCTCGCCCATGAGCACCGTGTGCCCCATTTCCACGAGTTTTCGCAGCCAAACATTGAGCCGCTGGATGTCCGTTTCGTGCAGGCCCTTGCCAGGTTCGTCTAGGAGATAAAGGGCCGGCCCCCTGTCGGCGAAGGTCCCAGCGGCCAGTGCCACCCGTTGCCGTTCCCCGGCGGATAGGCCCGACATGTCACGGCCCAGAGAAAGGTGCGCGAGTCCCGCCTCACCCAATGCGAAAAGGGCCCGATGGAGTTTGTGCGACTCCCCATCCGACAACATCGAAAGCAATACCTGCGCGGGTTGCTTGAGGAATTTCGCCACGTGCATGCCACGCCAACGCACCGCGAGGCTCTCGCTGCGGTAGCGGCCACCACCGCAGGCAGCACACGGCAAATTCAGGTCCCCCATGAAGTCCATGGGGATCTGTTCACGGCCGGAGCCCTTGCACCCCTCGCAGCGGCCCGCGGGACTCGAAAAAGAGAAGGCTTGTTTCTTGAGCGAGCTGCCCTCCCGCTCGGCCTGCTGCATGTACAACTTCTGCAGGGCGGGCATGAGGTCCAGGGCCGAAAGCACCGTTCGGCCGCGGCCCAGGTCCCGCGACGAGTGAATCGTGTGGAAGGCCTGTGTGCCCCCCGGCACAACAAAAGACACGCAACCGGTCGCTTGCTGCCGCCTCAACGAAGCCTCCACCACATCGAACAACAGACTGCTCTTGCCACTGCCCGATACGCCGGTAATGGCCACGATCCGATTCATGGGGATCTCCGCGTCCCATGCGCTTAGGTTGTTGGCGCATAGCCCGCGGAACGTCATGG
>JAAETM010000227.1 GCA_024228395.1 bacterium | reverse complement strand
GCCATGCCGAAGTTTCCCGTTGAGGATTGAGCGCGCGCGTGAAGGAGCGTAATCTGGTTGGGTACGCATTCCATAGTGGACGCGCCAATCGTCAGGGGTAATCGATGAAAGCTGTGGTTCAAGACAGATACGGCGGGTCGGAATGCCTTCGGCTTGCCGACATTCCGGTTACCGAACCGAAGAAGAACCAGATCCGGGTCAAGGTCCTGGCCTGCGCGGTCAACCTGTCTGACTGGGAATATCTGGTGGGCTCTCCATTTTATGCGCGGCTAGTCGGAGGGCTGACACGACCAAGACATGCCGTTCTGGGATCGGACATCGTAGGTGTCGTCGACAAGTGCGGCTCGGGTGTGACGGATATTCCAATCGGCGACAGAGTCATGGGTGATCTTGTAATGGTGCGGGGCGGTTTCGCCGAATATGCCTGCGTCTCCGCCGCTGATATGGTCAAGGTGCCAGATGGGCTTTCCGATGAAATCGCCGCTTGCTTGCCGCAGGCAGGTGGCATTGCACTCGCCGGAACCGAATCCTTGCGAGAGGGTGACAGGCTACTGATCAACGGTGCGGGCGGCGGATCGGGCACGATGGCATTGCAATTGGCTAAGGCCGCTGGTGCGCATGTCACGGCCGTGGATAACGCCGGCAAGATCGAATGGCTCAAGTCGCTCGGCGCCGATGAGGTCATTGACTATGCCAAGCAGGATTTTGCCCGCTCGGGAAAGAAGTGGGATCGCATCCTGGACATGGTCGCCACACGTGGCCCTGCTCGAATTGCGGGGGCTCTCGAAACAGGTGGCATCTACAAGGCCGTAGGCGGCGGTGTCGGGGTTCTCCTATCTCTACTCATTGGCGGCCTCTTCTATCGTTTTCAGGGGAAATCGATCGGGATGCTATTGGTCCCCTCTGGTCGGGATCTCACCGAGCGTGTTGCCCGACTGGCGGTTGAGGGAAAGATCGCTCCGCACTTGGAGGCGGTCTTGCCGCTTGCTGCGGTCCCTGATGCTCTCAGGCGCACGGGCCTTGGCGACGTGAAAGGCAAATTGGTGATCAAGCCTTGATGAGACCTACGGAATTTTGATCCCCACGATGCCGGTCTTCTGCTCCGTCTCAACGTAGCGAAATGCCTCGACAATTTCATCGAGCTCATAGCTACGATCGAAGACACCCCGGAACTTCCCCTCTGCCATGAGGCGAGCGAGTTCAACAATGAAGCCGGGCGCGTCATCGGGAAATGGTATGCGCACGCGTTGGCTTCCCGTGACTCCGAACCATGCTCCCAGTAGGAGGTTTGACCAGCATGGGCCGAGATCGGTTGCGGCGAATTTCCCTTGCTTGCCCAAGAGCGGACGGCACGCAAACCACGAGGTCTTTCCAACCGCGTCAAACACAATGTCAAAAACCTCGCCGATCGCGGTGAAGTCCTCTTCTTCGTAGTTCACGATCCGATCCGCCCCGAGCTGCTCCGCCATGCTCAAATGCCTCTCACCGACAACAGCCGTCACCTCTGCACCCCGGGCCTTTGCAAGTTGAACCGCCGCAGTCCCAACCGCGCCCGATGCTCCATAGACCAAAATCCGCTCACCCGCGCGAAGGTGCTTTGTCGTGGAGTTTGCGTACCACGCGCCCTCACCAACTACCGCCTCACTGAAACTAATCCCCTCCGGAATGCGCGTGATGGCTTCATCCGCAGGCGTGCAGAAGTACTCCGCGTGGGCCCCATATTGATCCGTCGATAATCCAAACACCCTATCGCCGACCTGAAACGCCGACACGCCATCTCCCAATGCATCGACGACGCCTGCGAAATCCATGCCCAAAGTTTGCATTCTTGGGCGGAAATACCCTGTCATCGCTCGTGCAAAAAACGGGTGTGCGCGAAGGGTCGTGGTGTCTGTGCGCCCGACGGTCGAGGCATGAACACGCACCCGAACCTCGCCAGCGGCAGGGTTTGGGATGGGCACCTCCTGGAGCGAAAGCGTCTCTGGCGGCCCGTAGCGGTGAAAGACCACGGCCTTCATCATCGTCGCGTTGTTCATGTTGTTAGTCATCCGGTTTGAGTCCGCTTTGTTCGATGTACCCGGGTGCGAACTGCTGTGTCACCAAACACCGAGCGCCAGAATGATCAGCCCGAGTGCCCTCAGGGGGCGACAATTGGAAGAACTACCCAGTACTGCTCCTCCTTAGGTAAATCCCAGCTTCTTGTACTCTGGGTGGGACGGATGGTCCACAAACACGCGACAGGCCAATAGACGGTGATGCCGAGCGCTGCCG
>JAAETM010000226.1 GCA_024228395.1 bacterium | reverse complement strand
GTGGGAGTCGCTTCGTCGAGAGAATGCAGACAGTCTCGGTTACGCTGAAAAAGACGGGCCGAAACCTGCATGACTTTATCGGGGAAGTCACCACCGCGGTACTGCACGGGGCCCACTTGCCGAAGCTATTGGGGTAGGGTATGCTGGCTCGTGGCCACTCAGAACCCCGCCTGAGGGCTGCTAAAACGGCGATTTCGCCCCGTGAACACTTACGAAACCAATAGTACCCAAATCCGCCCAATTTTCAACCGATCCCTAGCCATCGCTGGCGGCGATGAACGCCTGACAAGCCTGGCGGGCGTGGTGTGCCTGCGTGAGTTGGATGAAAAGCTCGGGCTCACCCGGGATGTCGCAGGTGCGCTTGAAGATCAACGAGACCCAAGCCGAGTAGAGCACAGCATGTCGAGCCTGCTACGCTCTTGGACGTACACGATGGCAGCCCATTCCTGCACTCAACTTTCCACGTCACGGCTGGCCATGGATCCTGCACTGAAGCTAGCCGCGTCGGACAACAAGGGGGTCGCCCCCTTGGGAGCAAACGGTGCGCTTGCATCACAACCAACCCTTTCACGATTCTTGAGCACACTTGGCAAGAAGTCCAACCTCGCGGTCCTCAACGACGGGCTCTTCGAGTCAGCAGCCCGCGGAATCCGCGCTGCGAACAAAGGCAAGCGCCTTGCCGAAGCCACACTCGACATCGATTCGTTTCCGCATGAAGTCCACGGCCATCAGCCCGGAGCAGAATACAACGGTCACTACCGAATGAACTGCTACCACCCATTGGGCGTCATGGTCGGGGAAACCGGTCATTGGGTGGGGCTGGACTTGCGTGATGGCAACGTGCACACTGCCAATGGCGCTGGAGAGATGCTCTTGCCATTGGTCGACAAAGCACGGAAGGAAATCGCGGAGAAAGTCTACGTACGCGGAGATGCTGGCTTTCCGGGCGCCGACTTCTTGGATCAATTGGACGAACGTGATGTGTCCTACACATTTCGCATCCCTACGAATAAGGCCCTCCAGCAGTGGGAGGAAATCCTAGCCGTGCGCCCTCCCGGTCGTCCACCTGAAGCCCCCCGAATGTGGACCCACAACGTGACCTATCAAGCCGCAACGTGGAAGGCGCCGCGTCGCGTAGTCGTCGTCGTGCAGGAAAGGCCAGGTGAACTGTACCTGCACACCTTCTTCATCCTGAC
>JAAETM010000225.1 GCA_024228395.1 bacterium | reverse complement strand
GGCATGGGCCTGACTGGCCAGGGTCTGCACGTGAGGGGTGTGGGGCAGAAACGAGAGCGCAACCGGGCCGGGAAGGTTCACCGCCCTCTTGCCCCAGCTCAATTTATTGCCCAGGTCATCAATGATGATGGCCACGGATGGTGTGACTGTGGCGCCGTCGGCACCAACCGCGGCCGGTATCAGCACTACCATCAGGCATGGCAGCAGGCTGGACAGGAGTTTTGTCTTCACACTTGGCACAGTCAGCCCTTGGCTCCCGTGCCTTTGAGCAGGGATAGCCCCTTTAGCAGGTTGAGCGCTTCATACAACTGGTAGTCGGTTACCGCCAGCGGCTTGGCTTTGGGCTTGGCCTTGGTCTCATTGCCACCCTTGGTCGGCTTCTTGTTGCCATTCCCGTTTGCCAGGTGCCCGGAGAGATCGGCCTCTTTCACGCTATCCTCGGCTATGTACTGTGATGATTTGACCTCCAACAGCGGCAGTTCAATATCCGGCTTGATCCCTTCGGCCTGGATGGAACGGCCGGATGGGGTAAAATAGCGCGCCGTGGTGAGCTTGATCGCTGCCTGTTTGGTTACAGGCACAATGGACTGTACCGAACCCTTGCCGAAGGTGCG
>JAAETM010000224.1 GCA_024228395.1 bacterium | reverse complement strand
CGCAAACCCGGTTACGACCCCTGCGAGATGTTCCTCGATCCAGAGATCCGCTTCCCGCACCTCAAGATCGCGGGCAAACTGCTTCAGAAGAAAACCGGCTTCCGCTATCGCATGGATTTGATTCCCCTGGACGCCAATCTGGTCCAAGGCAGCCACGGACGTTTGCCCGATGATCCGATGGACGGTCCCGTGTTCCTATCCAGCATCCCTTTCGGTGAAGGCAATCCCGCCCCCGAGGGCGACACGGTCGCGATGACGTCGGTCAAGGGGCGAGTGCTCGAGCACCTAAACCTCTGATTGCACAAAAGGCCCTAATAGGCCGCCCGAAAAAGGGCGATTGCCCAGGGCATTTCAATTGAGGAGTGAAGCCGAGCGTGCGCCCTCAGGGGATGAACGCATCCGACCGCCCCATGGCAACACCTGATTATTCGTTGCCCATCTCCGCTAGCCATGCCGCCTGGGCCTTGCCCTTCGGATCGCGGGAAACGCCTTCGATGACAATGGCGGCCAAGTTGCCGTCTTCATCTAGGGCGAGCCACACAAGGTTGGGACCCAGGCGCGCCCACTCG
>JAAETM010000223.1 GCA_024228395.1 bacterium | reverse complement strand
CCCGGGCGGTTGGCACAAGACTCCGATCGAAAACCTGCTGCCGATCGAGTTCGTACAGAAGGAAGAAAAACGCGACCCCTCCACCACCCTGGTGATCATCATCGACACCTCCGGTTCGATGGGCGGCAACCGCGTGCAACTTGCCAAGGAGGTTTCGCGCCTCGCCATTCGACGCCTCTTGCCCCACGACAAAGTGGGCCTGGTCGAGTTCTACGGCGCCAAGCGCTGGGCCGTTCCGATCCAACCCGCGTCCAACGCCATCGAAATCGAGCGCGCACTCAACCGTTTGAACGCGGGCGGCGGCACGGTGATTCTGCCTGCGATCGAGGAGGCCTTCTACGGACTCAAAAACGTTCGCACGCGTTACAAGCACGTGCTGATCCTGACCGACGGCGGCGTGGAGACCGGGGCCTTCGAACCCCTCTTGCGCAGCATGAGCGAGGACGGCATCAACGTGTCGACCGTATTGATCGGCAGCGCAGCCCACTCCGAGTTCCTGGTGACCCTGGCCAACTGGGGCAAGGGCCGTTTCTACGGCGTGCCCAACCGCTTCAACCTGCCGGAGATCCTGCTCAAGCAACCCACCACCGCCAAGTTGCCCGCCATGCGCCCCGGACCCCACGTGGTCAACGGCCGCGGCGGTCCCGCCTGGTGGGGCGAGGTCGACGCCAAGGAACTGCCCCAGCTGGGCGCCTACGTGGAGACCAGTGTCAAAGCCGGCGCCCACAAGGTGATCGAAACCGAAGGCGAAGGCCACCCGGTGCTCGCCTCCTGGAACAACGGCCTGGGCCGTGTGACCACGTTGACCACCGAGCCCACCGGCCCGGCCAGCGAAGGCTGGCAGCAGTGGCAAGGCTATGGTCCCATGCTGGCACGCGCTTTGGAGCAAACGGCCCGGGACTCCGAGCCCTTCCGCTTCAGCATCGAGCGCGACGACTGGCGCATCCGTATCACCGCGCGTTCGCGCTTCGGTGACCTGGGCGTGGCTTTCCCCGGCGCTCGCATCGCTGGTGCAGATGCCGACGCTGCGGACATCGACTTCCGACGCCTGGCACCGGGCTGGTTCGAAGCCGAGTTCTTCGCCGATCCGAGCGAGGAGGTGCGTCTGCATGTGGGCGACACATCGAAAGACGCCGAGCTGAAAGGTCTGGCGGTCTCCCCGGCCCTGGCCGATGTTTCGAACGAGTTCGCAGTCGACCCCTCCACCGACCTGGACCTGGCCTTGCTGGCCAATGAAACCGGCGGCACCCATGGTCCGCTCTCCGCTGCCGGCGGTGCAGATACCGAACTGCCCACCACGGGTGGCGGGACGACACCCCAACGGCGCAAGGCACTTTGGCCCCTGGCCCTACTGCTGGCCCTGGCCTTCTACCTGATCGAGATTCTGAACCGACGCCTAGTGAACGGCCTCTTCAACCGCGGAAACTCCAACTCCGCAGGAACCCAAGCGTGATGAAAGTGAACCTTCGAGAATGGTCGTTCAGTGCGGGCCCCACCACCGGTCCCACTTCCCTTGCAGGCTGTTTGCTATTGCTGGCAGGAAGCTCCACAGCCCTGGCCTCCCCCACCCCGCAAAATCAAACCTCCAAGGCGGCCATCACACGCATGGGGCCGGCCATAAAAGCCCTAAGGGCCGTACAAAGTACTGGAGCTCCGGGAATCGCAACCCTCACGATGGTTCCGAAGGGCCCCGACGCAACCAAGGCCAAGAGGGAGGAAGTCCCCAAGGCTACGGAACTCTCTGCCGGGCTGCGCGAACTCATGGAGCAGGCGATCACCCAGGGCCAAAGCGCCGACGTGGACGCCCTGCTGAGCGCTGTTCAAGTCGAGTACGGCGAGGGCAAACTGCTAATCAAAGCACTGACCGAGGTCCTGGAGGAGGAAACCAAGGCTGCCCAAGAGGCGGCCCCTCCGATCGCCATGGGCGACGAGGAAGTGCAAGTGGAATACGGCCAGCGCTGCCAAAACGCTTGGTGGATCGCGGGTTCCGTCGAGCGCCGCGAAGGTCGCTACAAAGAAGCTGAAGAACACTTCGAAAAACTCATCGAAGCCAACGGTTCGCTACGGGCGCGCTTCGAATTCGCATGTCTCTTGGATTCGCGCGGCCGTGAGGTCAAGGCCCGCAAAGCTTACAAGGAGTTGCTCAAGGAACTGCAAGGCTCCTCCGACGACCCGCGCGAACTCACCGAGCAAAGTGCCGTCCTGCTCGACAAAATCCGCCTGCGCCTGGCGTTCTTCTCCAAGGAAAAGGGCGACAAGCTTGGAACGGCCCTGGTGGAGTTCTCCGCCGACCGGGACGACAACATGAAACGCCGCGCCGCCATCGTGCTCGGCCTGCTGGGCGCCCCCGCCAAGGCCCTCGAGCTGTACGTGGTCGATGAAAGCGCCCCCGACAAGACGCGCTCGACCTCCATCTTCCGCCAGCAAGCACGCATGGCCGAGTGGGCCATCCAGGCAGACGACGCGGAGCTGGCGCGCAAGCACGCATGGAACGCGGCCAACGCTGCCAAGCTCGGTCGCGACCGCAACTACGCCACCACCCTGTTGGTCGAAGCCTATCGCATCAACGAAAAGATCCCCGACCTGATCGAGCGCTTCGACGCAACCAACAAGAGCGGAAAGCTGACCCACGAAGCGCGTGCGGTATGGGTGGAACTGTTGCGCGAAGAAGGCCGCATCGACGAGGCCATCGCACTCTTCGATAGCGCGGGCAACACCGACGAAACCCTGATCGGCAAGACCGCGGAGCTGGCTGCGGCCACCCAGCGCAAGCTGATCGAAATCTACCGGGAAGACGATCGTTTCGATGAAATGACTGCCGCCTACCGGGAACGCATCGCCGCCGAGCCCTCTCGCTTGAGCTGGCGCGAAGGCTTGAGCCGCTTCTATCTGGAGCGCGGAGACCAGGCCGCCGCAGAGGAGATCTGGTCCAGCTTTGTGGAAGGCGAGGACAGCTCCACCGGCGTGTTCGACGAACAAACCCTGCTGCTGGGTTTCGCCATCCTTTCCAACCTGGGCCTGGATGATCTGGCGATCGCCGCCGCGGAGCGCGCCATCGAAAGGCGTCACGGGCATCTGGCCGCATGCTTGTCCCTGTTCTCCTTGCACCAGGAGCGCGGACGCCTGGACCTGGCTGAGGCGGCCCTCGATCAACTCGCCGAATTGGCTGCACCGGACGAACCGGCGCGCCTGGACTTGGCGGAGGCTTGGGAACGTCTGGGCCGCTTGGACAAAGCCGTCGAGGTTCTCGAGGGCGTGGTCGAAGTACGCGGCGCCGCCGAGTCGGGTGAGGACCTGGCCAT
>JAAETM010000222.1 GCA_024228395.1 bacterium | reverse complement strand
GCGGTGGGTGTCAAGATAGTTGCGGCTTTTTACTTAGCGCCTAGGCTGGAAGGGCTTCCTCCTGCTTAGGCGTGGGGTTGAGTGTGACCTCGGCCACATTGGACCAGTCCCGGGTCTTGCCGATCCAGCGTTCTGGGTGACGTGCACGTGCGTCCTCGTAGACGCGGTGGCGGTTCTCCAGGATTTCCTCCCCTTTGCCTTCGTGGCGCTCGGAGGGGGTCAGGAAGTTGATGGAGCTGTGCAGGTGCTCAGTGTTGTACCAAGCAACGAATCCTGTGACCCATTCGCGTGCGACTTCCAGGCTTTCGAAGGGCTTGACCGGGAAGCTGGGGCGGGATTTGACCGTGCGGAAACAGGACTCCGAAAACTGGTTGTCATTGGAGACGCTGGGGCGGCTGAATGAAGCCGCCACGCCGAGACCTTGTAGCATGGCAAGGGTCGTTCCCGCTTTCATAGGGGCGCCATTGTCAGAGTGTAAAACCAGGGTGTCCCTGGACACGGATTCTGCCTTGCAGGTCGCTTCAATGAGCCAAGCAGCGAGTTCTGCGTTCTCTTCGAGGTGCACCTCCCAGCCCACAATCTTCCGACTCCACACATCGATGAGCATGTAGAGGTAGAAGAAGGTGCCTTTGATGGGGGCACGCAGATAAGTGATGTCCCAGGACCACACCATATTGGGGCCGGTACCCACGTACTCGTTCGGGCGGGACCGTTTGGTGGGCTTCTTACTCATGCTGCGGTGGGTCATTTGGTTTGCTTTCCTGAGGATGCGATATAGGGTGCTCTCGGAGCAGTAGTACTCGCCGCGATCGGCAAGGAGTGGGATGATTTGCTTGGGGCTCTTGTTTCGAAATTCAGCCGAATTCGCCCTTCCTAGTATGGTTTCAACCTCTTTTGCGCTAAGTGCGTTGCCGGGTTTTGACTTGGGTCCCTTGCGTCGATCCGCCTTCTCTTTGTCCTTGTCCCAGCGCTTGATCGTCGAGGAGTCCAGGTTGATGGTCCGGCACGCGGCTTTCAGCCCCGCACCGGATTTCCTTGCCTCCTTGATAAGATCGAGGATCAGGAGCTTTTCCTCCTTGGAGTACTTTCGTCCTCGTCCCCCCAGATCGCATGGACTTTTTTTTGGAGCACCATCAGTGCGGACAATTCCGCCAGGGCTTTGTCTTTTCTGCGCAGCTCCTTTTCAAGCTCCTTAACGGTCTGGTCCTTCGGATTGGCCTTGCGACTCTTGGGCTTGCTGGCATCTGCCAAGCCGGCAGTCGCGACATCCTTCCATTGCGAAAGCGTAGCCTCGTGCACGCCTTCTTTGCGCAGGAATGCGCCCAGTTCGTCATCGCTTAGCTGTGTGGCCTGGGCCACAATCCGAAACATCTCTTCACCGCTGCGCTTGGCGCTCTTGGCGCTCGTTTTCTTCTTTCGTGACATTCCACCGACCTTACTTGCATCACGCAGCCAGCGCGACAGGGTGGGCTGCGAAACACCCGTTTCTGCTGAAAGCTGAAAGGCTGTGGCTCTTTCTGGGCCAGCCAGACGTTGCACCATGCGTTCTTTGAATCCGTTCGTATATCTCATCTGTCATTGGTAGCCCCGAGGTGTGGAGAGACCCCCTGTAGAACCACGCACTCTCAAGTTAACAACACGACGGTCTTGCCGTAGATCGAAACTTTGCGCTCCACCCAATCGACATCGTCATTTGCGGCAAGTTCCTTGGAACTAGGAAGCCGATC
>JAAETM010000221.1 GCA_024228395.1 bacterium | reverse complement strand
GGGGATCGGCGGTGCGGTGGCGGCAAAAAGGGCAGGGTTTGGCGTAGGGACCATAGGGCAGTAGCCCGGGACCTTGAGTTTGGTCCGGGCTTGGGGTGTTTGTGGGTGCGGGCGGCGCAGGTGCGCGAGAGTTAGGCCATGAGGGACCGGGATCCCGTTACGCGGGAGCGAGGCTTACCTCCCACGGCAAGTCAGGCTCAGGTGGAGGGCGGATTGTCCTTGGTTTGCGAGGCATTCACCCATACCAACCCACCGCCAAACCTTGCGGGAGATACGATACTGGCGACTTGACCGCTGCGACCGAGTTGCACGCCATGGAAGGCTTCCTCCAAACCAGCTTCAGCAATGTAGAACGCTTTCAAAGTGGCGAGATCTCCAGATTGACGCCTTGTCGTGGAGAACACCAGCTGCACATAAGTCGCGCCCAGGGACGCCACCACGGTCATCGTGATCAACGCCACGATCAGGGCCCCACCCGCCCGCGGGTTCCGGTGCGAGGATTGTCGACGGAGGGCTTTCAATACTCATCTTCCAGATTCGAACAAGTGACCGTGGTCTCAACCGTTTGAACGAGATCGTCCCCATGATCCGAAGGCATCCGCAAGGTCAAGCGAATCGTTACCGCGTTGCCATCTATGACAAAACTCAATCCCTTCTCGTCGATCAGTCCGTTGTCGTTGTCATCTACGCCATTTGCTACTTCACCCTCAAGGAACGGTGAGACCAACTTGCTCCACACCACTTTTTTCCCATTGGGCTGGTCGGGATTTTGCATCCAATATATAATCAAGCGATCGGTGTCCATTGCAACCATTTCCTGGTCGCTCCATACTACTTCGCCGTCGCTCACGCCCAAATTGACCCGATAACGGATGTTCTCACTGCTGAACCCGCTGGACTCTGGCAGAAGGCTGCTGCGGTCCGAGCCCATGACCACGAATGCGACCTGGCGCAAGACGCGCCGTGCTTCGTCCTCGAGCAACGCGCGCTTGGTTGTGTCACCGTTGCTCTGGGAGGCTCCTTGCGCCTTGAACGCGAGGGTTCCCAACAGGGTGAACGCCATGACGATCCCCATTTGGGTGAAGCCGCGGTACTTGGTACAAATGACTCTTTTCATTGTGACTATCAAACTCTCTTAGAGCACTATTTGCAGGAATGATTTTTGACGCCCCAATATTCCTCCGCCATGTCGCAAGAACCGGGACAGGTGAGACGACATAGCCTGCGGCGTGGTCAAATATTTCGAGCTGGCTATCGGAGCCAGCGGAATGCCCACATTCACGAGGCCATCCGCATCGATGGCATCCACTCCAAAGCCCACGATGGCAGAGCCATTACCGGGGGCGGCGGAGACCTCTATCAGGGCCATTCCGCATTTGGATTTTCGCTGAGGATGGTGGACAGGCATGAGCAAGGAGGAGAGTGCGGCTAGAAGGAGGCCCCTCTATTGATCGAGATCCCCATTCCCTCCACTGAAGATGCAATGCCGCAGATTCCCTCAAATGCCAAATCTAGCGTGGCAAATGGCAGAACTT
This sequence comes from bacterium, assembly GCA_024228395.1. Lineage (GTDB taxonomy): Bacteria > Planctomycetota > UBA1135 > UBA1135 > NORP259. Next base: position 540 of record JAAETM010000221.1, on the reverse strand, counting down.
TCCAACCCAGGCCCAGCGCAAGACACCGAATGGATCTATCGGAGTACCAGCTGCAACATCTCTGGCCGGTACCAACTCAAGGCTTCGAGCCCCCCGCGCCAATTTCCACAAAAGTCCCTGGTTTTGAGTGGGCGTACCCTTTGCGGACGGTGATGTGGCGCCAGGGCAACAGCCACCGGGGCTCTCATTTCACCCGTGTGAGTCCCATGTTCAGTAGTTCAATACCGGAACCAATACTGCAGTAGCCAGGGGGCCTTGGAATCGTCCCTGGTTTGGGCGACCGACCGCCGAAGCTTGGAGAGGGAGAAGTGGGCCGGCGGTGAAAGGGAGCACTGGCCGCGTTAGATAGATGCTGTTCGATAGAGGGTCAATGCGGGCCAGGTTCGGAGCGCAGAGGCTGCTGTGGTATCAGGACAAAGCCTGCGGTCGGCGTGGAGCACGTGATTCAGTGCCGAATTGGCCACTTTGGCAGGTTTGGAGCGCTCCTGGATTAGCGCCGGGCACACCTCTTGCCTGGGCGAACTCTAGACACGAATCTTG
>JAAETM010000220.1 GCA_024228395.1 bacterium | reverse complement strand
GGCGTCGCGCTCGAAGGCCGTGGGAACCAGAATGAGGGGCTGGCCTGGGCTTTTGGAACTGAAGCTCAAAATGGGGGAGTGGTGCAGGGACGGGAAGAGTCTCCCATGCGGGAGGCTTTGGCGCCAGAGTAGCCACTTGGCTCGTTTTGAGCTTGGGCCTAGGGCCTTTCTTTCCGACAGCCCCCCTGCCGGACCACTATGAAGAATGCCAATCAACACCAATCCTCCTCCTTTCAGTTGGGTGGAGTCCTTGCCCGCAACGTTTTGTTTTCCATGGGGCTGGGAGTGCTGCTCGCGGTGTTGCTGCCCTCATGTGGCTCTGGTGGCGGTTCCTCCTCTCCCAGCGCGGGCACGGGATCGGGCAACCTGTTGCCGGTTTCGGTGAGCGCGGCTCCCTCCGCGTTGACGGCGGGGGATGACATCGTGGTGGCGGAGACCGTGCGTTTTGAAGGCAGCGGTAGCGTCGGACCTTTCCGGGTGGGCATCTACGTTTCCACGGACCTGGCCATCGATGGCAGTGACCTGTTGGTGGGGTCACGCCTTGTGACTTCCCTCGCAGCCGGATCCGAATCCCCCGGTGCGAACACCTACACCCTGCCGGCTTCCCTGGCCACGGGCACCTATTTCCTGGCCTTGGTGGTGGACGACCTGGACGAGGTCTCCGAGAGCAGTGAAACCGACAACATCCTATGGGCCACCACGCCCTTGACCGTGGGGAGCGCGAGTTTGGCAGACCTTGAGTGGCTCTCGGTGAGCTTCTCGCCCTCCGCCGCGAACCCTGGCGATACGATTACCCTGGACGATTCCCTGCGCAATACGGGTAGTTTGGCCGCAACGGTGTTCCGCGCGGGTGTGTACCTGTCCACGGACGGTGTGCTCGACGCGGGCGATACCCTGCTCAGCTTCCGAAGTTTTGCGGGGCTAGATCCGGCGAGCGTGGATACCCAAAGCGGTCAGGTCACGATCCCCTCAGGCCTTGCTTCTGGCGTGTATCAGGTGCTTTGGATGGCGGACGACCTGCTGCAGATCGATGAGCTGGACGAAACCAACAACCTGCAGTCGGGTTTGGGCACCCTGGCCATTGGCTCGGGGGGCTCTGGAAGCCTCTCGGAGTTGGTGCCCGAGTCGATCACCTTCGGGCCTGCAACCCAGGAGGCGGGCCAGATCATCAATATCTCGGAGAGCGTGCGCAATGCGGGCTTGAATCCAGCCCCGACCTTTCAAGTGGCGGTGTACCTGTCGACGGACGCCACCTACGATGTGAACGATCGCCTGCTCGGGTTCCGCAGCTTGGCAAGTTTGGGCGCGGGGGAAACCTCCAGCGTGACCAATCAACCTTTCCAACTGCCCTCCGACTTGGGTGCGGGCGTCTACCACCTGCTCCTGTTTGTCGATGATTCCAATCTGGCTCCGGAGACCAACGAGAACAACAACGTGTTGGTGGCGTCTGGCTCCCTTGGCGTAACCGTTCCGCCCCTGCCGGACTTGGTTGGGGAGTCGGTAGCTTTCTCCCCCGGCACGGTGACCGCTGGCGGCGCGCTCACGGTCAATGAAACCGTGCGCAACACGGGTACCGCGGCTTCGGGCTCCTTCCGCGTGGGCATCTACCTTTCACCGAATCCTTCGGTTACGACCTCCGATACCCTGCTTGGTTCACGGGTCGTGAACGGCCTGGGGGCGGGCCAGACCTCCGGTTCCAACGCTCCCTACACGGTGCCAGCCGGCTTGCCGTCGGGCACGTATTTTGTGGGCGTGTTCGTGGATGACCTGATCCAGGTCGTCGAATTGAGCGAAGGCAACAACGTGCAAATGGCCTCGGGGACCATGAACTACAGCACATCGAGCAACCCCATGGCGAATTTGACCATGGACTCGATCGACGTCAACCTGGGTAGCGTGGAGGTGGGCAACAACCTGAGCATCATCACCACCGTGACCAACACGGGTGATGAGGCCGCGCCGCCGTTCCTCGTCGGTATCTACCTGTCCGATGACGCGGACGTGACGATCGCGGACCTGCCCCTGGTGGTGCGCAGTGTTCACACCGGGCTGAACGCGGGTTTCACTTCCGTGCAATCCGCCCCGGTGCTCGTACCTTCCAGCATTCCGGCGGGGACCTACTATGTGGGGGCGATCGCGGACAAGGACGGAACGGTTACCGAATCCAACGAGACCGACAACCTGGTTCTGTCCTCGAATCAATTGGTCGTGACGCATCCCGCGCCGCCCGCTCCCGATCTGGTGGCCTTGACTCCCAACGGACCCAGCGGTACCACGCCCATCGGCTCCTCACACACGGTGGAAATCCGGGTTCAGAACAGTGGGGAGTTGGACTCGGGTGCCTTCCGATCTGGAATCTACCTGTCCACCGACAACGTCATCGACGGAACGGACGTGTTCCTGGGATCGATCAATTTCGCTGGCGTGGTGGCAGGGGCTTCGACCCAGGCCTCGGTCAGTGTGCCGATCCCGACGGGGACCGCCCCGGGGACCTACCGCATTGGCACCTGGGTGGACGACTTGGGGTCCGTGAATGAAAGCGGCCGCGAGAGCAACAACACGGCCCTGGTCGCCGGCGACATCCAGGTTCCCTAATCCCCCTACACGAAGAACATGAAAACCATCACCAAACGCACACTGGCCCTGGTGGCCATCTCGTCGATATTCCTTCCGTGGCAGGGAGCGGCTGCTTCCAAGGGGGACGCTGCAAGCACCCCTTTGCCCAACACACAGCTGCACGCGCGTCATCCTTCGGCCCTGGTGGGGCGAGGTCATTTTATGCAGACGGAGTACGTGGATCTGTACGGGCCGCTCACCCCCGGTGAAGCCGAGCGGTTGGCTGGATACCGCGATGGGGAGGGTAGGCGTTTGCCGGCTCCCCACGCGCAGCCCTAACCAAGTTCCCCAGCTGGTTCTGGCATTGGGATCGCGTACCATGCGGCCATGGCCAGTTCTACTTTGAAAGCGACCGATCCCGTGGTGCGAAAAAAACTGCGGGATCGCTTTGGTTTTTCCGGATACCAGGGGCTCCAGGAAGCGGCCATCGATGGTGTGCTGGCGGGTCGAGATGGATTGATCACCTTGCCGACGGGTGGGGGGAAATCCCTGGTGTATCAGTTGCCCGCTGTGCTTCTGCCCGGTTTGACCTTGGTGGTGAGTCCGCTGATCGCGCTCATGCAGGATCAAGTCCAGGCCCTGAGGGCCAAGGGGATTCGTGCCGCGTTCATCAATTCGACCCTGTCCAAAGGCGCGCGCTCTCAATGCTTGGAGGATGCATGCGCCGGGCGATTGGATCTTTTGTATCTGACCCCTGAGCGTTTCCGTAGCCTTGATTTTCAGGCTCGTGAGGCGGAGCTGGATATATCCCTGATGGCGGTGGACGAAGCGCATTGTGTGAGCCAATGGGGCCATGACTTTCGACCGGACTATTCACGTCTGGCCATGGTGCGCAGGCGGCTTGGGAATCCGCCGACCGTGGCGTTGACGGCCACGGCCACGCCCCAGGTCGCTGAGGATATCGTGGAGTCGTTGGGCCTTGAGGACCCTTGGATCCTGCGGGCCGGCATCGAACGCAGCAACCTATTTTTGGCCAGCCATCCGGTGTTCACGAAGGAGGAAAAACTGGAGCACTTGGTGCAGCGCATTCAAGCCCTGTCCGGAGCTGGAATCGTGTATTCCGCGCTGATCAAGGACTTGGAGGAACTGCATGGGGAGTTGCAACGCCGCGGCATTGCGAGCTTGGTGTACCACGGCAGGCTATCGGTAGAGGAACGCCGCGACATGCAAGAGCGTTTCATGGAGTCCGATGATGCTCTGGTTTTGGCCACCAATGCATTTGGCATGGGCATCGACAAGGCGGACATTCGCTTTGTCTTGCACGCTCAAATTCCAAGGACGCTGGAAGCGTGGACCCAGGAGGTGGGACGCGCGGGGCGCGACGGCAAGCCATCCTTCTGCGAGGTGGTTTACCTGCAGGAGGACCTGGCCATTCAGCAGAATTTCATCCAGTGGGCCAATCCCTCGTTGGAGTATGTGGTGGGGGTGTACGAAGTTCTGCGGGGCTGGGGGCAGCGCCTTCAAGCCAAGGATCTCGACGACCTGCGCGGCGAGCTGCTGATCAAGGAACGGCACGATGGGCGCATTGGGATCGTGCTGCGGTGGCTGGAGGTTTTGGGGGTCACCGAGGGGTCTTTTGAGGAGAACAACTTGAGCCTTGTGGGAGAGCTCGACGTGGGCGCGTTGCCCCCATTCTTGGGCAATGGGGAGAAGC
>JAAETM010000219.1 GCA_024228395.1 bacterium | reverse complement strand
GCCGATCATCGAGCACGGCATCGAAGCTTTGGTCTCCGATAGTGGGCGTCTGACCGATGCCACGCTGGAGCACACCTTCCTGCTGCCGCCCGCCAAGGACGGTCGCACTCAGATGCAAATCTCCGTGGCTCCTAGCCTGGCCACGACTATGCTGGACGCCCTGCCCTACCTGACCCACTACCCCTATGGGTGCTTGGAGCAGAGTCTCTCGCGCTTCGTGCCCACGGCTGTGGCTGCGCGTACGCTGGAGCAAATGGGTCTCGATCCGAACTTCGTGGCGCGCGCTTCCTTTGGCGGTATCGAGGAAGAGTTCACCGACAAGACCCAGAAGCTGGGTTCCAAGGACTTCGAGAACTTCACCAAAGCTGCGCAGGCTGGTTTGGCCAAGATCGAAGCCCTGCAAAAGCATGATGGCTCCTGGTCCTGGTGGCCCGGCGGCAGCAGCAACCATTGGATGAGTGCCTATGCGACCTGGTCCTTGGCCCTCGCCAAGGAAGCCGATCTGGATGTTTCCGAGCCGGTTTTGAACCAGGCCATGAACTGGCTCGACGCGGCTTTGGTCGAAGAGACCCGCGACGTGAATCTCAAGGCTTGGATGCTGCACGCGCTTTGCGCAGCGCGCCGCTCCTTCGATGGGGCCGACCCCAGCGACAATAGCCTGGCGGCCTTCGACAAACTGTTCGAGAATCGCTCAGGACTCACGCCCTATGGCCGCGCCCTGTTGACCCTTTGCGCCAAGGAAATGGGCCGCGCCGATGCCGCTCGCATTCTCGTGGACAACCTGGCCAATGGCGTCATCCGTGGCGATGCGAGCCAGAGTGCGATCGCTAACACCTCCGGTGGCAGCGCCCTGGCGACCGCCCACTGGGGCAGCGAAGGCGTCTATTGG
>JAAETM010000218.1 GCA_024228395.1 bacterium | reverse complement strand
TGGCGGAGAGTAGGGCTTTTGTGTACGGGTGGCGGGGGTTGTTGAATAGCTCGTCGCGGTCGGCGATTTCTACTATTCGGCCCAGGTACATGACTGCGATGCGGGTGCAGAGGTGGCGGACTACGGCTAGGTCGTGGGCGATGAACAGGTAGCTTAGGCCGAAGCGTTCTTTTAGTTCGCCGAGGAGGTTTAGGACTTGGGCTTGGATGGAGACGTCTAGGGCGGAGATGGGTTCGTCGCAGACTATGAGTTCGGGTTCTAGGGCGAGGGCGCGGGCGATGCCGATGCGTTGGCGTTGGCCTCCGGAGAACTCGTGGGGGTAGCGGTAGATGTGGCGGGGGCCAGAGGCCATACAGCTTCAAGTAGGGCTATGGCGTGCATCTTGCGCTCGCGGGGTTTGCCGATTTTGTGGATCTTTAGGGGCTCGGCTAGGATGGAGGCCACGGACAAGGTTCTGTATGATCCAGATATGCCAAAGCCGAATTCCGGCAAAGCAGGTTCGGCCAAACAAACCCTATGCCGCAGAAGAACCCAGGAGCCACTCGCAATTCTGTTGTGCTTTGGCTGAGCGTGCTGCTCAATCATCGAATTGAATTGCTCGAGAAAGAAGAGTACACGCTAGAAGCCAATCGTCACCTTCGTGAACTAATCTCTAGGCTCCTGTGGAAGCACTCGGAGGCTGATGGGAAGTATGTCGGTTGTCGCTTCTGGTCGTTGGGCGCTATTCAGAGTCATCGGCATCATGGCAGAGTCGTAACGAGTTTGAGTGAGTTTCCGACCGATGCCCTCCGCCATGAACATCTAGTGCCCAGGCATCAGCTGACAAGTCTGCTAATCGAGCTGGAGTCTCCTACGGAGGAGCGCGTGAAGAGCCTTCTCGAGGACCTCAATGTCGGGGTTGTGGTGACCGTCAGCGAGCATGACTTGTTGGCTGAATCCGGAAACGAGGCGGATCCATGGCAGCGCTATCGAGATGCGGGAGTCGAATGGGAAGACACGCGACGATGACTTCTGGCGGCAGCCAACAATCGAATTACTATAGGCGGACACTCCGCAGATACCGCATCATCTGACGAAAAGCCCAGGGTATGAAGAAAGTGTCCAGCCTGACACATGACTGAAGTTGTCTCGGCTTAGAACTACGTGATTCAGACGCCCCGGTGCTTTTTGAAGTTCTCCGCCTGCTCAAAGATCTCCTTGTACACTTCATCACGATCCACGGGGGGGTAGCCGTTATCGGCGAGTAGGATGATGAGATCCACTTTTAGCTCTGCCTTGATGTCTTCCCGAAGACTCCAGTCGGTGTATTTGGCTTTGTCGTCGACGACGGTTTTGACTTCTTTGGCGAGGTGGATCAGTTTGTCTTCGGGGTATTCGAAGTCGTACTTGTGGGCGAGGGATTTGAGGATGTCGTAGAAGGACTTTTCTTCGAAGTCGATGCCCATCTCGCCGAAGGATTCCTTTTCCTTCTTTAGGGCGTGGAAGAGCTCGATGATTTCGTCGGTGAAGTCTTCCAGCACCTCGCCGCGCAGCACGTCCTGTTCGTTGCGCTCGTTGTACTTGACCACCAGGGCTTGGAACTGTTTGGTGAAATCGAGGCCCTTGATCTTGTTGATCTTCCCGAAGTCGTCGATGGCCCGTTGCAGCAGTTGCTGGAGCAGTTTGATTCTGGTGTTGGGCAGTTTGATCTTCTCGATCTTGGCCAGGTAGTCGTCGCCAAAAATGTCGATCTCTGTAGCGCCGCCTTCGCCCAACTTGAAGATTTCCTCGATGCCGTCACTTTGCAGCGCCTCGGCGATCATCTCGCTCACCCTTGCGTTCATCTGGGCGCTGTCGGGGGCATCGCCCTTGGTCAGCTTGGCCACAATGGATCGCACAGCCAGGTAAAAGTGGATGTGATCCCGCTCGGACTGGGTGAAGGCATCGCTTCCGCTGCAGATGTCATAGGCTGCCTTGAGGCGCCTCACCAGGAACATGACCCGTTTCTCGATCTTCTCGGTGAGCTGCACGAACTCCGCGGCCTGGTTCAGGCATTCGAGTTGTTCGACCGGCGAGCCGCTGAAGTAGGGGGAGGTGTCGAAGCGGTGGAAGATCCGCCCCAGCAGGTCCAGGTGGTCCCTCACCACGACGATCGAGGCCTCGATCTCCTCGATGTTGCCACCATCCGACTTGGAGTAATGGGCCAACGCCATGTTCATCTGCTTTTTGATGCCGATGTAGTCGACGACCAGTCCCTTCTTCTTGTTCTCAAACCTGCGGTTCACCCGCGAGATGGTCTGGATCAGGTTGTGTCGCCGGACCGGCTTGTCGATGTAGATCGAATCGAGGAAGGGCACGTCAAAGCCCGTCAACCACATGTCCACCACGATGGCGATCTTGAAGTTGGACTCCGCTTTCTTGAACTGGGTGTCAAATGTCTTGCGGTCGTCCTTGGTGCCGAGCAGGTCGTAGAGAGCTTTCTCATCGTCCTTGCCCCGCGTCATCACCATCTTGATGCGCTCCATGGGCAGGATTTCCTTCCTCTGCTTGTCAGTCAGCTCCACACCCTCGGCACAGACACGAACCTCGGCCCACTGGGGGCGCAGGGCCGTGACCTGCTTGTAGAAGTCGTAGGCGATCTGGCGGCTGCTGCTGACAAAGATAGCCTTGCTCGCCACGGTGGAACCTTCGCCGATGCGCTTTTCGTAGTGCTCCACGAAATCGGCCGCCAGCGCTTCGATGCGCTGCGGGTCGCCAAGGATCGCACCCATGTTGGCCATGGACTTCTTGCTGTCCTCGATGGCGTAGTCGCTCGCACCCGCTTCCGCGCATTCCTCGTAGTACTTCTCGATCTGCTCTAGCTTGCTGTTGTCGAGGATCACCTTGGCGGCACGACCTTCGTACACGATGGGAACGGTGATCTCGTCCGCGACCGACTCGGTCATGGTGTAACTGTCGACCACCTCACCAAAGACATCCAAGGTGGCGTCGATGGGGGTGCCGGTGAAACCCACGTAGGTGGCGTTGGGCAGGGAGTCGTGCAGGTACTTGGCAAAACCAAAGGACCGTCTCACCCCGTCGTCGGTGATCTTGAGCTTCTGGTCCAAATTTACCTGGCTCCGGTGGGCTTCGTCCGAGATGCAGATCACATTGGTGCGATCGGTCAGCAATTCGGTGTCCTCGGTGAACTTGTGAATGGTGGTGAGGAACACGCCGCCACTCTTGCGGCCCATGAGCTGTTCACGCAAATGATCGCGGCTCTCCACGCTAATGACCGACTCGTCACCGATGTAACCCTTGGCATTGGTGAACAAACCCGAGAGCTGATCATCCAAATCGGTACGGTCCGTGATCACGACCAGCGTTGGACTAGAGAAGTCCACACTCTTCATCAAGAGCCGCGTCAAGAAGAGCATGGTGAAGCTCTTACCGCAGCCCGTCGCCCCAAAGTAAGTGCCACCCTTGCCATCGCCTTCCGGCTTGCGATGCTCAAGGATGTTCCGATACAGCTTCGTCGCCGCGTAGTACTGCGGATACCGGCAAAGAATCTTCTCCTCCTTGCGAGAGGTGTCCGGCAGATGAACAAAGTTCCGGATCACATCCAGTAGCCGCGTCTGATGGAACAGCCCCTGGATCATGGTATAGAGCGAGTTGATCCCGTCTTCCTCGACCAAGTCGCCGCCATCCGTCTTACGCCAGGCGTAGTAGAACTCGTAGGGGGCAAAGAAGGAACCCGCCTTGTTGTTCACCCCATCGCTGATTACGCAAAAGGCATTGTACTTGAACAGCTCGGGGATGTCGCGCTGGTAGCGGGTGGTCAGCTGCACGTAGGCGTCATGGATCGTCGCCTCCTCCCGGATGGCGCTCTTGAATTCAAAGACGACCAGGGGCAGGCCGTTGATGTAGAGGATGCCGTCTGGAATGCGCCTCTCGTGCCCCGTGATCTCCAGCTGGTTGACGATCTTGAAGAGGTTGTTGCCTCCACGCGGCTCTCCCTCGTAGGTCGCCCCGTCCTCCGCGACGATCGAAGGCACCTGGTCCGAAGTCGGCTTGCGAAAGGCGACCAGCCCCGAGTAGTCGATCAGCTGGATGTAGAGATCCTTCTGGGTGTGGTCTTCACGCTTCAGCAGGAAGCCATCCGAGACTAGCTTCATGATCGCCTTGTTGCTCTCGTAGAGGTCGGCGGCGGAGTAGCCTTCGAGTTGGTTGATAACCGCTTCGATTTCCTGTGGCGTGATGTGGTCGTCGGCGTACTGCTTGGCAAGGAAAGCGCGCAGGTCGGCTTTGATGAGAACCTCCTGCGGCTGGCGCTCAATCGCCTCGCCTGACACATGCGGGTACCCCTCGGCTTCAAGGAGCTCGATGATGGCAAATTCGAGTTGGGCTTCTGTGAATTTCATCTTCGGTTTCCTCCGTTCTGAAAGACCGTCAATGGATCTTCTGTCTGAAGCCTTCGTCCAGAATTCTGGGCAACAGCGAGGAATGAAGGATAAGACAAAATAGTAAGTTGTTCGTTTCCAGGGGGTTAGGCTTTGATGGCCGGTTTGTCGGGGGATAAAACAATATAAGGATCAGGCCCAAATGGGGAGGTATCGGGCAAATTTCCGGGAGTTTGCAGCACTGGGGTCCAGCTTCACAAGATTCTGTTCGATTGCCGCTTTAATCACCTGAGAAGCCGCATTGCTGCTGCCTTCACCCAGGCCAAAGCGGTTTCTTAGCGATTCATTTGTCATTTGCCCCCTCGAGACCCACTGAAGAGCGCAGTGCTGATAACAGGCCCGAATTCGGTCCGTTCGATCCATCTGCTTAAAGGCTCGCGGGCCGAATATGACGACGGTGGTTCGCTTGAATCCGACCATGAAATTGGGGGCTGGGAGCTGCAACATTTCTGCCGCCGCGATCACACGATCCACGCCACTGCTTTTCTCTTCACAGATGCCAAAGCGGCGCATCAGGTCTGCTAGCCGCTCATTGCGCGATTGGTAACCATCAATGAATCGTTCCACGGGGACGATCGGCTCACCGGGATTGGAGATCTCCACTCGGTTTGCGTAGATCTCGACCATCGGGGAAGCTCCGCCTTCCGAAAAGTCCTGGTGTATGAGGGCGTTAGCAACCAGCTCGCGAATGACGACTTCCGGAACCAGTTTGCTCTCTTTCCGCAGGGCTTTCTCGATGACTTCATTCTGAGGTAGCTGCGTCATGATGTATTGCACCAGTCCCTGGAAGCCGACGGCGTAGCCCTTAGTCCCCGTCAGGTCGGAAGTGGTCTCCAGCTTTGAGTCCTTGGCATACACAACGACTCGCGGCGCTTTGCGAGAGACCGCTTCAAATGCACTCAACTCTTTCGCGAGAAGAACCGCTGTCATCCTTCGGATTGCAAAACCATCGTCACGTTTCTCAATTAAACGCTCGGAGATGAGCTTATCCAATACTCCGGATTGATCGGTCGGATACGGCTGCTTCAGCAGATCAAAGAAAGTTTGCGTATCCAGCAGTTGAACCACATCTTGACCAGAGAGGCCTTCTTTCGCGAAAGCAGCTAGCCAGTCGGGTTGGCCTTCCGCGAATATCTTGCGCAGTTGATCCTCGGTCATCGGTTGAAGCTCTTCGCCGACACGCATCAGGTAGGCGCCATGATAGGCATAGGCAGTTCCCCGCGCGCGGCTGGGAATGTGAAACACGACGACTCGTCCGTCGGGATGATCAACCTCCTCGATATCGACTCGGAATCCGATGGTGGTGAAGAGTTTGGCCGCCATCTCCACAGGGTTATTGAAAGCCACACTCCCAACGACGGGTCTGGGAGCTTTATCAGCGATCCCAAGAAGTAGTTGTCCGCCACCTTCATTGGCTATGGCCACGCAATACTTGAAGAGCCTCTTGTTGTCGAACTGGGTCTTCGCTTCTTTGAACTCAAGGTTCTGATTTTCGCTCTTTGCGGCACGCCAGATGTCGATTTGTTCCGGAGTCGTAGTCATGCATGGGCCCCCTTGGTGAGTTGTTCAACTTCTGGGATGCGGAGCTCGCCGGAAATAAGTTTGGGGAGGAGGGAGTCGCGGAGTTTGGTGAGAGTCTGGCTTTCAGTAACTATGACGTCAGTGCGATTGAAGAACGATGATGCGAGGCGCTCGAATTCACTGAATACGGCACTCGTATTGTCCTCAGGTAGAATAAGAGGCAGGCCTTTGATTTGACCCCCGCTGATGTGCGGTATAGCGCTCCCGGTCTTCACCACTTCAACATAATCCCTGAAGCGTTCACTATTGACGGCCAAGAAGATGAAATTACTACAGATCGTATTCTTCTTACTTAGTCTGGCGACGCGCTGAACTAACAGGCACGGCAGGTCAGAAGCTCGAACGCGAACTCTGTTTTTCCCCACCTTTGAACCGTCCATCCCGAGGAGGACATCACCACTGCACAGCAGATACTTTAGAAGCGAATCGTCTACTGTGGGCCAGTATCGTGATTTGTGTCCCCACTGAAAACGGCCCTCTTTCACATTGTCGCCCCGTGCGAGCCGTGTTCCCGATTCTGTGAAGTCTTTGCTCTTGAAGGCAGGTCCGGTTTGGAAGTTGATGTGCTCTCCAAAGCTTGTTTCCTCCCACTCCTCCGGGATCCAGCCCATGGATTCGGTTTGTTGGAAGGCGGCGGGGAAGGGTTTGGCGGCTTCGCGGTTGGCGGTGCCGTTGGCGAGGGCGAGGCGGCGGACTTTGGCGCGGGGGGCTAGTTCGGGGGGGATGGGGTTGCCGGCGGTGAGGGCGTTGTCGATTACTGGGTCGAAGTCTATGAACCAGCTTTTGAAGAGGGCCTGGGCCATGGCTTCCAGGGTGGCGTTCATTTGCCGGTTCAGTTCGATCTTGTCATCCAAGGTGCCCAGGATGTGAGCGATGGCTTTTTGTTCGGGGAGGGGGGGGACGATGATTGGAATCCGACGAATGATGCCCTCGTTCAAGGATGGCATTGTCGTGCCTGCGGCGTTCTGAATCATCCACGCTTTGTGCGCGGCCGACTGGAACTGGTACGAGATGAACCGTGGATCGCAGTTGTTAGAGTTGAGACGAACTCTGATTCCATCCGAACCCAGAAAGTACCCGTCTTCGTCAGGTTGAATGTGCGCATTCCTTTCGACAGCCCCCTTACGTCCGAAAACGATGTCGTCTGTTCTAAGTAGGAATTCGGGCATTCGTTCCCATACGGTGCTATCGACTTTTGGAGTCTTTTCGTGGAGCCGTATCCGCCCAAAGCCTACTTCGCCTACGGAGATTACGGGAACACCTGCTTCGGTGTATTCGGATGCCTTGAGCTTTGTTCCGAATGGCCCAGTTTGGACGCTTCCTCCAGTTGCATCGATAAATTCGCCCAGAGTTGTAGCCTCACTTCCCATACCCCAAGCCCTCCAAGTTTTTTCGGATCACCTCATCCAGCTTCGCTGACTCTTCCATTTGCGCGTAGAGCGTCTGGGTTAGTTCGGTCATCTTGGTTTCGAAGGGAATGCCGTCATCTTCCAAGGGGGCGGCTCCCACGTAACGACCGGGGGTGAGCACGTAGTCGTGCTTGCGTATGTCTTCGAGCTTGGCGGATTTGCAGTAGCCGGGTTCGTCCTCGTAGTCGCCGTCTTTAGTTTCTCCGCGCCAGGCGTGGTAGGTGCGGGCGATGGAGGCGATGTCGTTGGCGTCGAGTTCCTTCTGGGTTCGGCTGATCATCGAGCCGATCTTGCGGGCGTCGATGAAGAGGGTTTCGCCTTGGCGGTTGCGGTAGTCGCGGTCTTTGTCGGCCTTTTTGTTTTTGGTTAGGAACCAGAGGCAGACGGGGATTTGGGTGGTGTAGAAGAGTTGACTGGGGAGGGCGATCATGCAGTCGACCAGGTCGTTTTCGACTAGCTTTTGGCGGATTTGGCCTTCGCCTTTGGTGTTGGTGGACATGGAGCCGTTGGCTAGGACGAAGCCGGCGACTCCGTTCTCCGAGAGCTTGGAGACCATGTGCAGGATCCAGGCGTAGTTCGCGTTGCCGGTGGGTGGGGTTTCGTAGCCGTTCCAGCGGGGGTCGTCGGTGAGTTCATCGGTGGCGCGCCAGCCTTTCAGGTTGAAAGGGGGGTTGGCCATGATGTAGTCGGCCTTGAGGTCGGGGTGTTGGTCCTTGAAGAAGGTGTCGGCGGGGACTTCGCCCAGGTTGGCGGAGAGGCCGCGCACGGCCAGGTTCATCTTGGCCAGTTTGTAGGTGGTGGAGGTGAACTCTTGGCCGTAGACGGAGATGTCTTTTTTGTTGCCGTGGTGGCTTTCGACGAACTTGATCGACTGCACGAACATGCCGCCTGAGCCGCAGCAGGGGTCGTAGATCTTGCCCTTGTAGGGTTCGATCATTTCGGCGATGAGGTTGACGATGCACTTGGGGGTGTAGAATTCGCCTCCGAGTTTGCCTTCGGAAGCGGCGAACTTGCCCAGGAAGTATTCGTAGACCCGGCCGACGGTGTCTTCTTCCTTGTCCTCGACCGTGTCGATGTTGTCGATGGCATCGATGAGGGCGGAGAGCTTGCTGCCGTCCAGCCCTAGGCGGGAGAAGTAGTTGTTCGGTAGGGCGCCCTTGAGCGAGGCGTTGCTCTTCTCCACGTCGGCGAGGGCGGAGTCGATCTTGATGGCGATGTCGCCCTGCTTGGCATGTTGCTGGATGTGGGACCAGCGGGAGGTCTCGGGCAGATAGAAGACGTTCTGCATCGTGTAGAACTCCACCATGTCCAGGTAGTCGCCCTTGTCTTCTGCAACGAGCTCGGCCCGGCGCTCCTCGAACTTGTCGGAGACGAACTTGAGGAAGATCAGCGAGAGCACGACGTGCTTGTATTCCGAGGATTCGACCGAGCCGCGGAGCTTGTTGGCGGTCTCCCACAGGGTCTCTTCGAAGGACTTTGCGGGTTTTGTGGCTGCTTTCCGTTTCGCCATGCTGGGTTGGGTAATGGTGTGGGGTTGGGCCGCTGGGGTTGCGGCGCCTGGCTGGGAGGGCCTGGTTTTGGGGCCTTAGGATGCCCAGGGAATTGTAATCGCAGGGCCTGTGGGCGCTTAGGGAATTGTATGGTGCGGTCGTTCTGTGGGGGCGGATCTTGCCTTGTGTGGGATTTTAGTGGGGTTCGGGCTTCTCAATCCCGTACCTGGTGGCGCGTATGGTCTTGGTGGGAGGCTCGAGTTGGGTTCGATTGGGCTGCAGGGGAGGACGTTTTGGGAAAAGGGGTGACACCCAGCGCCGTCAAGCAGGTCTCTTAGGCAGGCAAGTTCGGTAGTATGCGCTTGCCCCCCAGCATGTGCTCTCGCTCGCTTTCCGAGTTCCCCAGCAATGAAACCCTACGACAACGAGCCTCAACAGCGCACCATTGTTGAGGTGCAGCCCGAATGGGCCTTGGAGTCGGAACCCATGGGGACCAAGGACAAGGTTTGGTATCGGGTTCCCGTGGGGGATGGTCAGCCCTTGGGTGCAAAGCACCTATTCAAGCGCTCAAGGGAGGCCACGGGTGAGCACTGGGCTGAGGTCATTGCTGCTGATGTGGCCGAGGTTCTCGGGATCGACCATGCTGAGTACAAACTCGCACGGCTTGGTGAAGATGTGGGGGTCTCGACCAAGTCCTTCATTTCAAGTGGTCAGGAATTGATTCACGGAAACCAGATTCTGGCACGTCAGGTCCATGGCTATGCGGAGGGCAAGATGTGGCAGCAAGCGGATCATACTTTTGCCAACATTATGGATTCAATGAATCGGGTCTTCAGCGAAGAGCAGCACCGCATAGAAGCGATGCGCCAGCTCTGCGAATTCCTGGTCCTGGACGCCGTTATTGGGAACACAGATCGACACCATGAGAACTGGGGGGTCGTGAGGGAGCGTGCAGGTGACGGGTTCGTTGGCTTTGTGGCACCTTCTTTCGATCATGCATCTTCCCTAGGCCGAGAATTGGTCGATGAGGGCACGAGGCAGGCCTGCAGGGTGAAGATCCTGCGAGATGGGCACATGCACTGGTATGCGGAGGACAAGGCGCGTGGAGCTGTTTACTGGTCAAGCGATTCGAAGCACTGTCCGAGTCCTGTGTCACTGGTCCAGATGGCCGCAAGCGACAGGCCCGAATTGTTCGATGGGGCCTTGAAATCGCTTTCCATGCTTGACCGGGCCGGCCTTGAGGTCATCGTAAGCAAGATTCCAGATGGTTGGATGACCGACCTTGCCAGGGAATTCGCCCTCGAGCTCATGTGCTACAATCTTGACCGCCTCAGGGCGCTAGCCAAATGATCCAGACCAAAGACAAAACCCTGTTCCTTGCCTGGCAAGACAAGGAATCGAGAAGGTGGTTTCCCATCGGGCGAATGGAGCATAGCGCTTCATCGGGCATCTATCGCTTCCAGTACATTCGTGGGGCCGTGGACGCCAGAGACAACGCTGGATTCGAGCCCTTACTCGAGTTCCCCAAACTGAATGAGAAATACGAGTCCACCGAGCTGTTTCCTCTTCTTCAGAATCGTCTCTTTCCCAAGAGCCGAGCGGATTTTCGTACTCACCTGGAGCAGCTTGATCTTCCTGAGGATGCTGATGCATTCGACATCCTTGAGGTCGATGGGGGTTACCGGGCAACCGATAGCTTTCACGTCTTTCCTTTGCTCAAAGGTCAGGACAAGCAGTCGTTCGTATGCCGATTCTTCCTCCATGGATTTAGGCATACCACAGACTCAGCTCAGAAGCGCATCGCCAAGCTAAAGGCTGGAGAGGAACTCGGCCTTGCAATGGAGTTGACCAACCCCGAGACGATTGTCGGGATTCAAATCCAATCAAAGGATTACGAGATGCTGGGTTGGGCTCCCCGGTATCTTCGCAATGACCTGCAGGCCGCAATCTGCAACCAGCCTGGGCAGATTCAGGCGCATGTAGTTCGGTTGAATCCAGAGCCTGCTCCCATCAAGCAAAGACTCCTAGTTGAGATTCAAGGGGCTTGGCCGGAAGGGCATGTGCCAATGAGTACTTCCAGGTTCGAACCGCTGTGATACGGAGCCAGGCACGAATCCACCGCTAGCTTGAGACGGGTTGCCGGGAGCCGGCGGTTCGGATGCTAGCGGTGGATGCGAGCCAGGCACCTGGCGGT